>JBFYZZ010000106.1:0-15188 GCA_041309225.1 Deltaproteobacteria bacterium | reverse complement strand
GACCCTGGAGCACGATCCAGTCCCCGCCCGGCCGGACCTCCTCGACCTCGGGCGCGAGCCCGAGGAGGGCGCCCTCGCCCGTGGCCGGATCGCCGCGCCAGAGCACGTCCTCACCGAACGCCGTCCAAGCGCCGGGCGCAGCCAGGAGTGCATCGGCCCCACCCGGGAGGGCGAGCACCGCGAGCGCGCCCGAGGCGTCGCGGGTCCAGAGGCCGCCGGCATGCAGCCAGCCTGCGATCCGGCCGTCCGCTGCGAGGAGGTCCGGCACGCCGGGGGCCAGCAGGCGGGCGCCGGGTCCGAAGGCCAGGCGGGGCAGGGCGTGGGGCGTCCACACGGGCCACCTCGGGAGGACGGGCGCGATCCTCCTACTCCTCCCTTGCCGGTACCGCTCGCCGCGGCTACCCTGACGGGTCCTCTACCTACCGGTCGGTATACGACCTGCCAGGAGACCCACGATGCCCGACGACGACGTGCGCTCCCGCATCCTGATCGAGGCGGTCCGCCTCTTCGCGGACCAGGGCTACGGCTCCACCTCGGTCCGCGAGGTGGTGGAAGCCGCCCGGGTCACCAAGCCCACCCTCTACTACCACTTCGGCTCCAAGGAGGCGCTCTTCCTCGAGGCGGTCCGGTCCCGGACCGACGCCCTGCGCTCGCTCGTGGAGGACTCGGTGGCCCACGGGCCCGACACCGCGGAGCGCCTGCGTGCGTTCATCACCGCCTACCTCGCCTTCGCGGCCGAGAACGGAGCCGGCATGCGCCTGCTCATGACCGTCCACTACCGGCCCGACGAGGGGCAGCCCGAGGTGGACCTCCTCTCGGTCCACCGCCGGAACGGCGAGCTCCTCGCCGCCGTCCTGGCCGAGGGTGTGCGGACCGGTCGCCTCCGCGCCGATCTCGACGTGCAGGAAACCGTGATGGCCCTCGTGGGGATGGTCCATCTCCGCTGCGGGGCGGCCGCGCGCGGTGTGCCCCTGCGGGCGGGGGCCGCGGATCGCCTGTTCGACCTGTTCTTCCATGGAGTCGCACGATGAAGGCCGCCGTCCTCCTGTTCCCCGCCCTGCTCCTCGCCTGTGGCGGGCCTGCCCTCTCGACCCCGGGTACGCCCGGCGAGGTCGGGGCTGCCGGCCGCCCCGTCGTCCGGGTGGAGGAGGCCCTGCTCGAGCCGTCAGCGGGCAGCTTCACCATCACGCTCTCGGGCGAGGTGGAGGGCTCCCGCGACGCCCTGCTCGCCGCCCCCCTCGGCGGGTACGTCGAGGCGGTGGAGGTCCGCGAGGGCCAGGCAGTCCGCGAGGGCCAGGTGCTCGCGCGCATCGACGCCACCACCTGGGATGCCCGTAGGGACCAGGCGGCGGCCCAGGCGGCCCAGGCCGCGGCCGAGCACCAGCGGGTGCTCGCCATGGGCGACCTGGTCTCCCCGGCGCAACTGCTGGCCGCCGAGACCGTCGCGCGCGTCGCCGAGGCCGGCCTGCGCCTCGCCGAGACCTCGCTCTCCCGGGCGCTGGTGCGGGCCCCCTTCGACGGCGTGGTGGGCCAGGTGACCCTGGAGGTGGGCGAGGTGGCCCCTCCGGGATCTCCGGTCTGCCGCCTGGTCCGGCTCGATCCGGTGAAGGTGGTCGTCTCCGTGGCGGACCGCGAGGTCGGCCGGGTGGCGGCAGGGGTGCCGGTGACGGTCACCACCGAGGCCCGACCGGACACCTTCCGGGGTGCCGTCACTGGGGTGAGCCCGACCGCGGATCCCAGGAGTCGAGCCTTCAAGGCCGAGATCGAGGTTGCCAATCCGGACGGTGCCCTCCTGCCCGGCATGATCGCCCGGGTGCTGGTCGAGGTGTCTGCGGCCGAGGACGCGGTGCTCCTCCCGCAGGACGCCGTGGTCACCCGGCTGGACGGGGTGGGCGCCTTCGTGGACGAGAGCGGGGTGGCCCGTTGGCGATGGCTGGAGCTGGGCGACCTCCTCCACGACGCCGTGGTCGTCCGCTCCGGGCTCGCGGTGGGGGACCGCGTCGTGACCCTCGGCCACCGCGAGCTGGCCGACGGGGATCCGCTGCTGGTCCAACGCACCGGCACCTGCTGCACCAGCGGCCGCGTCACCTACTGACGGATCCCCGAGGCTTCCATGCTCACCTACCTGATCCGCCACCGCACCACGGTCCTCCTCGCCCTGCTGTTCCTGGTGGTCTTCGGCCTGCAGTCGTACCGTTCCCTGCCCCGCGAGGGGCCACCGGACATCCCGATCCCGGTGGTGCTCGTCACCACCGTCTGGCCGGGCGTGTCCGCCGAGGACGTGGAGTCGCTCGTCACCGATCCGCTCGAGAACGAGCTCGCCGCGCTGCGCGACATCGACACGATGTCGTCCACGTCCGCCGAGGGCGCAAGCGTGGTCTCCCTCGAGTTCGAGCCCGACGTGGACATCGAGAGCGCGCTCCAGAAGGTGCGCGACCGGGTGTCCCGCGCCCGGCCCAGGCTGCCCGGCGACGTCCAGGAGCCCGTGATCCGCGAAATCTCCTTCGAGGACTTCCCGGTGCTCATCGTGGCGCTGGCCGGTGACGCGGATCCGGGGGTGATGCAGGACGAGGCCGAGCGCCTGCAGGACGCCCTGGAGCGCATCCCCGGGGTGCTCGACGTGACGCTGTCGGGCGACGCCACCCGCCAGGTGCGCGTCCAGGCCGATCCCGATCGCCTGGCCGCCTACGGTCTGTCGCTCGACGACCTCACCTCCGCCATCTCCCAGGAAAACGCCAACGTGCCCGGCGGAACGGTGGTGGCGGGCGACGCGCGCTTCCTGGTGAGGGTGCCCGCGGAGCTGGAGAAGGCCGCCGACGTCGAGGACCTCGTGGTGAAGCGCGTCGAGGGCAAGCCGGTGTTCGTGCGGGACGTGGCCCGCGTGGTGGACGGCTTCGCCGACACCACCACGTACGCCCGCATGAACGGCAAGCCCGCGCTCACGCTGTCCATCACCAAGCGGTCGGGATCCAACGTGGTGGAGATCGCCGACGCCGCCCGCACGATCGTCACCGAGCGGGCCGAGGACTGGCCCCCCGGCATGGAGTGGCGGTTCGTCTCCGACCAGTCGCGCCGGGTGGTGGACCAGGTCCACGAGCTCCAGAACCACGTGTTGACCGCGCTGATCCTCGTGGTGGCCGTGTCGTTCCTGGCGCTCGGCGTGCGCAACAGCCTCTTCGTCGCGCTCGCCATCCCGCTCTCGCTGTTCGTGACCTTCGTCCTGCTGGAGGCGATGGACGTCACGCTCAACATGATCGTGCTCTTCTCGCTCATCCTCGTGCTGGGGATGCTGCTCGACGACGCCATCGTGGTGATCGAGAACGTCTACCGGCACCTGGAGCAGGGGCTGGGGCTCGTGGAGGCGAGCGTCCAGGGCACGAAGCAGGTCATGGCGCCCGTGATCTCCTCCACGGCCACCACCGTGGGCGCGTTCCTGCCCCTCCTCTTCTGGAAGGGGCTCATGGGCGAGTTCATGGGCTTCCTGCCCCGCGTGGTGATCATCTCGCTGACGGCCTCGCTCGGCGTCGCGGTGCTGGTGCTGCCCGTGCTGACGTCGCGGTGGATGAAGCGGAGGCGCCACTCCGCGGCCTCCATCGCCACCGAGGCGGATCTCGTGCCCGCGGACACGCTGCGGAAACGGATCATGGTCCGATACCGGGACCTGCTCGCGTGGTCCATCGACCACCGGTGGCGGGCGGCGGGTCTGGGACTCGGTACCCTCGTCGCCACGATCGCCGCCTACGCCGTCCTCAACGCCGGGGTCGAGTTCTTCCCGGACATCGAGCCGGATCGGGCCACGCTCACCGTGCGCGCGCCCGACGGGACCAACCTCGAGGCCACCGACGGCATCGTCCGGCGGGTCGAGGCCGTCCTCGCGGGCGAGCCCGACGTGGAGGTCTGGGTCGCCGAGACCGGGGTGACCGGCAACGCGATGCGCGGATCCCAGTCGAACACCAACATGGCGCGTGTGAGCGTCCAGTTCCGGCCTCACCGGAACCACGTCCGGGCGGGGGAGACGCCGCGGGTCGAGTCGAGCCGGGACGTGCTCGAGCGGATCCGGGCCGCCACGACGGCCATCGCCGGCGCCGAGATCACCATCGAGAAGGCCCGGATGGGGCCACCGGTGGGGGCTGCGATCGGCGTCGAGGTGGTGGGCGAGGACTACCACGAGGTGGGGGCCCTCGCGCAGCAGGTGGAGCGGGCGGTGGCCGCCGTGCCCGGGGTCACCGACCTCACCAGCGACTACCGCGTCGGCCGGCCCGAGATGCGGCTCGGCATCGACCGCGTGGCCGCCAGGCGGATCGGCGCCTCCACCCTTAGGGTGGCGAGCGAGATCCGCACCGCCCTCACCGGCGCCCGGGCCACCGCCATCCGCCAGGGCGACGACGAGATCGAGGTGCGCGTCGAGCTGGATCCGGCCCGGCGGCGTGAGCTCCAGGACATCCTCGGGCTGAGGGTGTCCGGCCGCGAGGACATGGGCCCCCGCGTCGCCGCCGTGCCGCTCTCCTCGGTGGCGCGGTTCGAGCTGGCCGGAGGCACCGGATCCATCCGGCACATCGACCGCGACCGGGTGGTCACCCTCACGGGCGACGTGCTCGCCGGGTACAACGAGGACGCCGTCCGGAAGGCGGTGGAGCGGACCATCGACGCGTACCCCACGGGGGAGGGCCAGCTCCTGCGGATGGGCGGCGTGTCCGAGGACCAGCAGGAGGCCATGGCCTTCCTGTCCCGGGCGTTCCTGGTGGGCCTCGCGCTCATCCTGGTGGCCCTCGTGCTCCACTTCGACAGCCTCGCCGTACCGGTGATGATCCTCTCGTCGGTGGTGCTGTCGCTCGTCGGGGTACTGTGGGGCCTGGTGCTCACGCGCACGCCCTTCGGCGTGATCATGACGGGGTTGGGCATCATCGCGCTGGCCGGCGTGGTCACGAAGAACGCCATCGTGCTCCTCGACTACGTCCGGAAGCTGGAGGACTCGGGCCGCTCCATGCGGGACGCACTCGTCGAGGCGGGGCTGACACGATTCCGCCCGGTGCTCCTCACGGCCTTCGCCGCCGTGATCGGGCTGGTCCCCCTCGCCCTCGGCCTCAACCTCGACTACGGCTCGCTGCGGGTGCACTGGGGCGGATCGTCGGCCGAGATGTGGGGGCCCATGGCCATCGCCATCATCTTCGGCCTGACCGTGGCCACGCTCCTCACCCTGGTCATGGTCCCGACGTTCTACTCCATCTGGGCCGACATCCGTGCGTGGGCCGCCCGCCTCCGTCCCTCGAAGGGCGCCGGCCTGACCCACGCGGCCCGCGTTCTGGTGCCGCTCGCCCTCCTGGCCGGGGGGGCGACGTGGAGCCCGCCGGCCGAGGGCGAGAGCCTGGAGGAGGTGCTCGCCGCCGTGGAGGCGAACAACCCGGACGTGGCCCTGCTCGGGGAGCAGGTGGTGGCGGCCGAGGCCCAGCGGGGGCGGGCCGTGACCACGCTCCTGCCCCGTCTCACGGGCAGGGGCGGCTGGAGCGTGAACCAGTACGAGGTGGCGCTCGACTTCTCGACCATGCTGCCGGAGCAGATGGCGGCGCTCCTTGGCGACATCCCACCGATCGTGGTGCAGCCGAAGGAGTACTGGTCGGGCTCCGCCACCGTCACCCAGCCGCTCTTCAACGCGCAGGCGTGGCCGTTGCTCCGCGGAGCCGGCGAGCGGCTGGACGCGGCCGAGGCCGACCGGATCGCCCAGCGGCAGCGGATCCGCGGGTTCGTCACCCGCCTGTACTACGGGCTGGGTGCGGCCCGCGAGGCCGTGTCCCTCGCCGAGCAGGGGCTGGATCTGGCGGAGGCCCAGCACACGCTGGCCGAGCGCCAGGTCGCGGCGGGGTTCCAGCCCGAGCGCGCCCGCCTGCAGGCCGGGATCGCGGTGGCCCGAGCCCACCGCGACGTGGACGCGATGCGGGAGGTGCTGGTCCAGTCGCGGGAGGCATTCGCCAAGGCCACCGGCCTGTCCCCCGACGTCGAGGTGGCCACGCCCACCGTTCCCGACCCGCCGGCCACGTTCGAGGCGGCGCTCTCGATCGCCCGCGCCGAGCGTGCGGATGTGGCCGCGGCCCGGGCGCGGGCCCGGGCGGCCGACCTCGCCGTGCGGGCCACGGACCTGGCCTGGCTGCCCACCGTGGACGGGACCTTCAACTGGAACTACTCCGAGAACACGGGCTTCTCCGATCACGAGACCCAGTGGATGGGGTTCGTGACCGCGTCGTGGAACCTGTGGGACGGCGGGGCGCGCCTCGCCCAGCACCGGGAGGCCGCGAGCGGCGCCCGGTCGGCTGCGCTCCTCGTGGAGAAGCGGGAGGCGGACGTCGCGGAGGAGGTCCGCAACGCCTGGGCTCGCCGGGATCGCGCGCTGGCGGCCTTCGCGAGCCTCGAGGCGGAGGTCCGTCTCGCGGAGGAGAACCTGCGCCTCGCGGAGACCGGCTTCCGTGCGGGCTCCGTCACCTGGCTCGACGTGGAGGCGGCGCGCGTGGGCCTCTCCCGGGCGCGGCTGGGCCTGGTCCAGGAGCGCATGAACCGCGACGTGTCCACCGTGGACGTGCTGGTGGCCATCGGCCGGTACGGGGGGTAGGGCCCGGCGGCCCGGCGGCCCGGATCGCGCCCCCCCGCCGCAATGCGCCCCGCGCCGAGGTCCCTGGCGTGGGGCGACTCCGGGGCCCTCCCGCTAGCCGGTCCCGCGCAGGCGTCGGACCGGGACCGCGGCGAGCACGATCGCCACGGCCAGGGCGGCCTGCGTGGCTCCCACCGGGAGGTCGACCAGGAACGCGGCCAGGAACCCGAACCCACCCGCCGCGCACCCGAGCCCGTCGGCCAGCGGGAGGGCCACCCGCACCGACCGGGTGGCCAGGAGGGCCGCGATCGCGGGCAGCACGGAGAACGCGAAGACCGGCAGGGCGCCGAGCGCGCGGGTGGCCACGGCCACCTCCAGCGTGACGAGGCCGAGGAGGGCGAGGTCGAGCGCTCGGACCGACAGACCCTGGACCCGCGCCCCCTCCGGATCGAATCCCGCGAACACGAGCGGACGGCGGGCGGCGACCCCGAGCACCAGCCCGGGCAGGCCCACGGCGAGCATGGCCCTAAGGTCGTCCGGGTCCACCAGCACGGCCGTGCCGAACAGGATGGAGGCCACGTCGTGGGCCTCCTGCGTGATGCGGCTGCCCACGATCACGGAGCCGGCGGAGCAGGCGAGCCACAGGAACGCCATGACCGCCTCGTGCGAGGTGCCCAGGCGGGCGGACGGCAGGCCGAGCAGGACCGCCACCGCGAGCGACGCGAGGGTGGCGCCCACCACGGGCGGCACCCCCACGCCCAGCGCGATGCCGGCCCAGAACGCGAGCGCCACGCCGAGCCCCGCGCCCTGGGCCAGGGTGGCGGCCACGAACACCATCCGTCGCATCACCACGTGCACGCCCAGGTAGCCGAGGACGAGGCCTGCGACCGACGCGCAGAGCACGGCCTCGCGGAAGAGCGGCCAGGCCGCCAGGAAGTCCGCCAGGGACGGCGGGCTATCCACGGACCACCTCCCCCACGTGGGCCCCGTAGCGGGCGGCGAAGGTCGGATCCCGAAGTACCTCTGTGGGTGTGCCGAGCACCGGTGCGGGCGCGTCCGGGTCCAGGAAGAGCACGCGCGACGCCGCAGCGAAGGCCACCGCGAGGTGGTGGCTCACCACGACGAGGGCCATGCCGTGCCGCTCCTGGAGGTGGCCGAGCAGGTCCATGCTCTCGGCCTCCGCCACGGCGTCCATGGCTGCGGTCGGCTCGTCGAGGAACACCAGGTTCGCGCCCGACGCGAGGACCCGAGCGAGCAGGACCCGCTGCTTCTGGCCCTCCGAGAGCGAGCGGAAGGTGTGCCGGGCGAGGTCCACCACGTTCAGCTCCGCGAGGGCCGCGGCCGTCGCCTCGCGCGCCCTCGCACCGCCGAACGCGCCGCGCACCCAGGGCCCGAGCGTGCCCATGGCCACCACGTCGGCCACCGTGACGGGGTGGAGGTCGTCGAACGCGATGCGCTGGGGCACGTAGGCCACCCGTTCGGCATGGTGGTGGAAGCGGCCCCCCACGGGCGGGAGCAGGCCCAGGAGGGTGCGGAAGAGGGTGGTCTTGCCCGCGCCGTTGCGCCCCACGACGGCCAGGAACTCCCCGCACCGGACCTCGAGGTGCAGCGGAGGGAGCAGCGGCCGTCCGGCGTACCCCACGAGGAGCCCCCCGGCCTCGAGCAGGACGTGACCCGGGGCGCAGCGGTCGCGGTGGAGGGGATGCTCCACGTCAGCGCCCGCCCACCAGGGCGACCACCAGCGCATCCACGTGCTGGAGGTAGGTCTGGCCCGCCGCCACGTCGGCGCAGCCGGGCACCACCACGAGCCGGGCGCCGGCCCGCTCGGCCACCGCCCGCCCGTTGGTCGTGGGGAAGTAGCTCTCCTGGAGCACGATCCGGACGTTCTCCGCCCTGGCCGTCCCCACCACGCGGGCCACGTGGGCGGGGGTGGGCGGGATACCGGGCTTGGGCTCCAGCTCCGCCACGATGCGAAATCCGAGCCAGTCCGCGAGGTAGGCCCACGATCGGTGCCAGGCCACCACCGGGGCCCCCCGGAGCGAGGCGGCCTGCTCCGTCCAGCGGAGCAACTCGGCGTCGAGCGCGGCCCGGAAGGCGTCGGTGCGGGCCCGGTAGGCGGCCGCGTGCACCGGATCGATGGCCGCGAGCCGGACTGCGATCCCCTCGGCCACGAGCCCCGCGCGGCGAGGGTCGTGCAGGTAGTGGGGGTTGCCGCCCGGATGGATGTCGCCCATGGACCGGTCCACCGGCGCGGTGGGCCTCTCCAGCACCTGGACCAGCGTGGAGGCGTCGAGCCAGCCCGGCGCACCCCTCTGGATCCGCGCGTTGCGGGACCCGGTGAGCAGCGGCGGCAGCCAGCCGATCTCGAGGTCGAGACCCACGAGGACGAGCAGGTCGGCCCGGGACAGGTCGAGCGCCAGGCTCGGTTTGGCGTCCACGAAGTGGGGATCCTCGCCGGGCCGGGCCATGGAGACGACGTGCACGTCGTCGCCACCCACGGCGAGCGTGAGGGCGGCGAGGTCGGGGACGGTGGTCACCACCCGCACCGCGGCGACGGCCGGACCGGCGACGAACAGGGCGGCGAGGAGGACCCAGGGGCGCAGCAGGCGGAGCGACATGGTCCCTCCCTAGAACGTGTGGGCGCCGTGCGCGCCCGCCGAGACCTCGAACGCGAGGAGCGCGGCGTACTCTGGCCGGTCGATCCACCCGGCCAGGTCGGTCGCCCCCTGCAGTCGGAGCCGCGAGAACTCGGAGGGCCGGAAGGTGAGGGCCAGGGCGCCCCGGTGGCGATCGGCGGTCCAGGTGGGATCCGAGGGATCCGGGAGGTTCTCCCCGCTCACCGGAACGGCCGCGGCGCCGTACTCGTGGCGACCCCCGGCCTCCCAACGCCGGGCGAACCGCCACGTGATCTGGGTGTACCCGGAGAGGTCGGTCCAGGCGTGCCGGCCCACGGTGCGCTCCCGCCAGAACCACTCGCTCTCGAGCCGGACGCGGGCGATCCGGCCTCCCCGGAGGGGACGCCACTGGAGGGTGAGGTCCGTGCCGGCGATCGCGGCCTCGTCCTCCCCGGTGGCGGGATCGGGCCCCGCCGCGCCCGACAATCCCCACAGGACCGACCAGTCGTCACCCAGGGGGAAGAACTGCTCCACCGTGGCCGTGGCGAGCGGATGGACGTGGTGGTGCTCCTCCTCGACGGCCTCCTCGCCGTGGACGTGTGCGGTCCCGGAGGCCGTGCCCGCGATCGCGACCTCCAGGGACCAGGGCAGGGGTGCGAGCCACGAGGCCTCCGCCCCCAGACCCCCGCTCCCCTCGGCGCCCAGTACCCGCGCCACGGGGAACGCCTGGTCCACGAAGGCCCAGGTGTGCACATGCAAGGGATTGGCCCGGCCGAAACGCGTGAGGAACTGCCCGGCCCGGACCTGGAACCGGCCGGGCAGGGCGAGCGTGGTGGCGAAGGCCTCCTCGATCTCCACGCCTTCTAGCGTAAAGACGAGGTTCGCGTCGAATCGGAGGTACGGATCCACGGCCTTGCTGGCCGCGAGCTCGAGGCCCTGGAGCGCGAGCCCCGTGGCGTGGGGATCGTGCCCGCCGGGGGCGTAGGGCTCCTCGGCGGTGAAGTACGCGCCTGTGACGTCGAGGATGAGCGACAGGTCGGGGTTGGCTGAACCCGAGGTGGCCTGGGCGGCGGCGGCGGGGAGGAGGAGGAGGGCCACGGGTGGCATGGGGGGCTCCCGGGGGAGGGAGGCTTCACGTACCCGGTCCTCACGCCGGCGGCGGGGTGTCAGCGGATCGACCGGTGCGCCCCCCGATAGGGTCGGATGAGGGTGCGGCGCTCCGAGGGCGATTCCGCGCGGACGGCGGCCTCGCGCGCCGCGCGCCAGGCCTCGGGATCGCCCGGGAGCGCGGGCGGCACGGCGCCCGCCTCCAGCCACCACACGAGCAGGGCTCCCCGGTCGTCGTACGGACCCAGACCCGCCACCAGCCGGGCGGACAGCTCCGCCACCCCCCGAGGGTTCATCGCGCCTGCCGGGTCCGCATCCAGCGCGATGGCGCCCACGCCCGCCGCGGCCAGGCTCCACACGGCCTCCTGGCCGGGGAACGGTTGGGTCCCCCCCTGCTCGGCCTGGCGGATCCAGGCCAGGAGCGGCTGGGCCTCCATCCACGCCTCCCACCCGTCGGGGGGGGACGCGCCGGGCGGCAGCAGCATCCCGTTGACCATCGGGCGGCCGTGGAAGCGCCGATGGAGCACGGGCAGCGAGGCGTCGAGGCTGCGGCGCGCGATCGGGACCTCCACCACCGCTCCCCGCACGGCGGCGAGGTCGCGCCAGGCCGCGAGGTGGCCCACCTCCTGGGTGGCGAGGGGGAGGTTGCCCGACAGCACCCCCCCCTCCACCAGCAGGAATCCCGCCAGCACGCCCGGCCGCGGGGCGCGGGCGGCCAGGGCGGCCAGGGCCAGGGGCACGAGCACCGCCCACCGCTCCGGCCAGTGGAGGCGGCCGAGCACCGGGTGGAGCTGCCCCAGCCAGCGGAAGGGGAGGGAGATCGGCCGGTCGGCGATGAGCACCGGGGCCTCGCCCCACTTCAGGTACGGGCCCAGCGCGAACAGGAACCCGATCCCCGCCATGGCCAGGAGCCCCCAGCGGGTCCGTCGCTCCGTGCGGAGGGCGCCCAGGCCCGCAGCCACGAGCAGCACCCACCCCACCCGGCCGCTGCGGTCGAGGGGCTCCCCCCGGAAGAGGAGGAGCGGGTCGGAGCCGTGGAGGGTCACGAACCGTTGGTCCGCGGGCAGGGCGTCGAGGGCCGCAGGGCCGTCCTGTACCGTGGGGACGGCGAGCGCGCCGAGCACGGGCAGTTCGTCCCAGCTGAGCAGGTAGGGCAGCAGCGCGGGCGCCACCAGCACGCCGGCCAGGAGCAGCCCCGGGAGGAGGCGCCCCGCCCTTCGCGCGTGCACGGCCACGATCCCCACCGATCCGAGGAGCAGGAAGACGGCGTTGTACCAGTAGACAAGCGCGGCGAGGGCCAGGAACGCCCCCGCCCGGAGACCCGCTCGCACCCCCAACCGCCCTCCGGCCCCCGAGGGCGCGGCGCCCGGCACCGGTCCCGCGAGGGCCTCCAGCAGGGCCGCGAGGAACAGGGGGGGAAACGGTGCGAGCAGTGTGGGACCGTGCTGGAGGTTGGCCTCGCGCAGGAGGGCGTCGCAGGTGGCCCACGCCACGCCCGCCAGGAACCCCGCCGCGTGGGTACCGCCGATCCGGCGCCCGAGCGCGTGACCGGCGAGCCCGTTCAGGGCCACGAGGACCATCCAGAAGAGGCCGTCGCCCGCGGGGAAGGGCAGGGCGAGCACGAAGGGCGCGGCGAGGAGGTGATCGAGCAGGTTGGGCGCGAAGGCCGGAACGGAGAACCCGATCGGCCAGAACGCCGCACCGGACCTTGGAAATCTACCGGGATGCGCGAGGAGGTCCGCCGCGGCGCCCCGGAGGTGCAGCGTGTCGAGGGCGTCCACGTTCGAGTAGCCGGGCAGGGCCGTGCCCAGGTGGAGCAGCAACGGCCAGGTGATCCACACGGCGAGCGCGGCGTACGCAGCCCCGACCGCGACCGTGGGGGCGAGTCGGCGGGCCCGGGGGCTCGTGGCGTGGGCCGGGGGTCGAGTCGGGGGGTCGTCCAGGATCGTCTCCGTTCGGAGGGCGGGGTCTCCCTACCCGTGGCCCCCTCGGCCCGCAATCGGGCGCCGGCCGGGTTTCGGATCCGCGACGCGGATCACGGGTTCTCGCCCGGGAGGGGGACAAATCGCGCCGTGCGGATAGGGGGTGGGCCCGCCCGCTCCCAGGGGTCGCCCTCCCGGGGGGAGGGCGCCGGGGAACGGCGCCCCCGGAGTCCGTCATGGAGATCTACCCGATTCTCCGCGAATGCAAGGTATTCGCCGATTTCAACGACTCTGCGATCGCCCGGCTCGCCATCTCGACCCGGACGCGGGACTACTCGACTGGCGAGTTCATCGTCCGTTTCGGCCAGAAGGTGGGCGAGGTCGGCGTCGTGGCGAGCGGCACCGTCGAGGCGCGCTACCGCACCAGCGGCCGCGTGGTGGTGATCGAGCCCGGGCAGATCTACGGCGAGGTGGCCCTTCTCAACGGCGAGCCCGCCATCGCCGACGTCGTGGCCACGAGCGCGGCGCGCGTCCTGCTCGTCCCGTTCAACGCGCTCACCGCCGAGCTCTCCCGCACGCCGGCCGCGGCGGGCCGCCTGGCCTCCCTGGTGGTCCGGCGCCTGGCCCGCCGTGAAGAGGACCCGAACGAGCAGGCCGACGCGATGGGCGCTCGGCACGAGGCCCGCACGCGGACGGACGAGCCGGTCCCGCTCGACGGCCGGCCCGTGCTGGTGCTCAACTGCGGATCCTCGAGCGTCAAGTACGCCTGTTTCGTCCAGGGAGAGCGCCGGGTCAGCGGCATCGTGGAGCGCATCGGCGCCAGCGGATCCTGCCTCAAGCACGACGGTCCCCACGGCCGCGTGGTACGCGACCGGGACGTGCCCGACGCGGACACCGCGCTGCGTCTCGTCCTCCAGATCCTGACGGATCCCGACCACGGCGCCGTGGAACGGCTCGAGGACATCGCCGCCGTCGGGCACCGCACCGTCCACGGCGGCGACCGGTTCACCGAGTCGATCCTGGTGGACGAGGACGTCAAGGCGGAGATGCGCCGCAACGAGGTCCTCGCGCCGCTGCACAACCCCGCCAACCTCAAGGGCATCGAGGTCTGCGAGCGGCTGTTGCCCGGCGTGCCGCAGGTGGCGGTCTTCGACACCGCCTTCCACCTCACCATGCCCGAGCACGCCTGGCGCTACGCCATCCCGCGCGAGGTGGCCGACCGGTGGCGCCTGCGCCGCTACGGCTTCCACGGCACCAGCCACAAGTACGTCACCCGGGCCACGGGCCGGTTCCTGGGCACCGCGGCATCCGGGCTCCGGATCGTCTCCTGCCACCTCGGCAATGGCGCGTCCATGACCGCCGTGGACCACGGCCGCTCCGTGGACACCTCCATGGGCCTCACACCGCTCGAGGGCCTCGTGATGGGCACCCGCTCGGGGGACGTGGACCCGGGGCTCGTGCTCCACCTCCTCGGCCAGGGCATGACCCGCGAGGCCGTGGACGACCTGCTCAACCGCCAGAGCGGGCTCCTCGGTCTCTCCCGCCTGTCCTCGGACATGCGCGAACTGGAGGCCGCGGCGGACGCCGGCCATGCCGGAGCCATCCTCGCGATCCAGGCGTTCTGCTACCGCATCCGAAAGTACATCGGTGCCTATGCAGCGGTGATGGGTGGCCTGGACGTACTCGTCTTCACCGGCGGCATCGGCGAGAACGACGCCGCCATCCGGGCCCGCGTCTGCCAGGGGCTCGGGTTCCTCGGCGTCCGGATCGACGAGACCCGCAACGCCCGGCGCGCGACCGGGCTGGCCCTCGAGATCTCCCCGGACGACGCCCCGGTGCGCGTCCTCGTGGTGCCCACCGACGAGGAGGGCAGCATCGTGGTGGAGACCGACCACGCGCTCGACCGGGCGGGGACCACGGAGGCCATGCGCAACCGCCGGGATCGCCCCATCCCCATCGGGGTCTCGGCGCACCACGTCCACCTGAGCCAGGAGCACGTCGAGGCCCTCTTCGGCCCGGGCCGGACCCTCACGGTCCGATCGCCGCTCACCCAGCCCGGCCAGTTCGCGTGCGAGGAGACCGTGGACCTCGTGGGACCCAAGGGCCGGGTGGAGCGGGTCCGCGTCCTGGGGCCGGTCCGCCGCCGCACCCAGGTGGAGATCTCCCGCACCGAGGAGTACCGGCTCGGGGTGGACGCGCCGGTCCGCCAGTCGGGCGACGTCCGGGGCACGCCCGGCCTCACCATCGAGGGCCCAGCGGGCAGCGTCCACCTCGACGAGGGCGTCATCTGCGCCATGCGGCACATCCACATGTCGCCCGAGGACGCCCTGGGCTACGGTCTGCGCGACGGCGACGAGATCCGGGTGCGCGTGGACGGGACGAGCCACCTGCGCTCCCTCGTGTTCGGCGACGTGGTCGTGCGCGTCCACCCCGAGTACCGCCTGGAGATGCACCTCGACACCGACGAAGCCAACGCCGCGGAGATCACCGCGGGCACCACGGGCGTCATCGACTCGATCCAGCACCGCAAGGGATAGGGGGGGATCAGCCCGCGGTCCGGGCGGCACACAGGTCGCGCCAGAAACGCTTGCCGAGGAAGGAGCGCTCGTCCAGGCTGCAGAGCCGCTCGTACATCGCCCTCGTCACCGTGAAGGCGAGCACGTCGGGCGGCAGGTGGCGCCGCATGGCGATGTCGGTCGCACCGATCACCGCGCGGGCCACGGCCCACCACCGGGGTCGCCATTCCGCGGCCCGACGGGGTAGCCTCGGGCTGGAGGAGGTTCCATGCACAGGCGGTTCGAGGATCGGGTGGCCTGGGTGACCGGGGCGTCGTCGGGCATCGGGGAGGCGCTCGCCCGGGCGTTGGCACGCGAGGGCGCCAGCGTCGTGCTCACCGCCCGGCGCCAGGCAGAGCTCGAGCGCGTGCAGGCCTCCTGCCCCGAACCCGCGCGCGTGCGCCTTGTG
>JBFYZZ010000105.1:0-5777 GCA_041309225.1 Deltaproteobacteria bacterium | reverse complement strand
GCCCGGCGGGCGGATGGGCGCCGTCGTGCGGGTGGCGAGCGGCGCGCTCGCGGCGGCCTGGGCGTTGCTGGCCTGGCCCGGCCTCCGGCCCTGGCACGCGTGGGATCCGGCGGACCACCTGGAGGCTCGCGAGGTCCCGAGGGCCGGCGACGTTCGCGAGGTCCTGGCCCGGTGGGCGGAAGCCTCGCTGCGTCCGGACGACCTCCTCATGGACTGCGGCTCCCTCGGGATCGTGTCGAGGCTGCTGCCCACGTCGCTCCCCCTGCGTGAGGCTCCGCCGCACTCCGACACCTGCCGCCGCGCCCTCGACTGGCCCGCCGCCCCCGGAGGGGGGGACCTCTGGCTCCTCACCCGCCACCTCCCGCCGGAGGAGGGAGCACGGGATCCCCCCGATCCGGAGACGATCCGAGGCCTGGGGTGGGAGGAGGTGCCGGTCGCCACGGACCTCCCCGAGGGTAGCTGGCCCTGGACGCTGGCGCAGCAGGTCCGACGCTGGCGCCGTGGGCGTCCGGCCGGACCGTGACCGGCGGCGCCCGAGGGGGACACCCCCTGATGGACCGTCCGCGAGCCGATCATCCCACCCTGATGCCGGGCGGTGCGTTCCGGACGGCCGGCCTGCCCCCTCCGAGCCACCCGCCGCCTCAGCCGCCTTCGGGACGGTCGTCGCACCCGGGGCCGGGATCTCGGCCGGGGGTGTCCACGTCCCGCCGAGTCCGTGCGGCCCCGCCCGGACCCGTGGTACCCTCGGGCCAGACAGGGGCCCGTCCATGCCCTCCGCTCCGATCCCCGCCGCGCTCCTCGCCCTGATCCTCGTGGGGTGCGCCACCGGGAGGGACGAGACCGGGTCGTCCGATGCCGACGGAGACGGTTGGACGGTCGCCGGGGGCGACTGCGACGACGGGGACCCGTCCGTCCACCCCGAGGCCGGCGAGACGATCGACGACGGGATCGACCAGGACTGCGACGGGCACGAGAGCTGCTACCGGGACACCGACCGCGACGGGTACGGCTCGACCGGGGTGGTCTCCTCGGGCGATCCGGACTGCCTGGACATGGGGGAGTCCAGTGAGCCCACGGACTGCAACGACTACGATCCCGACGTCCACCCCGGCGCCCCGGAAATCGTGGCCGACGGCGCGGACCAGGACTGCGACGGCGGGGACACCTGTCACGAGGACGGCGACGGTGACGGGTACGGGCGGCGATGGTGGACCGTGCCGTCCCCGGATCTGGACTGCTCGGGCTCCGGCGAGTCGGCGGTCGCCACCGACTGCGACGACACGGACGCGTCCGTCGGGCCCGGAGCCCCGGAGTCGTGCCACGACGGGAGGGACGACGACTGCGACGGCCTCCTCGACTGCGAGGACGGCGACTGCGCGACGGACCCGGCCTGCGGCGAGGACTGCGACCTGCCGGGAGACGAGGACGGTGACGGTCTGTCCGACTGCGAGGACGACGAGTGCTGGGGCCCGAGTTGCCACCCTGCGGGGGTCCGCGCCCGCGTCCTGGCCGGTGCGTTCCGGGAGACGCTCGACAGCCGTCGAACCCAGGTGGAGGCGTTCTGGTACAGCGGCTCCTGTACCGACGTCCGCACCCTCGTGGACGACGCGGTGCGGGTCCGCTCCCTCCTGGGCACGGTCCAGGTGCTGCCTCCGGGCGTCTCCACCTGGGCGGCCGGTGCCGTCCCCACGATCTGCGCCTGGTCCGTGGCCTCGATGGCGTTCGCCTCCCGATGCGATCGCACCGCGTGGATCTGCCCCGATGGACAGGACACCTCGAGCGGGTCCCGGTCGTCTGGGGAGCTGGAGGCGCCGACCCGGCGCGGGGTGCACGTGGATCCCGGCTGCCGCCTCGCAGCCACCTCCTGGTTCCTGCCCCACCTCCTGGCTCCCCGTTGTGGGGGGGGCGGGATCGGGACCGTGGTGGACACCTCGCCGGACGGCGGGTGCCGGTGGGCCGACGAGGGGCCCCGCTGGTACGTGGGTGACCGACACCCGGGGGCGAGCGTCCGGGAGACGTCCCGCTGGACGTCCTCGGGTGGCTACCACAACCCGGAACCGTGGCTGTGGAGCGTGTACGCCGTCCATCGCACCGACACCGGCGTGCTCTCGACCGGCAGCGTCTGCACGGCGTTCGACCACGCCCGGGAGGTCCCATGCATGCCTGGGCCATAGCGCTCCTCGCCCTGCTCCTCGCGGGGTGCGACTCGGAGGAGGACGACACCGCGTCCGAAACCGATGCGGACACCGACGCCGACACCGACGTGGACACGGATGCCGACGCCGACGACACCGGCACGGCGGACGCCGACGGGGACGGCTGGACGGTGGCGGACGGCGACTGCGACGACGGGGATCCCCGGGTCCACCCCCGCGCGCTCGACGATTGCGGGGACGGCATCGACCAGGACTGCGACGGGAGCGACCCCGCCTGCCGGTTCGAGGGCGAGGTGACACTCGGCGACCTCCGGATCGTCCAGCTCACGGGCGAGACCGGCTGGGACGAGGCCGGGTGGTCCCTCGCGGGCCCGGGCGACGTGGATGCGGACGGCCATGCCGACCTCCTCATCGGCGCCCCGGCCCGGATGCACACCAAGAACGAGGGCGGCGCCTGCCTCCTCTACGGCCCCGTCACGGAGGACCGCTCGCTCGCCCTGGCCGACGCGCGGCTCTTCGGCGACGACTGGGAGAAGCTCGCAGGGCTGCCCCTCGCCGGTGCCGGGGACGTGGACGGCGACGGCTTCGCGGACCTCCTCATCGGCGCACCCTACCACTCCGAGCCCTTCGTCCACGGCGTCGCGTACCTCGTCCTGGGTCCGGTGCCCGTGGGGGACCTCGACCTCTCGCTGGCCGACGCCCGCCTCCTGGGCGACGGCCGCATCTCCTACGCCGGCTGGAGCGTCGCGGGCGCCGGCGACACAGACGGTGACGGGTGCGCGGACGTCCTCGTGCGGGCGCACATCTCCGGCGTCGGTCAGGTCGTGTACCTCGTCCGTGGGCCGGTCGCGGGCGATGTCGGGCTGTCCGACGCCGAGGCCCGGCTCGACAGCGAGGAGGAGAACGACCGGGCCGGGGACACCCTCACCGGGGTGGGGGACGTGGATGGCGACGGGCTCGACGACGTGCTCGTCGGCGCCCATCAGTCCGACCTCGGCGGCACGATGGCGGGGGCCGCCTACCTGCTCTACGGCCCGCTCTCTGGGGAGCGGAGCCTCACCGATGCGGACGCGAGGCTGCTCGGCCTGAACGCGGACGATCGGGTGGGGTGGGCGGTCGCAGGCCCCGGCGACGTGGACGGCGACGGCCACGCGGACCTGCTGATCGGGGCGTGGGGCGTGGACACCGGCGTGGAGGACGCCGGCGCGGCCTACCTGCTCTATGGGCCCCTCGGGCGCGGCGACACCCTCGCCGGTGCGGACGCCACGCTCGTGGGCGGGGAGGCGGGCGTCGAAGCGGGGTGGGACGTCGAGGGGGCCGGCGATCTGGACGAGGACGGGTTCGCGGACGTCCTGGTCACCGGGTCCACGGAGGAAGGTGGCACCGTCTTCCTCGTGTACGGGCCCGTCGAGGCCTCCCTCGACCTCTCCACCGCCGACGCCACCTTCGTCGCCGAGGACGCGGACGACCGCGCGGGCCGCGCGCTCGCCGGTCCCGGCGACGTGGACGGCGACGGGCACGCCGACATCCTCATCGGCGCTCCCGGCAGCGACGACGCCGGCGATCACGCCGGCGCGGCCTACCTCGTGCCGTCCGGCCTCGTGTGGTAGCGGCGACGGCGCGTCAGAATGCCAGGGAGAGGGCCACGCCCCGTGCGCCCGAGGGCCCGATCACGGGCACGAGGACGGGACCCACCACGCCCGAGCCGGGCTGCGACGCCGCCGTCGCCTGGCTCTCCCGCCAACGCCGGGTGGCGCGGGCGTCGAGCACGACCTGAGTGACACCGCCCGCCACCGCGCCACCGTAGAGGAGGCCGCTCAGGGCCAGGGGGATCACGGCCCCGCGCCCCTCGTCGGTCCAACCTCCGGCAGTCGTGAGCGCGATCCACGAACCCCCGTAGCAGAGTGCCGAGATCACCCCGGGGATCCGGGACACCGGGAATCCCTCCGAGGTCAGCCGGCTGGCCGCGTCGAGCCCGCCCGTGGTGGTGAGCACGGGACCGAAGGCGAGCGGCGGAAGGGAGAAGAGAAGCAGGGCGATGCCGGCTTGGGGCTCGTTCCGGTCGAACGAGATCATCGCCCCTCCGGCCAGCCCCACGCCCACGCCGCTGGCGACGAGGCCGGCGGTGGACGTGACCCGTGCCCGGTGGCCGGGCGGGGCGGGTTCCGGGGGCAGGTCGATGACCGGCAAGGGTGGCAGCGGGGCGTCGGAGGCCGGGACGTCGGCCGCGAGCGCCGCGGTGACGGCGGCGAGCAGCAGGAGGGGCGTGATGGCGGCGACCCGGTGGGAGACCCGCCCATTCTACACGAGGGGCGACCCATGCGTTCTCTGCCACACCGACCACGAGTCCTGGGGCCCCGCGCCGGGATGCGGGTGATCCGTCCAGCGTCCGACCGGCAATGCCCCGGTGACGACGCCCAGGAGTACCGATACGCCCGCTCTCCCTCCTTGCAGGCCATCGACTCTCGGACGTTCACCCGGATGGCCCTGGACCTCGCAGTCGACGAGCACGGCCTCGTCACCGATGACGCACCCGAGGCGTACCCGGACGTCACCCCGGGCCTCGCCGGCGAGGCCGTCTTCGACTCGCTCACCGTCCACGGCACGGTCCCGGTCGCCCCCGCCGGCCAGGTCTTCCTCTTCACGCTCGAGGTGCTGGGCGACCCCGGCATTCTGCTCGGCCAGGTCGACGTCCTCGTGGTGGTGTCCGCCACGATCCTGTGCTATTCTTCAGGACGAAGCGGCGTCGGGTCCCCTTGCGGAAGGAGGACACCGTGACGATCGCGCTCGTGACGCTCCTGGCCCTGCTCGGGGGGTGCGATCCGCCCGACCTGCCCGCGGGGTGGGAGGAGGCGCAGGCGTTGGACGACTTCTCCTGGGAGGAGAGCGACACCGGTGGCGGCGGCTGTGACGACACCGCCTGCGAGGCCACCATGTCGGCCCGCGCGGCGGCGCCCGGCCTCCGGGTGTCGGGGGAGGACCTGCCCTTCGTGGGCGCCGAGCCGGTCGAGGGCTTCTACCGGAGGAACGGCGGGCAGGTCGACGTGCTCGTGCAACCCGTGGACATGGACCCTGAGGACGACAGCTGCATCGACGTCATCCGGATCGAGGCGGGGGTGCCGGAGGATCCACCAGCCACGGTGACGCTCTACCGGCGGAGCCATCACGAGCAGGGCGAGCCGGACGAGCCCGTGCTCGTCGGGTCGGTCGAGGTGCCCTGACCCGGCGGCACAGGTGCTCCTCGGCATGGCACGGCCCGCAGGGGGCCTGAGCGCGACGAATGCATCTGGCGGAGTGGCTACGACGGACGGGGAGCGCTACGGCGGAAGGGAGAGCTTGGGAGAGGTTCCCTCTCCTTTCGCGCTCCCAGGCTGGAGTCTGCAATGCGCCTTCTCAACCTGCTCTCTCTCGCTCCAATCGTGGCCAGTGGTTGCGGGAAGCTGATCCTGGACTGCACCGAGATGGGGTGCTCGGGCAGCCTGGATCTGGCCTTCGAGGCTGAGTCCTGGGCCGAGGGCGACTACCAGGTCACCCTGGACGTGGGCGGCGACTACCTGGAGAGGTGCCGCTTCACCATCCCCCTCGGCGAACCCAACCCTCAAGCAGGTTCGTCCTGTTGGG
>JBFYZZ010000104.1:0-31009 GCA_041309225.1 Deltaproteobacteria bacterium | reverse complement strand
CGCGGGCCCGCCAGGGCCGCTCCCCACGTCGGCCCAGAGGGCCGGCAGCACCTCGCAACCCGCGGCCAGGCCCGCAGGGCCGGTGCCACCGCGCCGTTCACGCGGATGGACTCCCGGGAGGTGCCACGACCCGTCGGACCGGCGCGCCCCGAGCCCCCCACTCGCCCGGCCCTCCGGAGGGAGGCGACTTAAGGGACTTCCCAGGACCTGCCCCGATCTGGAACGTGAACGGGCCACAGAACGGCCGAAGTCGCGACAGGCAGGGATCGGGCGACGACATCGGTCTCGGACTCGATCTCGGACTCGACGGTCCGGCGCGCCGCGGTCCTGCCCCGGATCGCCCGTCGCGCCGTGGCGCCCGACCTGCCAGCGCCCCCAGGAGAAGGGCAACTCCACCCGTGGGACTGCTTGACCCTCGCCCGGATCCGGGGGTACAATCGGAACATGCGCGCGATTCACCGACGATCTGCCTTGATCCTCGCGATCTTCTCGGTCGCCGGGTGCGACCGGGGCCGCCTCGACACGGCCGACGGGCACCTCGACACCACGGAGACGGGTGGGGACCGCACCTCCAGCACCGGGGGATGGACGGCCGTGGACGCCGGAAGCGAGCACACCTGCGGCCTCAAGGACGACGGCCGGGTCCTGTGCTGGGGCCGCGGCGACCAGGGGCAGGTGGACGCCCCCGAGGGCGAGTTCGTGCAGGTGAGCGCCGGGGGCTACCACACCTGCGCCGTGCGATCCGACGGCACCGTGGCGTGCTGGGGCTGGGACTCGTTCGGCCAGTCCACGCCGCCCGCCGGCACCTACGTGGCGACCAGCACGGGCGGGCACCACAGCTGCGCGCTCGACGCCACGGGCCTCGTCTCCTGCTGGGGCTCCGACGAGTCCGGCCAGGTGGGGCAGCCCGAGGGGGCCTGGAGCACGGTGAGCGCGGCCTTCTGCCACACCTGCGCCGTCCGGCCCGACGCCACCCTCGAGTGCTGGGGCTGGAACGAGTACGGCCAGGCCGATCCGCCCGAAGGTGCCTACCTCGGCGTCTCGGGGGGCTCCTACGACCACTCCTGCGGCGTCCTCGTCGGCGGGAGCGCGGTCTGCTGGGGCTGGGATCTCTACGGCCAGGCCTCGCCTCCGTCCGACACCGTCACGGAGGTCAGCGCGGGCTGGCGCCACACCTGCGGGCTCTCCGGTGACGGCATCGCCCTCTGCTGGGGATGGAACGGCGCCGGCCAGCTCGATCCCCCCGAGGCGACCTTCGTGCACGTGAGCACCGGCGACTACCACTCCTGCGGGCTGGGCACCGACGGCTACGTCCGGTGCTGGGGCTGCGCCGGCACCGGACACGACCTGGGGCAGTGCAGCCCCCCCTGAGGAGGTCCCGCACGGATCGGAATTCACAAGTTCATACCATGTCTTTCTGGCTAATGCCCCGAAACCTGACCCGCGTCCTCTACCGGAGCATGTCAAGAACTGGTAAACCACCTCCCGGGTCCACCGTGTTCCTCCTCCTCCTCGCCCCCATCGCCCACGCCTCCGAGACGTTCGAGGGGTACACCTTCTACGGGGGGGATCCGCACGTCCACAGCGGCGTGTCGGGGGACGGCTACTCCTCCGACGTGGGCCCCAATGCGGACGACACCTACAACGCCCTCTCCGACATCGACGCGCTCGCGGCGGAGGCCGGTCTCGACTGGGTGGCCCTGACCGACCACACCAACGACGTGTTCACCGCGGCGAGCGACGACTGGGCCTACGGCTGGTCCTTCGTGCTCGACCACGACGACGACGCCACGGGCATCGTCCTCGTCCCGGCCGCCGAGCTGGCGTTCACGGCCGGCACGGATCCGCTCGGCCACAAGAACGTCTACTTCTTCGGCGACGAGGACCTCCTGGCCGGCCTCACCGTGGCCGACTTCGCGCACGACGGATCCACCTCCCGCGACATCGGCTCCTGCGAGGATCTCGAGGCGTACCTCGAGGATCTCGGCTCGAACTGGGGCGAGATCCTCGTGATCCCCCACCACCCCATGCCGACCCGGCCTGCCGCCACCGACTGGGAGTGCTTCCAGGAGGCGTACACCCCGGCGGTCGAGGTCTACTCCTCGTGGGGGAACTCGCTCGACCCGGACGCAGACTACGATCCCTCGCTGCGCGGCGTGACGGCCAGCGGATCGGTGTACACGGCCATCGAGGAGTTCGGCTACGCGCTCGGCTTCTGGGGCGGGTCCGACAACCACTTCACGAGCCCGGGCGGCCTCGACCACCGCATCACGTCCGAGCACGCGTCCTCGGGGGGCATCACCATCGCGGTGCTCGAGGAGTCGGAGGCCTGGTCGCGCGAGAACCTCTACGCCGCGATCCTCGACCGCCGCACGCTCGCGTCCTCCGGCCCGGTGCTCCCGTTCGTCGTGGAGTACTCCAGCTCCGGCTGGGTGGTCGGCACGCTCGGCGAGGCGTTCGAGTACCCCGAGGAGGACCCCCTCACCGTCACCCTCCGGATCCCCACGGACCACGCCGAGGCGGTGACGGACGCCGTCATCACCGGCCCCGACGGCGACGTCGCCATGACCCGGCTCGACGCCACCACCTGGGTCTACACCTGGACGACCGGCACGGCCCCCGAATGGTCCTACGCCTGGGTGTCCGTGGACGGGCCCACCTTCTTCGGCGATGCCTACGTCGACGATTCCAACGATACCGACGAGGAGCGGGTGTGGGCGAGCCCCTCCTGGGCCATGCCGGTCCCGGCCGACACCGATCGCGACGGGTACGAGCGCGACACATGGGGCGGCCAGGACTGCGACGACCACGCCGCCGAGATCCATCCGGGCGCGCACGACGCCTGGTACGACGGCGTGGACCGGGACTGCGACGGCGCCAACGACTACGACGCGGACGGCGACGGCCACGAGTCGGCCGACTGGGGCGGCGACGACTGCGACGACGACGACCTCGGGGTGCATCCCGGGGCCGTCGAGACCTGGTACGACGGGGTGGACCAGGACTGCGACGGGGCCAGCGACTACGACGCCGACGGCGACGGGTACCGCACCTTCTGGTTCGGCGGCGGCGACTGCGACGACACCGATCCCGCCGTCCATCCCCGGGCCGTCGAGGTCTGGTACGACGGCGTGGACCAGGACTGCGACCACCGGAGCGACTTCGACGCCGATCGCGACGGGTACGAGTCGGACGCGTGGGGCGGCGCCGACTGCGACGACGCCGACAGGGCGATCCATCCCTGGGCCCATGAGATCTGGTACGACGGCGAGGATCGGAACTGCGACGGCTCGAGCGACTACGACGCCGACCACGACGGGCATGACGCCGACGCGTGGGGTGGCGACGACTGCGACGACGGCGCGCGCCGCGTCCACCCGGGTGCAGCGGAGATCTGGTACGACGGCGTGGACCAGGACTGCGACGGGGCCAGCGACTACGACGCCGACGGCGACGGCCACGCCAGCGACGCCTTCGGCGGCGACGACTGCAACGACGCCCGTGCCGACGCCCATCCCGGCGGCACGGAGATCTGGTACGACGGCGTAGACCAGGACTGCGACGGGTCGAGCGACTTCGACGCCGACGCCGACGGCTACGACATCGGCCACGGCCGGTACCGCGACTGCGACGACGGCGATCCCGACGTCCGTCCCGGCGCCGAGGAGATCTGGTACGACGGCGTGGACCAGGACTGCGACCGCGGCGACGACTTCGACGCCGACGGCGACGGCTGGTCCCTCAAGTCCGACTGCGACGACGCCGATCCGGACGCCTGGCCGGGCGGCCCGGGGTGGACCGAGGACTGCAGCCGGATCCCGGGGTTCGCCTCGGGCCGCTCGTACCGCGGCGAGTTCCGGCGCGCGCTGCCGTTGGGCTGCGCCACCGCGCCGGCGCGTCCCTGGCCGCTCCTGCTGCTCCTGGCCGCGTCGGCGGCGCTGGCCCGCCGCCGGAGGCCATAGGCGCCGGCGGCCCCCTCGACCTCGGTCGCCCCTCGGCGCCGCCCGCTACCCCACGGCGCGGAGGACCTTCGCCACCACCGTCGCCGCGGCCCGGACGTCCACCTCGGTGAGCGGGTGGTGGGTGACGAAGCGCATCTCGCCGTCCTCGGGCGGGTAGGTGAGCACGCCCTCGGCGGCCAGCGCGGCGCGCACGCGGCTCCAGGCGACCCGCTTGCGATCGAGGCGCCAGAACACCATGTTGATGGCCGGCTCCCGCGTGATCACCACGCCCGGGATCCGGGCCAGCAGGCCGGCCAGGAGGCGGGCGTTGGCGTGATCCTCGGCGAGACGGGCCACCATCTCGCCGAGGGCCACCCGCCCCGGCGCGGCGACGATGCCGGCCTGCCGCATGGCGCCGCCCATCTGCTTGCGGCGCCGGCGGGCGGCGTCCACGAAGGCGCGACCGCCCACGAGCAGCGAGCCTACGGGGGCGCACAGCCCCTTGGAGAGGCATAGCGAGAGTGAGTCGACGGGCGCTGCGAGCGCCGCGGGGTCCACCCCCAGCGCCACCGCCGCGTTGAGGAAGCGGGCTCCGTCCACGTGGAGGGGCACGCCGTGCCGGTGGGCCACGCGCGCGACGGCCGCGAGCTCGGCAGGTGGCATGATCTCACCGAACGCCGTGGCCTGCTCGAGCCAGACGCAGCCCGTGCGCGGGTAGTGGAGGTCGTCACCCACGCGGATGCGGCGCTCCACCTCGGCGGCCGAGGGCCATCGCCCGTTCGCCGGTGCGAGCATGCGGAGCTGCACACGGGCGAGCAGGCCCGCGGCGCCGGCCTCGTGGACGACCAGGTGCGCCTGCTCCGACACCACCACCTCGTCCGAGGAGGCGCAGTGCGTGAGGAGGGCGCATTGGTTGGCGAACGTGCCCGACGGCACCAGGAGCGCCGCCTCCTTGCGGAGCATCCGGGCCGCCTCGGCCTCGAGCGCCCGGACGGTGGGGTCCTCCCCCATCACGTCGTCGCCGAGCTCGGCGGTGGCCATGGCCTCCCGCATGGCGGGCGTGGGCAGGGTCACGGTGTCGGATCTCAGGTCGATGGGCATGGCGGGCTCCTGTCAGTCGGGGTCGCATGGCCCGTCGCAGGTGTGCTGCACCACGCCCTCCTCGAGGAAGGCGCGCACCTGCTCCTGGCCCGCGGGCTCCTCGCGGGGGCGCGCGTGGGTGTCGGTCTCCCGGGGGCACGGGACCTGCGCCACGGGCTCCTCGACACCGTAGTCGAACTCCACCAGGGCCGAGCCCTGGAACGGCGCGGGGCGGGTCTCGAGGCCCCACACGTCGCGGACCGCAGGGGTCACGAGCGCCACGTCGAGCGCCCGGGCGGCCACCGCCCCGCCGAGGGTCGAGACCCGGGCGTCGCCGACGGCGAGCTGCAGGAGCACGTCCTTGGTCGGCGTCCCGGCGTCCACCGGGAGGCGCGTGACGTAGCGCGCCCAGGCGGCCGTCTCGCCCGGATCCCACACCATCTGCATGAGCCCCAGGAAGACCGCCACGTCGATGGGATCGGCGTACAGTGCCTGGATGATCTGCAGGTAGGGCTCGAAGTCCCAGGAGCGCGGCAGCAGGAGGGCGAAGGGGGAGCCGCCCACCCCGAGGACCGCGCGGTGGACGTCCGGTGAGATCGCGACGTACCCGGCGCCGAGGATGGCCCCCTGCGAGAGACCGTAGAAGACGAGGCACGACGGATCCACGAGAGCGGTGCCGTCCAGCGTGAGGGCGGGGTCCGAGGCCATCGGGCCGAGCATGAGACGCCCGGCGTACACCTGCTCCACCCAGCCCTGCTGGCTCCGCTCGGGGACTGAGGCGAACGCCGAGAGGCCGTCCGCCAGGATGGACAGCACCGCGGGCGTGTCGGCCAGCGCCATCCCGGTCCAGTCCACGGCGAAGGTCACCCACCCGTACCTCTGGGCCATGGCCGTGAGGAATCCGGACTGGACCTGGGTCTGGTCCCCGAACAGCCCGTGCCCGTACTGGACGAGCAGGCCCGGGCGCGGGTCGTCGAGCAGCGTGCACGGGACGCTCACCGTGAAGGGGACCTCGACCTCGCCGGTGGCGTACGGCAGGCCGTCCTCGCCCCGCGTGAAGAGGGATCCGGGCTCCCGTGAGGTGAGGTAGAGGGGCGCGGTGAAGGTGCCTCGGACGGTGCGTCCCACGGTGGCGCCCTCGGCGCCGCAGTCCCCGTCCACCACCGAGGTCACGGCGTAGGTGGGCCCCCCCTCGGGGAGGCGTGCGAGGGCGTCGTCGCGGATGGCGAGCATCCTGGCCTGGTTGGTCGCGCGGCTCACCGTCTTGAAGTCCCAGGCCAGGGTGAGCTCGCGGCGAGCGAAGCCGGCCGCCTCGAGGGCGGGGAAGACGATCGAGTCGTAGACGTCGTGCAGGTCGTCCACGTCGGGATCGCCGTAGGGGACGGCATCGCGGAGCGACGCGAAGGTCCCCGGCGCCTCGACGCCATGGCCGGCGGTGTCCACGAGGTTCCGGAGCCCCACCACATACCGCCGGCCGTGATCGAGGGGGATCGCCGGGTGGATCACGAGCGCCCGGCGCGCCGGGTCCAGGGCCCGGTCGTCGAGCTCGCACCAGTGGGGGATCCGCTCGCCGGTCTCGGTGTCCACGATCACGCTCGAGGCATCGTCAGAGGCGTAGGCGCCGATGTCCGTGTGGCTCACCAGCCCGGTGGTGGAGAGGTCGGGGACGTACGCGAGCAGCGGGCCGAGCGTGGAGAAGCCGTCCTTCTCGTTGAAGTACGTGGGGTCCGTCCGGACGCCGGCCTCGCTCATGGGCAGGGATTCGGGTCCGAACGCGACGCGGTACCCGGTAGGGGCGGAGGCGTCCTCCGCGAGGAAGTACGACGACGGCCAGGGCAGCAGGCAGTGCACGTCGCCCAGGAGGGGATGGCAGTCCGACCGGCCGTCGTCCACGGGGACGGGATCGCCGGTGTCGGCGACGTCCTCGCAGCCGGCGAGCAGGATCCACGCGATGGCGGCGTGGGGGGGGATGGCGGATCCTCGTCGCACCTCGCGGAGGGTAGCACGCATGCGGGCCCGGATCACCGGGCGTCCGCGCGGGCGGCGCCGCACCCGAGCAGCGGCGGGATCGTCACGCGGAGCCCTCCCGGAGGTATGGCCGGCCGAGGGCCGCGGGGGCGCCCAGGCGCAGGCGCCAGCGCCCGCGTGCCGCCAGCACCAGCACCGCGAGCGTGCAGACGTAGGGCAGCATCTTGAGGAGGTACACGTCCGCGTGCAGCCCGAAGGCCTGCACCCGGAACTGGACCGCGACCAGCCCGCCGAACAGCCAGGCGCCGAGGGCGAGCCGCCAGGGCGACCAGCCCGAGAACAGGACCATGGCCACCGCGATCCACCCCCGCCCGGCCGTCATCCCGTCCACCCACGACGGCGTGTCGGCGAGCGAGAGCCAGGCCCCGCCCAGGGCGGCGAGCGCGCCTCCCGTGCAGGTGGCGGCGATGCGCAGGCGTTCCACGGGGAGGCCCGCCGCATCCGCCAGCCGCGGGTTCTCCCCGCAGACCTGGAGCGCCAGGCCGGGTCGGGTGCGACCCACGAACCAGGCGATCCCCGGCACCAGGAGCAGGCCCAGGTAGACGAGGGCATCGTGCTGGAAGAGGACGGGGCCGAGTACCGGGAGCCTGGACAGGCCCGGCACCGGGATCGGCGCGAAGGAGGCCGCCACCTCGCCCACGAGGGACCGGCCGAAGGCCGACGCGATGCCCGCGCCCAGCAGGACGACGGCCAGGCCCGAGACCACCTGGTCCACGCCGAGCCGGACCGCGGGCCAGGCGTGCACCAGCGCGAAGACGGCGCCGATCCCGGCGGCGGCGGCCGCCCCTGCCGCGGCGCTGCCCGTGGCGTGGGCCGTGGCGAACCCGGCGAGCGCACCCACCAGCATCATGCCCTCCACCCCGAGGTTGAGGACGCCCGAGCGTTCGGCGACGAGCTCGCCCAGACCCGCGAGCAGGATGGGCGTGCCCGAGGAGACCGCCGTGGCGGCGATCACGGTGGCCATCTCGAGGGGGGTCACGCGTCCTCCGGAACGGGACGGGGAGCCGCTCGATCGAGCACCACCCGATACCGGGCCAGCACGCCGCCCGAGAGCACGAGGAGGAGCAGGACGCCCTGGAACACCTTCACCACGGCGGGCGAGAGCGCGGGGCTGGCCGCGGGCAGGCCGTCCCCGCCGACCGCCAGCGCCGCGAACAGGAAAGCCACCACGAGGGAGGCCCCCAGGTCCCGCCGGGCCAGGAACGCCACGATGATGGCGGTGTAGCCGTAGCCGGGCGAGATCGCGGCGTGCAGCCGGTGCTGGGTCCCCAGGACCTCGCAGGCCCCGGCGAGCCCGCCCATCGCCCCGGCCAGCGCCATGACCGCGAGCAGGCGACGCACGACCGGCAGGCCCGCGTACCGGGCCAGGGCCGGCGAGGCGCCCACCACCCGCACCTCGTAGCCCACGACCGTCCTGCGCTCGATCCAGGCCAGGAGGAGCGCGAGCGCGACGACGAGCAGGATCCCGGCGTGGACCCTCCGGAAGAGGACGGGCAGCCAGGCATCCTCGGGGAGGAAGGCGGTGTAGGGGAAGCGGTCCTCCCCCTTCCAGGGGCCGTAGACCAGCAGCTCGACCCACGCGATGGCCACGTAGTTGAGCATGAGCGTCGAGAGGATCTCGCTCACGCGCCTCCAGGCGCGCAGGACGGCCGGGAGGAACGCCCAGGCCGCCCCCATGGCGGCCCCGCACAGGAGCGCGAACGGGATCCGCAGCGGACCCGGCCACTCGGGCCCGTACAGGCCCGCCCACGTGGCCCCGAGCGCGCCCATGTAGAGCTGGCCCTCCGCACCGATGTTCCACAGGTCCACCTTGAGCGCGAGCACCACCGCCAGCGCGCAGAACCCGAGCGGCACGGCCTCGAGGAGCGTCTCGGAGATCCCGAACGCGCTGCCGAAGGGCTCGGTGACGAGCACGGCCAGGGTGGCGAGGGGCGGAGCGCCCGCGGCGGCGAAGACGACGGCCCCCACGAGGGCGGCGAGGCCGAGGGCCCCCGCGAGCACCCCGATTTCGGCCAGGACCGAGGGACGGCCGCGGGGCACGAGGCGGATCCTCACGGCCGCAGCCCCGCCATGAGGCACCCCACCCCGCTCCGGGTGGCTCTGGCCGCGGGCAGGAGGCCGGCGAGCCGCCCCCGGAACAGCACCGCCACCCGGTCGGACAGCTGCAGGATCTCGTCCAGGTCATCGGACACCAGGACCACCGCGGCGCCGCGGGCGCGGGCCTCGAGCAGGCGGCGACGCACGTCCTCGGCGGCCCCCAGGTCGAGGCCCCGGCAGGGGTGCGCGGCCACGAGGAGGCGCGGCTCGGTCGCCAGCTCCCGCGCCAGGACCACCTTCTGCACGTTGCCGCCCGAGAGCGTGCGGACCCGCGCGTCGGGCCCGGTGCAGGCGATGTCGTGGGCTGCGATCCGGTCGCGGGCCCAGGCCCGGGCCGCCTCCCAGCGCAGCACCCCGAACCGTGCGAAGCGGGTGCGGTGGGCCCCGAGCACCAGGTTGGCCGTCACGGAGAGGTCCGGGGCGACGCCGGTCCGGAGCCGGTCCTCGGGGACACAGGCCACGCCCCCCGCCCGGAAGGCCGCCGGGGAGGGGCGCTTGACCGGGATGCCGTGGAGCCGGACCGCACCGAGGGCCGGCCGGACGAGCCCGGTGAGGACCTCCACGAGCGCCCCCTGCCCGCTGCCGGCCACCCCGGCCACGCCGAGGATCTCGCCCGCGAGGGCGGAGAGCGTGACGTCCGCGAGGCGTGGCAGGCCCCGGGGGCCGAGGACCGTGACGCCCTCCAGGGCGACGACCTCGGGCCCGGCGGCCGGGGTGTCGGGCGGGCGCGCATACCGGACGAGATCCCGGCCCACCGTGAGCCGGGCGAGCGAGGGCGCATCGCAGCCGGCCACCTCCACGGTGGTCACCCGCCGGCCCCGCCGCAGCACCGTGGCCCGATCGGCCAGGGCGAGCACCTCGTCCAGCTTGTGGGTGATGAAGATCACCGAGCCGCCCTCGTCGCGGAAGCGCCGGAGGACGTCGAAGAGGACGTCGGCCTCGGGTGGGGACAGCACCGCCGTGGGTTCGTCGAGCACCAGGATGCGGGCCCCGTGGTAGAGCGCGCGCAGGATCTCCACCTTCTGCCGCTCGCCCACGGGCAGGTCGTGGATCGGAGCGCCGAGGTCGACGGCGAGACCGGCGCGCTCGCCCACGGCCGCCACCTCGGCCTCGAGCGAGGTCCAGGACGGCACGAAGGGCAGGCTCGGGTGGCCGAGGACCACGTTCTGGAGCGCGGTGTGCCGTTCGGACTGGAGGAAGTGCTGGTGCACCATCCCGATCCCGAGCCGGAGCGCGTCCCTGGGAGCCCGGACCCGCGCCGGGCGTCCCCGCACCCGGATCGTGCCGCCGTCGGGCCGGACGAGGCCGAAGAGCACGTTCACGAGGGTGGTCTTGCCGGCGCCGTTCTCGCCGAGCAGGGCATGGATCTCGCCCGTGCGGACCTCGAGGTCCACGTCGTCGTTCGCGACGACCCCCGGGAACGCCTTGCGGATGCCCCGCATCTCGATCGCCGGACCGCCGTGGGTCGTGTCGCGCATCGCGCTCCTCGAGGTCGGATCAGGGTATGCCGACACCCGACTGCGCGCCGCACGGCCCGCCCGTCAGGAAGCCGTCAGGGGCGGCCCCTCCCCGTCGCGGACGGGGCGGAGTGCGCATACGATGACGGCGGAGGCCCCGTGCGCCCCACGCTTTCCCTGCTCCTCGTCCTCGCCGCGTGCCGGGGATCCCCGGACGAGACCGGGCCCGGCAGGCCGGACACCGGCGTCCCCCCGGACACCGCGCCCCCGGATACCGCCCCCCCCGACACCGGCAGTCCCGACGACACCGGGCCGACCCCCGACGTCCCCGTGTCCGGGGTCACGGTCGCCGCCCACGAGGAGGTCCACACGATCCTCGTCGTCACCTGGACCCAGGACCGCCCGAGCGACGCGGAGTGGATCGAGTTCTCCTTCGAGGACGGCACCTGGTCCCCCACGCCCGAACGGGCGCGCACGGCCGGGGCCCAGCGGGAGGTGCTCCTCGGGGTCCCGGCCGACACCGAGGTCGCGCTGCGGTTCGTGGAGCGCAGTCCGGCTGGCGAGGTCCGGTCCCGCGAGACGTGGAGCGGCATCACCGGGTCGCTGCCCCGCGACCTGGTGCCCCCGGCCTTTGTGGGCTGGGACCCCGCCCTCACGAGTCCGGAACCCTGGATCCTGGGCTCGGTAGATGTCGGATCGTACTGGTACTACGGACCCTTCTACGTATTCATCCTGGACCGGCAGGGCCGTGTCGTCTGGTACCGGGCCGTCTCGCAGAACCGCACCGCGCTCTTCCCGAGGGTCGCCCGTGACGGCACGCACGTCCTGTACGAGGGCGGCTGCATCTACACCTGGGACCCCATGGCGATCCCCTCGATCACGCGGGAGACGCTCGACCTGGCCTTCCGGGAGGTCCTCGAACTCCCCAGGCTCAACTTCACCTACGACGAGCAGCCCGACGGCACGCTCCTGTACGACGCCTCCCTGGACGGCCTGCACTTCGATCTCGTCGCGGTCGCGCCGGACGGCACCGAGCAGACCGCCTGGCGCTGCAACGACTGGCTCCGGGAGGTGGGGGGCGGTGGCTACTGGGCGTGCATGTCCAACACCGTCAACTACGACCCCGAGACCGACACGGTCCTCTGGTCCATGTTCGAACTCGACACGGTCGTGGAGGTGGACCTCGAGGCGGGCGAGGTGGTCCGGCAGTGGGGGCAGGCCGAGGGGTCGTGGGCGGTCGATCCGCCCGAGGCCATGTTCGACTACATGCACTTCCCCAACCGGACTGCCGAGGGCACGCTCCTCCTGTCTACGCACGCGCTCGGCGGGCGCCGGCAGCAGCGCGCCCGCGAGTACCTCGTGGACGACGAGACCCGGACCCTGGTGCAGGTCTGGTCGTTCGGCGAGTCGGTGCCCGACTACGCCGACTACGCAGGGGAGGCCACTCGACTGGCCAACGGCAATACGCTCGTCAACTACGGGACCGACGGCACCATCCGGGAGGTCACGCCCGACGGCGAGATCGCGTGGGAGGTGGACTTCCGATCCCACCTCGTGGGACACGACACGCTCGTCCCGGACCTCTACGCGTTGAACCGGGGGCCCTGACTACCTCGGGATCGTGCCCTGCACGCCCTCCACGAACCAGTCCATGGTGAGCTGGTCCGCGTCGGGGAGGGACGAACCCTCGGGCACCCGGATCGCACCGTCCCGATCACGGATGGGGCCCGCGAAGATGTCCAGCTCCCCAGAGCGGATCCGAGCGGCCTGGGCCTCGATCAGGGCCTTCACCTCCGGCGGCACGAGGTCCGAGAGCGGGGCGAGGCGGACCACGCCCGTCTCCAGGCCGCCGTTGAAGTCGCCCGAGGTCCAGGTGCCGTCGCGCACGGCCTGTACCACCGGGCGGTACACCACGGTCCAGTCCCAGAGCGGCGCGGTGAGGAAGGCCCCGGGCGCAAACCGCCGCCCGTCGGAGTCGTACCCGATCCCGTACACGCCGCGGGCCTCCGCCTCCTGGAGGGGGGCTACCGAGTCGGCGCCGGTGGCGACGACGTCGGCACCCGCGTCCACCAGGGCGGCGGCGGCCTCCTTCTCCTTGCCCGGATCGAACCATGCGTTGGTCCAGACGACCCGGACGGTGGCGGTCGGGTTCGCCGCCCGCACGCCCAGGGCGAAGCCGTCCACGTGCCGGATCACCTCGGGGATGGGATGGGGGGCCACGAACCCGACCCGACCCGTGCGCGTCATCCGGCCGGCGATGAGGCCGGCGAGGTACTTGGCCTGCTCCATGCGGCCGAAGTAGGTCCCGACGTTGGCCGACCGCTTGTAGCCGGAGCAGTGCATGAACGTGACGTCCGGGTACCGCGCCGCGACGGTCATGACGGCGTCCATGAAGCCGAACGAGGTCGCGAAGATCAGGCGGTAGCCCTTCTCCGCGTACTGGGCGAGCACCCGCTCGGCCTCGGCCCCCTCGGGCACGCTCTCCTGCCAGGCGGTCTCCACCCACGGGAAGGTGGCCTCCAAATCCTGGCGCGCCTGGTCGTGGGCCCAGGACCACCCGCCGTCGCCGACCGGGCCCACGTAGAGGAAGGCGACCTTGAGCGGCGCCTCCCCCGCGGCCACCGAGGGGGTCTCCCGGGAGCCGCAGGCGGCGAGCGCGACGAGGAGCAGGCTGGCCAGGAGCACGGCGAAGACGGGCGGACGCACGGGCACCTCCGGGAGCGATCCTTGTCAAGTTTTTTTCCACTAATCCATGTACCTTCAGCGCACCCTGGGGCATCTTATGGGTGTCGGAGGTCGTGATGTTGTTTTGGCGCCTGCTTCCCGTTGCGTTCGTGCTGCCCGCGTGCGCTCCCCCCTCGACGGGTGACTCGCTCGAGGAATCCTTCGATTTCGACACCCGGGTCGAGATCCACGACACCGAGCCCACGGTGGTCGTCGTCTCCTGGACGACCGAGACGCCCGGCCCCTCGTGGGTGGAATTCGGCGTCGACGGCGCGCTCGACCGCACCACGTCGGTCGAGGACGACGGCACCACCGAGCACGAGTTCCGCCTCGTCGGGCTGCCCGCCTCCACCGAGGTCCAGTTCCGCGCGGTCTCCGAGTCGGACGGCGTGGAGTCCGCCTCCACCGGGACCGCGTGGACGCGGGAGTTCCCTCCCCACGTCCCCAGGATGGGCTTCGGCGCCCTCGACCACGACCTCGCCGCCCCCAACGCCTACGTGGCCGCCTCGGTCTTCGGCGCCACGACCGGCACGCTCGTGGCGGACCGGGAGGGCAGTGTCCTCTGGTTCTGGCAGCAGCCGGGCAACGTGACCATCCCCAAGATGGAGCTCCGCAACGGGTCGACCGAGCTCATCGCCATGGTCACGCCCGCAGCCTTCGGCACGCAGAACGCCCAGATCCGCATTTTCTCCATCGCCGACGGCTCCGAGCAGGGCTTCACGCTCACGGGGGGGGCCCACCACGCGTTCACCCAGCTCCCCGATGGCTCCATCGCCTACATCCACGCCGACATCCGCGAGTGGGAGAATCCGCTGGGCGAGGTCGTGAAGGTGGCCGGGGACGCGATCGCCATCCGTTCCCCCGACGGCGACACGCGGGACCTCTTCACCATCTGGGACTGGCAGGCGCCCGCCTGGAACGAGTGGTGGGGTGACGGCTACTTCGCCGGCGCGTCCAACTGGACCCACGCCAACGCCCTCGACTACGACCCCAACACCGACACCCTCCTCCTCTCGATGCGCAACACCCGCTCCGTGGTGGAGGTGGACGTCGGCAGCGGCGAGGTGGTGCGCTGGTTCGGCACGCGCGAGGGGTACGGGTTCGCCGTGGGCACCCAGCCGTTCGCCTTCCAGCACGACGTCAAGTGGAGCCGCGCCGGCACTCTGCTCGCGTCCATCACCGACGACCGCACCACCTTCTCCGTCGAGTACGAGGTGGACGAGGACCGCCGCCGGCTGAGCGAGGTCTGGTCGTTCGGCGAGGATCTCGGGTTCTTCGCCGAGGTCCACGGAGGGATCGAGGAGCTCGACAACGGCAACCGGCTCATCAACTGGGGCACCCGTCCCGAGATCCGGGAGGTCACCACCGACACCGAGGTCGCGTGGGACGTCGCGGTCAAGGGGGACTACGGCCTGATGTCGGTCATCCCCTTCGAGGAGTTCTACGACCTCCAGTAGCGGCGCTGCCCGGATAGGCGGCGGAACCGCCATGGACCTCGTCGCTCGCACGCTGGACGCTCTGGACTGGCCGGTCGTGCTCGACCGGCTGGCGGCCTGCACGCGCACGCGCCGGGGGGCGGCTACGGCGCTCGCGAGCCCCCTGGCCGTCACGCGGGGGGAGATCGCGCACCGGTACGCGGCCGTCACCGAGGTCCTGGCCCTCGAGACCGCCGGCGAGTCCGTGCCCGTGGGCGCGATCCCGGACGTGGGCGACGCCGTGGACCGGGCGGCGCGGGGCGCTGTGCTCGAGCCGGAGACCCTTCGCGACGTGGCCTTCAGCCTGCGCGGCCTGGCCGATCTGCGCGTCTGGCTCGACCGGCACGCGGAGGAGGCCCCCACGCTCACGCTGCTGGGGCGGTCCGTCGAGGTGGAGCCGGAGGTCGTGGAGACGCTCGAACAGGCGTTCGATCCCGCCGGTGATCTTGCGGACGCCGCCTGGCCCGAGCTGGCGGACCTGAGGCGCGCCGCGCGTGCCGCCCGCAAGGCCGTGGACGACCTGTTCGAGGGCATGCTCCGGAGCGAGGCGCTCGGCGAGGTGCTCCAGGACCGCTTCGTGACCGACCGCGACGGGCGCCGAGTGCTGCCGGTGAAGGCGGGGCGTCGGGCGGGCCTCGGGATCGTCCACGACGTGTCCGGCAGCGGCGAGACCGTGTTCGTGGAGCCCGCCGAGGCGGTCGAGCCCCAGAACCGGCTGCGGGCCGCGGAGGCGACCGTCCGTCGGGAGGAGCACCGGATCCTGGCCCACCTGTCGGCGATTCTCGGCGGGGTCCGGGCGCCGATCCAGACCGCGCTGGACGCGGTCGCGGCCCTCGACCTGGCCTCGGCGCGCGCCGCGCTCGGTCGCTCGCTGGGCGGCACCATCCCCCGCGTGGGCACGGAGGCCGTGGTCGACCTCCGGGAGGCGAGGCACCCGATCCTGGTCCTGCGCGGCGTGGACGTGGTGCCCAACGACCTCGGCGTGGACGGCACGCGGCCCGGGCTGGTGCTCACCGGACCCAACGCCGGCGGCAAGACGGTGGCGCTCAAGACCCTGGGGCTGGCGGCGCTCTTCGTCCGGGCCGGCATCCCGTTCCCCGCGGCCCCCGGCTCCCGCGTGGACCTCCTCGACCCCGTGCTCGCCGATGTGGGCGACCTCCAGGCGGTGGAGCGCGACCTCTCCACGTTCTCGGCCCGCCTGCTCGCGCTCAGGACCATGATCGAGGCCGCCCGGCCCGGCGCCCTCCTCCTCGTGGACGAGGTGGCGGCCGGGACGGATCCCGGCCAGGGGGCCGCGCTCGCCCGGGCGGCGGTGGAGGCCATGGTGGACGCGGGGGCCCGGGTGGTGGTCACCACGCACTACGTCGAGCTCAAGGTGCTGGCCGCCTCCGATGCCCGCTTCCGCATGGCCGGTGCCCGCTACGAAGACGGCCGGCCCACCTTCCGGATCGTGCCCGACCTCGCGGGGCAGTCCCACGCGCTCGGCGTGGCCCGGCACCTCGGCCTGCCCGTACCCGTGCTCGACCGCGCCGCGGAGTTCCTCGGCGAGGGGGGTCGCGACATCGAGGCGCTCCTCACCCGCATGGAGGAGGAGCTGGCCTCCATCCGGCGGCGGGGCGAGGCGCTCGCCGGCCGGGAGGCGGAGGTCCGGCGTCGGGACGAGGCGCTCGCCGGCCGCGAGGAGGCGCTCCGGCGGCGCACCCGGGACCTGGAACGCCGCGTCGCCGAGGGGTTCGGGCGCCGGCTGGACGAGGTCGAGGCCCGGGTCCGGGAGCTCGTAGCGGCCCTCCAGGCCGATCCCGACCTGGCCCGCGCGGGTCGCACCCTGGCCCAGATCCGGGCCGCGCGGGCCCAGGCCGAGCCGCCGATGGAGGTGGCCCCTGTAGCGCCGCTCGCCCGGGAGCCCGTGGTGGGCGACCGCGTCGCGGTACCCGCCCTCGGCGTGCAGGCACGCGTCGTGGAGGTGACCGGCGACCGTGTGGCGGTCGAGGCCGGCAGCGTGCGGTCGTGGGTACGGCGGACCGATCTCGCCGCCGCTCCGACCGGCGCGACCCACCCGCCCCGCCCGGCGCCCGCTCCGCCACCCCCCGAGACGGACCGCCCGTTCGGGGGGATGCCCACGGCCGCCAACTCGCTCGACCTGAGGGGACGCCGCCTGGAGGAGGCGCGTGAGGCGGTCGAGGCCTTCCTCGACGCCTGCGTGCTGCGCGACGAGCCTGTGGCCTGGCTCCTCCACGGCCACGGCACCGGCGTCCTCAAGACCGGCCTGCGCGGCTGGCTGTCCTCCTGCCGCTACGTCCACCGCTGGCGTCCGGCCGCGGAGGGCGAGGGCGGCGATGCCTGGACGGTGGTGGAGCTGGCTTGAGGGGGCCTCGCCCCCGGATGCCCGCCCAGCCCCGTCGGATCCCCCGGCCGGTGCGGCCCGCCCGATCCCGTGCCTGACGCACTCGTCGAGGAAAATCACCGCTCCCACTTGCGGGCGTCGGTCCGCCAGTCTACGCTTCTGCTTCCGATGAATGGTCGTTCATTCAGGAGGCAGCATGGGCATCCAGATCCGCAAGGTGGCCGTCCTGGGCGCGGGCGTGATGGGCCAGGGCATCGCCGCCCACCTCGCCAACGCCGGCGTTCCCTCCATCCTCTTCGACATCGTCCCGCCGGGTGACGGACCGCGGTCCCGCCTCGCCATCGACGGCATCGCCAATGCCCGGAAGCTGAAGCCCGCGGCGTTCTACCGCGAGTCCGACGCTGCGCTCGTCCGTCCCGCCAACTACGAGGACGACGCCGCGCTCCTCGCGGAGTGCGACCTCGTCGTCGAGGTGGTGGTCGAGAACCTCGCGATCAAGCGCAAGGTGTTCGCCTGGATCGCCCAGCACCGCCGGCCGGGCTCCATCGTGACCTCCAACACCTCGGGCATCTCGCTTGCCGCCATGAGCGAAGCCATGCCCGAGGAGATGCGGCAGCACTTCCTGGTCACGCACTTCTTCAATCCGGTCCGCTACATGCGGCTCCTCGAGATCGTCCCCGGTACCGCCGCGCTCCCCGAGGTCGTCCAGGCGGTGGCGGCGTTTGGCGAGACGGTGCTTGGCAAGGGCATCATCTACGGCAAGGACACCCCCAACTTCGTGGCCAACCGCATCGGCGTCTACGGCATCGCCTCCGTGTTCCGCCACATGGAGCGGCTGGGCCTCACCATCGAGGAGGTCGACGCCGTCTTCGCCAAGCCGATGGGCCGGCCCGGATCGGCCGTGTTCCGGACCGCGGACCTGGTCGGCCTCGACACGCTTGCCCACGTCCTCGACAACGTGCACGACGGCTGCCCCCAGGACGAGGAGCGCGAGGCCTTCGTCTCCCCTCCCTGGCTCCTGGCCATGATCGCCGAGGGGGCACTGGGCGGGAAGGCCGGGTACGGCTTCTACAAGAAGGTCCCGGGCGACGGCGGCAAGAGCACGATCCTCGCCCGCGATCTGAAGACGGGCGAGTACCGGCCGGCCGGCAAGCCCCGCTTCGACTGCATCGGCCGGGCGCGGGGTACCGACGACCCCGCCGCCTCGATCAAGATCATGGTGAACGGCAGCGATCCCGGGGCGAAGCTCGCCTGGGCCTGCACGGCCGACACGCTCGTCTACACCGCCGGGCGGATCCCCGAGATCGCCGACGACATCGTCAACATCGACCGGGGCATGCGCTGGGGCTTCGCCTGGGACCTGGGCCCCTTCGAGACCTGGGACGCCATCGGCGTGGCCGCGAGCGTGAAGCGGATGGAGGACGAGGGCCGGGGAGTGCCGGCCTGGGTGAAGGACATGCTCGCCTCGGGCCGATCGACGTTCTACGCGCGCGATCCCTCGGGCGTGATGACGTACTGGGATCCCGCCACCCCTGCCGCGAAGCCCGTCCCCGTGTCCGAGCGCTGGCTCTTCCTCAAGGACGTGAAGGTCGCCAGGAAGGTGGTGGCCTCCAATGCGTCCGCCGATCTCCTCTACCTCGGCGATGGCGTGCTGAACCTGGCCTTCCACGCCAAGATGAACGCCATCGACACCGAGATCATCACCCTCTACGAGAAGGCCATCGACCTCCTCGACGCCGACCGGTACACCGGGCTCGTGGTGGCCAACCAGGGCGGGACCGCGTTCTCGGCGGGCGCCAACCTGTTCGCGGTGCTCATGGCCGCGTCCATGAAGCAGTGGGCCATGCTCGAGGACATGGTGCGGCGCCTCCAGGTGGTGTGCCAGCGCGCCAAGTACAGCCGGCGGCCCGTGGTCACGGCCCCGTGGGGCCTCACGCTCGGTGGCGGATGCGAGATCGCGATGCAGTCGAGCGCCACTCAGGCGGCGGGCGAGCTCTACATGGGCCAGGTGGAGGCCGGCGTGGGCGTCATCCCAGCGGGAGGCGGGTGCAAGGAGATGCTCGCCCGCTACCTCGGCGACGTCCCCGAGGGCACCGAGTACGATCCCAATCCCTTCGTGCAGCAGGCCTACCGGAACATCGCGCTGGCCAGGGTCTCCATGTCGGCCGAGGAGGCCCGGGCCATGGGCTACCTGAGGCCCACCGACCGCCTCTCGCTGGACCCCGACGCCCTCGTACGGGACGCCAGGCAGGTGGTGCTCGGGCTCGCGCAGGCCGGGTACCTTCCTCCCCGGAAGCGTCGCTTCAAGCTGCCCGGCCGCTCGGGCAGGGCCGCCATCGAGATGTTCCTCTACACCATGAACCAGGGCGGGTACGCCACCGACCACGACGTCGTGGTCGGGAAGAAACTCGCCCACGTCATGACGGGTGGCGACATCCCCACCAACGGCTGGGTGGAGGAGGACGCGATCCTCGAGCTCGAACGCGAGGCGTTCCTGTCGCTGTGCGGCGAGCAGAAGACGCTCGATCGCATGCAGCACATGCTCCAGACGGGCAAGCCGCTCCGCAACTAGACCCTTCCCCCTTCGGATCGTGGAGGACACCATGAGTCAGCATCCCCGCGACGTCGTCGTCGTCGCCGCCGTCCGCACCGCTGTCACGAAGGCCGGGAGGGGGTCCCTGAAGGACACCCGGCCCGACGATCTGCTCGTCGCCGCCCTCCGGGGCCTCCTCGCGAAGGTTCCGGGCCTGGACCCGGCCCAGGTGGACGACGTGGTGATCGGCTGCGCCTTCCCCGAGGCCGAGCAGGGCCTCAACGTGGCCCGCACCGCGGCCCTCGTGGCGGGACTGCCCCCGTCCGTGCCCGCCATGACCGTCAACCGCTTCTGCTCGTCGGGCCTGCAGTCGCTGGCCCAGGCCGCGGCGGCCATCGAGGCGGGCTGGATCGATGTCGCCATCACCGGGGGGGTCGAGTCCATGAGCCTGATCCCCATGGGGGGCCAGCGACCCTCACCCAATCCCGACGTGATGGCGGACAGCCCCGGGGTGTTCGCCCCCATGGGCATCACCTCCGAGAACGTGACGACGCGCTTCGGGGTCGCCCGGGCCGACCAGGACGCCTTCGCCCTGGCCTCCAACGAGAAGGCGCTCGCGGCCATCGCCGAGGGGCGTTTCCTCGACGAGATCGTCCCGATCCAGGCTCGCGTCTGGCAGGACGGGAAGTGGACCACGAAGACGGTGGACACCGACGAGGGTCCTCGGGCCTCCACCCTGGAGGGGCTCGCGAAGCTCAAGCCCGTGTTCGCGGCGAACGGCGCCTCCACCGCCGGCAACTCGTCCCAGACCTCCGACGGCGCCGCGGCCACGCTCGTCATGGCGCGGGAGCGGGCGGCGGCGCTCGGCCTGCCCGTGCTGGCGGTGCTCCGGTCCTATGCGGTCGTGGGTGTGGACCCCGAGATCATGGGTGTGGGCCCTCGGTACGCCATCCCCAAGGCCGTCGAGAAGGCGGGCATCCGCCTCGAGGACGTGGAGATCTTCGAGATCAACGAGGCATTCGCCTCCCAGGCGCTCTACTGCGTGCGGGAGCTCGGCCTCGACCCGGCCCGCGTGAACGTGAACGGCGGCGCCATCGCGCTGGGCCATCCCCTGGGGTGCACCGGGGCCAAGCTCACCGCCACCCTGCTCCACGAGATGCGGCGGCGCAGGGTGCGGTGGGGCGTGGTCTCCATGTGCATCGGGGGCGGCATGGGCGCGGCCGCGGTGTTCGAGCGGGAGGGGTAGCGACCGGGGTGGCGCGGCCGTGCCGGGATAGGCCCGCCGGCATGGAGACGACCCACTGCGTGATCCATGGCGACGCCCGCACGCTGGACGGCGTGCCCGACGCTTCGGTCCACCTCGTGGTGACCTCCCCGCCCTACCCCATGATCGGGATGTGGGACGGCCTCTTCTCGGCGCTGGACCCCACCATCGGCCCGTGCCTGGCGAGGGGCGACGGGGTCGCGGCCTTCGAGTCCATGCACCGGCAGCTCGACCCGACCTGGGCCGCCTGCGCACGGGTGCTCGTCCCGGGGGGCCTCCTGTGCGTGAACGTGGGTGACGCCACCCGCACCCTCGCCGGGACCTTCCGGATCTGGCACAACCACGTCCGGATCCTCCAGGGTGCGGCGGCTGCCGGCTTCACACCCCTGCCCGACGTGCTCTGGCGCAAGCCCACCAACGCGCCGACCCGGTTCCTCGGATCGGGCATGCTCCCGGCGGGCGCCTACGCGACCTACGAGCACGAGTACGTCCTGATCCTCCGCAAGGGGGATCCCCGACCGTTCCCCACTCCGGAGGCCCGCGCCAACCGGCGGGCGAGCGCGGTGTTCTGGGAGGAGCGCAACACCCTCTACAGCGACGTCTGGACGGACCTGCGCGGCGCCCCCCAGGCCCCGGTCGCCGGCGGCCGGCGATCGGCGGCGTTCCCCTTCGACCTTCCCTGGCGGCTCGTCCTCATGCACTCCTGCTACGGAGACACCGTGCTGGATCCCTTCGCGGGCACCGGCACCACCGGCCTCGCGGCGGCGGCCGCCGGTCGGAACAGCGTGATGCTCGATCGGGATCCCGCCCTGATCGCGGTGATCCGCGCCACCGTTGCCCGGGCCGTGTCCGTGGGGATCGTGCGCGCCTCGGCCCGCCTGGGGGCGCACCGGGCGTTCGTGTCGGCCCGCACGGCCCTCGGCCGCCCCCCCGGCCACCACAACCGGCCCCACGACGTGCCGGTCGTGACCGCCCAGGAGACCGATCTGGAGGTCCGCATGCCCCTCGCCGTGCGGGAGATCGGGGAGATCCTCGCGTTCGAGACGGGCGGGCCGGCGACGGACGCATAGCCGCGACAGCCTGGGGTGCGGGGCGTGTTACCCCAGACGGGCCCGGTCCCGTCCGGGCCGTCCCCTCACCGCGGAGAGACCCTCATGAAGCGCACCCTCCTGGTCCTGGTCCTCGCCGGCCTGCTCGTCCCCGGCGTGGCCGACGCGAAGAAGCGCCAACGCGAGCGCAACCCCGACAGGGACAAGCCGCAGCACGAGCGGGCGCTGTCCATGGAGCAGGGCACCTGGCAGCTCGGTGGAAGCGGCACGATCAGCTTCTCCAAGGTCGGCGACACCACGGACTTCTGGCTCGCCCTGAGCCCGGACGCCGGGTACTTCGTGTCCGACCGGTTCGAGATCCTCGGGCAGGTGGACCTCGCCTACAACGAGGAGGCCACCTGGGGCGCTGGCGCCGGCGTCCGGTACCACATCGACCTCAAGCCGTCGTGGGTCTACGTGGGCGCCCTGGGCATCATCAGCGGCGTCGAGCACGCCCCCACGGACATCCAGCTCCAGGGCGGGCTCCTCTACCCCCTGGCCCGCAACGTGGGCCTCGACCTGGGCCTCCGGGCCGACGTCTGGCTCCCCGAGCAGGGGGATGCCTACTACACCGGTGCGATCGGCTACCTCGGGGTCCAGGCCTACTGGCGGTAGCCTCTCGGCACGGTAGCGACCGGCCGCCCGGAGCGCTTGCCCCGCCCCGGGACGGGCCATAGGTGCAGGCCGCCCGCCGGGGAGCGCCCATGGACCTGCTCGACACCCTCACGATCCGCGGCTTCGTCGAGAACTGCACCGACGAGGACGGCGTCCGCGCACTGCTCGCCGCCCGGCCGGCCACGGCCTACATCGGATTCGATCCCACCGCGGCCTCGCTCCACGTCGGCAGCCTCGTCCAGCTCATGGTGATGGCCCACCTCCAGCGGGCAGGCCACCGGATCGTCGCCCTCGTGGGCAGCGGGACGGCCCGCGTGGGCGATCCCTCCGGGAAGACGGAGTTGCGGCGCCTGCTCGGCGAGGAGGAGCTCGCGGTCAACGCCGCCGGGATCGCCTCCCAGATCGGCCGGTTCGTCGGCCTGGAGGGCCCGCTCGGCCTCCTCGAGGACAACGCCTCCTGGCTCCTCCCCCTCCCCTACATCGGGTTCCTGAGGGAGGTGGGCCGGCACTTCTCCGTGAACCGGATGCTGGCTGCTGAGTCCTACCGGATCCGGCTCGAGAAGGGCCTGTCCTTCCTCGAGTTCAACTACCAGGTCCTGCAGGCGTACGACTTCCTGGAGCTGTACCGGCGGCACGGGTGCCGCCTCCAGTTGGGCGGCAGCGACCAGTGGGGCAACATCGTGGCCGGCGTGGACCTCATCCGGCGGGTCGAGCAGGTCGAGACGTGGGGGCTCACCACGCCGCTCGTGGTCCTGTCCTCGGGGGAGAAGATGGGCAAGACCGCCTCGGGCGCCGTCTGGCTCGATGCGGCCCTCACCCCCCCCTTCGAGTTCTTCCAGTACTGGCGCAACGTCCCGGACGCCGACGTGCGCCGCTTCCTCCTGCTCTTCACGTTCCTCCCCGTGCCGGAGGTGGACGCGCTCACGGCGATGCGCGGAGCGGCGCTCAACCGCGCCAAGGAGCGCCTTGCCCACGAGGTCACCACCATCGTCCACGGCCAGGAGGCCGCCGACCGCGCCCTGGCCGGTGCCCGGGCCGCGTTCGCGGGCGGGACGGCCACCGGGGAGATTCCGACGGTCGAGGCGACGCTCCCCCAGTCGCTGTTCGCGCTCCTGCCGGCGGCGGGCCTCTGCACGTCGCGCTCGGATGCACGCCGGTCGATCCAGGGCGGGGCGGTGCGCGTGGCCGGCACGAGGGTGACCGACCCCGCGGCGGTCCTGGATCCCGGGGCCCTCGACCCCGACGGCACGGTGCTCGTCTGGTGCGGGAAGAAGGTGGCGCGGATCCGGGGACGCCGGGCGTAGGGCCCCTACCCGAGCCCCTCGATCTTCCGCTTCAGGTTCTTCCGATCCTCGCGCAGTTCGGCCGCCTCGGCCTCGGCGAGGGCTGCCCCGAGCATGGCGCGGGCGGCGTCCCGATCGCCGGCCGCCAGCGAGAGGTCGGCCAGCGTCTCGCGGATGCGCAGCCCCTTGGGGACGTCGCGGGTCTTGAGCGCGAGGTCGAGGGCGACCTCCAGGGCCTTTCGGGCCTCGGCGGTGTCGCCCACGGAGCGCAGCGCGTTGCCGAGGTTGAAGTTCAGCTCCCGGACCAGGACCTGGTCGTTGGGATTCACGCCGTCGCGGGCGCGGCGGAAGAGGGCCACGGCCTCGGTGGCGTTGCCGGCCACCAGCGTGAACAGGCCGAGGTTGTAGGTGTCGACCGGCACGAACTGCTTGAGCCCCAAAGACTCGGTGAGCTCGAGCGTGCGGCGGGCGCTCTGGAGCGCCGCCTCCTTCAGGTCCTGGGCGGCCTGGGCCTGGGCCAGCAGCGCCACCGCCGCGCGCTCGCGCATCGGGTTCTGCAGGGCCTGGGCGATCTGCACGCTGCGGGTGAGCACGTCGGTGGCCTGCGCGGTCTGCCGCGAGCCCAGCAGGGCCTCGCCCAGCGACACGGCCGCCTCCAGCGCCAGCGGCCCGAGCCCCGCACCGCCCGCGACCTCGTTGGCCTTCCGGAAGTGCTCGACGGCCTCCGGGAACTTGCGGTCCCGGCGCGCGACGAGGCCGCGCACGAACGCCGCGTGGGCCTGGATGGGGGGGGCGTCCGAGCGGTCGAGGGCGATCCCGACCTGCTCCAGGGCGGCGTTGGGATTGCCGTCGGACAGCTCGATCATGGCGAGGTGGTTGTGGATCTCGGCGGCGCGGAACCGGTCCTCGCCGGCCTCGGCGATCGTGAGGGCGTCCCGGGCGCGATCGCGTGCCCGGTAGAGGTCCTGCCGGCGGTAGTCGAGGCGACTGCCCGCGAAGAGAACCCATGACTCCAGGGCCCGGTCGCCCTTGTCCGTGGCCCACTGCATGGTCTCACTGAACAGGCGCTCGGCCACCTCCACGCTCCCGCCCTGGACGAGGCGGTCGAGCAGGTTCATGAAGACCGTCTTGCGCAGGTTGTCGGACCACGGGACCTCGTCGTAGTTGGCGACGAGTTCGTGTGTCATGCCCCAGACCTCGGGGCGGTCGGTGGAGAGCGCGAGGTTGCGGATGAGCGAGGCCCGGCGGGTCTCTCCGGCCTCCGCGTACGTCCTGGCGGTGCGGCCCAGGAACTCGAGCGACCGCGGTGCGAGGAAGCGCTCCATGAAGGCCGCCACCCGGAGCGCCCGCTCCCGGTCCTCGGGCGCCTGGTGGGCCTCGAGCACCCCGAAGCGGAAGAACGGGCGCTTGAAGGTGTAGAGCCAGGACTGGAGCTGGTCCGAGAACTGCTGCTCGGCGAAGAGGTCGCCGCAGGCGTCGAGCACGTCGTCCACGGAGTCGCGCTCGAGGCCGAGGATGTCCGCGAGCACGTTGGACGGGAACAGGTGGCCGAGCAGGGCAGCGGCGTGCTGCACGGCCGGGACGTCCGCGAGCACGGCCTTGCGGCGCCGGGGAGCGCCCCCGGCCTCGGCCTCGGGCGCCGCCTCGGCCTCGGCCTCGATCTCGTCCTCGTCGGCCGCGGTGGGGGTGAGGGAGGCGAGCGTGACCCCGGGCCGGATCTCGCCGATGCGATTCTCGGCCTGGAGGAAGTCGAGGACCTCGGCCACGAATCCGGGCCGTCCGCCCGTCGCGCCCACCAGTGCGGCCGCGTCGACTTCCACGCCGCGGGACGCGGTGAAGGCCCGCACCTCCTCCTCCCCCCACGGGGTGAGGACGACGCGGTGCAGGTCGGTCGCACGGCGCTCCAGGAAGTCGCTCCAGGGGCCGGGCATCCACGCGCGCCCCACCGTGTCGGTGGGTTCGGTGTGAAGCACGACGAGCAGTCGGCCGTGGCCCCGGGTGACGTCCAGGAGGGCCTCGAGGAAGGCGTAGATGGCGAGGCTCTGGCAGGCCGCCACATTCTGGATTTCGAGGAACACGGGCACCTTGGAGGCGATCCCGTGGAGGATCTCGACCAGGCCGAGCAGCGGGTTGTCCCTCGGCAGGCCCACCTGGAACGTCTCCTCCCCGGGCTTGGGCCCGCGGTGGAGGCCGTCGATGAAGGACTGGAACCAGGTCTGCACCCGCTTGGGGTGCTGGGGCATCTGGGCGTTCAGGACCATCTCCACGCGCGTCCTCTGCAGCGGCGTGCGGTGGAGGAGGCCGAAGAGCGTGGCGTACATGCGCAGGAGCGCGCGGAGGCCGTCCTCCTCCTCCGTGAAGGCGACACGCCAGAGGAGGAGGTCGTCGGCGTCGCTCGAGAGCACGCGGAACAGCTCGCCGGTCAGCGCCCGGTGCCCACCGCCGAAGGCGGTCTCGAGGACGACGAAGCGGCCGTCCCCACCCCGAGCGGCGTCGACGTGGGCCTGGAGGGTCCGGAGGTCCGATTCGCGTGCGACGAAGGGGGGCGTGCTGGTGTCGGCCACGTTGACCTCGGTGTGGGTGCCGTCGCGTCCACGCGTTCCCACCGCAGGCCGCCCGATGCGTGCGCGGCGGGGTCCGGGCGTCCCCGGAGAGGGTCCGGCGAAGTATCCCGGTAGGGAGCCCTGTCAACGCGACGCACCCCGCCTCGGGGCACCGGCAGGACCGTGCACGCATTCCCGGATAGGATGGGGGGCGACCGACCCAGCCGTCGGAGGCACCATGCGTCGTCTCCCCGTCCTCCTCGCCCTCACGATCGTCGCCTGCGGCGACGAAGGTCTCGATCCGGAAGGTTACCACTGGGAGGTCGAAGCCTCGACGGTCGAGGATCTCTGCAACCCGCCCCCGCTCCAGGAGTGGCAGGAGTCCTACGTCTACTCGCTGTACTTCGACGGGGGCGCCACCGATCTCAAGATCGGCGACCAGACGTTCGCCACGGGCACGATCTCCGGCTGTCGCCTCACCTACGAGTCCTTCCTCGTGGGCGAGCGCCGCGGTCCCGACGACCAGTTCTGGGTCCAGTGGATCCTGGAGGGCGAGGCCACGCTCCGGCAGGGCGGATCCTCCTGCGATCTCGACGCCGACGTGGATTGGATCGGCACCGAGGTCTTCACCATCCTCCAGGCTTCCGAGGAGCTGGGGTACCCCAAGGACTGCACCTACACCACCACCGTGCAGGGCACGTACCTGGGACATGGCGAGAACCTCTGACCCGGCGGATCCGCGGGAGCGCGTCGCAGCCGTCCTGGAGGCCGTCCGGCGGGTGGTCCGCGGCAAGGACGAGGTGGTGGAGCTGGCCCTCGTGGGGGTGCTCGCGGGGGGTCACCTCCTCGTGGAGGACATCCCCGGCGTGGGCAAGACCACCCTCGCCTCCACCCTGGCCCGGGCCCTGGGGGGCACGTTCCGGCGGATCCAGTGCACGAGCGACCTGCTTCCAGCCGATCTCCTCGGCGTGAACGTGCTCGATCCCCGCACCGGCGAGTTCCGGTTCCGGCCCGGACCGCTCTTCGCCCACGTGGTGCTGGCCGACGAGCTCAACCGCTGCTCGCCGCGCACCCAGTCCGCACTCATGGAGTCCATGGCCGAGCGCTCGGTCACGGTGGACGGCGAGACCCGGCCGCTGCCACACCCCTTCGTGGTCATGGCCACCCAGAACCCCTTCGACCTCCACGGCACATTTCCGCTCCCCGACTCCCAACTCGATCGCTTCCTGCTCCGCCTGTCCATGGGCTACCCCGCCCGGGAGGCGGAGCGGGCCATCCTCCGGTCGGGCGGGCTGGCCGAGGCCCGCCTCGAGCCCGTTCTCACACCCGAGGAGGTGACGGCGCTCGTGGGGGTCGCCCGGAGCGTACGCGTGCACGACGAGGTGGAGGACTACCTCCTGGCCCTGGTGGACCGTACCCGTCACGACGACCGGCTCCTGCGCGGGGTGTCCACGCGCGGGGCCGAGTCGCTGCTTGGGGCGGCCCGTGCGCTCGCCCTCGTGCGCGGCCGGGACTACGTCCTCCCCGAGGATCTCCAGGAGCTCGTGCTGGCCGTCTGGGCGCACCGCGTGCTGGTCCGCGCCGACGATGGCACCGGGGACGGCGCCACGCGTGCGCTCCGGGAGATCCTCTGGGAGGTGTCGGCACCGGCGTGAGGGAGCCCCCGCCCGCTCCCGAGGCTCCGGCGGCGCCCGACGCGCCAGGGGCCGGAACCCCGCGGCGCGCGGTGCGGATCACCGGTGCGGGCCTCGCCCTGCTCGGGCTGGCGACCGGTACGGCCACGGTGGCGGTCCACACGGGGAACAACCGGCTCTTCCTCCTGCTCGGCGCCATGGTGGCCCTCCTCATCGTGGACGCCGTCGCGGGCGCCTGGAACCTGCGGAACGTCACCGCCTCCCGTCGCCTTCCGTACGAGGCCCACGCCGGTCGGGGCGCCGGGGGCACCCTCGTGGTGGAGAACCGGCGCCGGGCCCTGCCAGCCCTGGGCGTGCAGGTGGCAGACGCGGGGGGCGCTGCCCACACGGCCTCGGCCCTCCTGCCCGCCGGGACGGCCATGGCCTGCCCGGCCACCTGGAGCTTCGTCGACCGCGGGGAGGCGCGTCTGCCATGGATCCGGCTTTCGAGCTCGTTTCCGTTCGGCCTGCTGGAGCACCGCTTGGACCTGCCCCGGCCGGCCACGTTGGTCGTCTACCCCGCCGTGGGGGTGACCGCCCCGGCGAGTGCCGTGCGCCTGGCCGGGGGCGTACCCAGGCCCGACGATCGCCGGCAGGGCGGCACCGACGATCTCCTCGGCCTCCGCACCTGGCAACCGGGCGATCCGCTCTCGCGCGTGCACTGGCCCACCTCCGCGCGCATCGGCCGGCCCATGCTGGCCCTGAGGGGGGGCGAGGCGGACGAGGTGGTGGTGGTGGAGGTGCCCGACCTGTCCGACCCCGAGGCGTGGGAGGACGCGTTGAGCGACGCCTGCGGCCAGGTGGTCCACCACACCCGGTTGGGTCGCTCGGTGGGACTGCGCGTGGGCCGGCGCGCATGGCCCGCGGCCCGCGGCGACGTCCACCGGCGTCGCCTCCTCGTCGCGCTCGCCCTGCAGCCCCGGCGACCCTCGGCCGAGGGTCCGGCGAACACGCCCCGGAGCGCGCGATGACCCTGCGGATGCTCGAGCCCGTGCCCGAGGGCCGGGCCCAGGCCGACGGGCGGCGCCTCGCCCGCCTGTCCCGCGGGGCGGCGGTGCTGGCCGGCCTGGCGGCCTGCGGGACCCTCATCCCCCTCGATCCGCCAGGTTCCACGTTGGGGATCGGCGGTGCCCTCCTGCTGGTCCCGGCTGCCCTGGCTGGTGCGTGGCGTCCGGCGGGGGGTCGCTCCCCGATCGTCGCCGGCCTGCCGCTGCTCGCCGCCCTGGTGGCCACCCTCGCCCTGGTGGTCGGCCTCGAGGGGCGGAGCGTGGCGGCGGGCGCCGCCGTGGCGCTGCTCCTGCACCAGATGGCCACCGGCCGGGGTGCCGCCGGGGACCGGCGCTCGATTCTGGCCGCGGTGATCGTGGGGTGCCTGGGAGCCGCCGGGGCGGCCGAACCGGTCGTGGGTGCCTGCCTGGGTGTCCTGATCGCCAGCGGAGCCGCAGGCCTCCTGGCGGCCACCCTTGCCGGTCCGGGCACGCGGCCGGCGCCCCTGATCCGAACCCGGACCCTGGCCACCGCGTCGCTGCTGGCGCTGGCCGTGCCCTGCCTCGCGCTCGTCCTGTTCCCGGCGCTCCCCCGCCGCCCGGGCCAGGCCGCCGACGTGCCCGTGCGCCTCGTCCGCCTCTCCGGACTCGACGACGTGGTGACCATGGGGGCGCTCGGCGACACCCTCGCGGATCCCTCCCCGGTGTTCCGGGTCCGGGTCGAGGACGCCGGCGGGGATCCGCTTCCGGGGCCCTTCCTCTTCCGGGCCCTCGCGCTCGATGCGTTCGACGGCCGCACCTGGCGCCGCGTCGGCCCTGCCCCGGCGCCCGCGCCGCCCGTGCCGGTGCGGGGTCCCCAGGTGCAACGCGTCCTCCTGGAGCCGCTGGTACCGACCGTCCTTCCCGTGGTCCACCGGGCCCTCGGCGTGGCTGCTGACGCCGGCCCGCTCCGGTGGGACGGGTCGGGCGCGTGGACCTGGGCCGAGGCCCCACGCCGCCTCGCCTACACGGCCTGGAGCGGGCCCCCCGAGGAGGGCCCGGCCGGGGATCCCGCGACCGATGTCCACCTCGCGCTGCCCGCCGGCCTCGACCCGGCGGTGCGGGCGCTCGCGCGCACCGTGGTGGGGGAGGGGGGTGATCGGCGCGGCCGGGCGGAGGGCGCGGCCGCGTGGCTGCGGGCGACGTGCACCTGGACCCCCGTACCCGAGGCCCCCCTCCCCGAACACGCCGTCGAGACCTTCCTCCTGCACGCCCACCGTGGCCACTGCGAACTGTTCGCCACGGGCCTGGTGCTGCTGCTCCGCTCCGAGGGGGTCCCCGCCCGGCTGGTGCTCGGGTTCCGGGGCGGCCGTTGGAATCCGCTGGCCGGGTGGTGGGAGGTGCGGCACGCCGACGCCCATGCGTGGGCCGAGGTGGATCTCGGCGGCGGGCGCTGGGTCCCGGTGGACGGCACGCCCACCGCCGCGACCCCCGACCGGGCGGGTGCCGCGGCGGCCGCGGTGGACTGGGCACGGGCCGGCTGGACCTCGGGCGTCCTGGACTTCGACGCCGGCGACCAGCAGCGGGCCTTCGATCGGGCGGGCGCGGCCCTCCGCGCGTCCGTGACGCCGTCCGGGGGCCTGAGCAGCACGCTCCCCGGGCTCCTCGCCCTGGCCGCGACCGTCCCGCTCGTGGCGGGGCTCCTCCTCGGGCTGCGAGCCGCCGTCCGCTTCGTCGCGGGCGAGGGCCCGCGCGCCCCCCTCCCGGAGGGCGAGGTGGACCGGACCTGGCGCCGGGCCCGCCGGTGGGTGCGGCAGCGCGGATGGCCGGTGCCGGCCTGGCTCCCCCCGCTCGCGGCCGCCGACTGGCTCGCCGCCCGGGCGGGCCCTGCGGCGGCCC
>JBFYZZ010000103.1:0-3366 GCA_041309225.1 Deltaproteobacteria bacterium | reverse complement strand
CGCACGCCGACGCCGCCGCGGCCGACGGCCTCGCCGCCTGGGGGGCCTTCCATCGGCTGCTCGACGATCTCGAGCGGGCCTGGGCCATCGTCCGGCCCGACCGCTGGCCTGCGGCGGAGCTGGTGGATCGGCTCGAGGCGGCCGTGGCCGAGGCCACCTGGCAGCCCACGGCGCCGGCCGCGGATCGCGTCCGCGTCCTGGGGGTCCGCGACCTGGCGGGCGCACGGCCCGACCACCTCTGGCTGGGCGGGCTCGTCCGGGGCGCGTTCCCGGCACCCGACGCCGACTCCTGCCTCCTGCCGCGCGCCGTGGCCGCGCGGCTCTCGCCCCTCGATCCCCCCACCACGGCCCGGCACCTCCTCGCTCGCCTGCTCCAGGAGGCCACGGTGCCCGGTGGACCGCGCGTGGTGCTCTCCTGGCCGGCCACCGAGGGCAGCCGGCCCGCTCCCCCGGCCCCGGCCCTGGCCGACTGGCTGGCCCTCCCGCTCGGCGACGGCACCGTGATGGACCGCGTGGTGGAGCCTCCCCCGGCGGTCGCCCCGGCCTCGTGGACGGACCTCCACCGCCTCGCGGCCGGCGATGGGCGCTGGCGCGCGGTGCTTCCCGGGGAACTGGTCGGCCTGGCCGGCCGCCAGGCCGAGGCTGCCGCCTCGCGAGCCGACACCACGCGTTTCGGCCCGTGGGACGGTTGCCTCCCCCGCCCCCCGTCGCTGCCCGATCCCCTGCGGGTCACCGCCCTCGAGACCTTCCTCCGCTGCCCGGCACGCGCGCTCTGGACCGAGGTGCTGGGCCTCGCGCCCCTCGACACCTGGGATCCGGACCTCCCCGCCACCCACCGCGGGCGCCTGCTCCACCGCGTCCTGGAGCGCTTCCTGGAGGAGACCCGGCCCTCCGGGATCGAGGGGCTCGAAGGCGCGGCGCTCGAGGCCGCTGCGGCCCGGCTCGGCCGCATCCTCGCCGAGGAGGCCCGCGCCGTGGCCGATGAGGGGCTGGGTCACCCGACCCTCCTGGCCCACCGGCTCGACGCATGGTCTTCCGGGCTCGGGGACGGCCGGCCGGCGGGCCTGCTCCGGGCCTGGCTCGACGCCGAGGCGATCCGCGCCTGGGGCGCCCGGCCCGAGGCCACGGAGCGGGGCTTTCGCGACTTCGCGCTCGGCCCGATCCGCCTCTCGGGCAAGGTGGACCGCGTGGACCGCACCGCCGCGGGCGACCTCCTGGTGATCGACTACAAGACCGGCGCCGCGCCCCCGGCGGACCGCGTCGAGCGGGGGCTCGTGCTCCAGCCGGTGATCTACGCCGAGGCCATGGCCGAGCGCCTGGGCGCAGCGCGCGTCGCGGCCGCCTACGAGCGCGTGGGCGGCGGGCGGGGCGCGTCCTTCGCGGGGTGGTACGGCGATCCTGCGCTGGTGTCCCCGCTGGCCGGCCGGGCCCGGGTGGTGGACCGAGCCGTCGGCCCGGCGCTCCTCGCACACGCCGCGGCCGCGGTCGGCCGGTGGGCGCGGGGGGTCTTCCACACCACCCTGGCCGGTCGCGAGGACGCCGGTTGCCGGTCCTGCGACTGCCGCCGCATCTGCCGCCTCGACGAGCCCCGCAACGCCGCCGTGGCCGAGGCCGGCGGCGATCTCGAGCGCCCCCGCGATCCGGGAGGCCCCGCATGAGCGCGGCATGGCTCGTGGTGCGCGAGGGCCGGCCGGACCTCGATCCGGTGCGGATGGGGCTCACAGCCGCCCAGGCCGAGGCCTGTGCGGTGGATCGCGAGATCCTGGTGCGGGCCGGGGCGGGCTCGGGCAAGACCGCCACCCTCTCGGCCCGCTACCTGCGCCTCCTCGTGGGCCTCGCCTGGGACGCCGCCCTGGACGATCCCGCCTTCCCGGCCCCCGACCTCGATCGGGTGCTCGTCCTCACCTTCACCGAGAAGGCCGCCCGGGAGATGGCGGATCGCTGCCAGGCCCGGCTGCGGGACCTGGTCCGCGCGCTCGACGCCCTCCCCGTCCCTCCGGCCGGCCTGGACGCCACGGCGTTCCCCCCCTTCGTCGCCTCGCTCCACCACCTCCTCGACCACATCGACGCCGCACGGATCTCCACGTTCCACGGATTCTGCGCCCGCCTGCTCCGGGAGTTCCCCGCCGAGACCGGCGCTCCCCCGGCCTTCGACGTGCTCGACGAGGACGAGGCGATGCCGCTCCGCGAGGAGGTCACGGACGCCTGTGTCGCGGCCCTGCTCGACGCCGGCGGCCCCGACCTCGGGCTCCTGCTCGACGCGCTCGGCGGCCTCCCCGCGCTGCGGGTCGCGCTCACGCGCCTGCTAGGCGAGCGCGGCACCCTCCTGCCGGGCCTCGCGCGCCACGCAGCAGGCCTCGGATCGCTCGACGCCTTCCTCGCCCGTGCCGCGGTCCTTCCGGCCGAGCTCGACCGCCGCCTCGGGGCCCGCGTCCTCCCCCTGCTCGACGCCGTCCTGGCAGCCACCGGCCCGGGCCCCCGCACGCCCTTCCGGGATCGGCTCGCGGATCTCGCGGCCCGCACCCGCGCCCCGCCGGCCGATCCGCTCGACCGATACGATCGGCTGCACGAGGCGGTCGCCCTCCTCGACACCGGCGGCGGCGTCCCCCGCACCCTCACCCACGCCTCCGTGCTGGGCCTCAAGGCCGCGTGGCCCACCGGCGCGTACGCCGGCGCGAAGGCGGCGCTCGCCGCCCTGGCCCCGGCCGCGGCCGAGGTGGCGGGCTGGGTCGGGGAGTGCCGCACCCTCCCCAACGGCCTCGACCGCGCGCTGCTGCCGGTCCTCGCGGCCCTGGGGCGCGCCCTTGGCGACGCAGCCGCCCGCTACGAGGCCGCCCTGGAGGCCCGCAGGGCCCTCGACTTCTCGGCCCTCCAGGCCCACGTGGCGGCCGCGGTGGCAGCGGAGCCGGCCTTCCTCGCCCGCCTCCGGGATCGGCACCGGCACGTCATGGTGGACGAGTTCCAGGACACCGACGCCGTTCAGTGGTCCATCGTGGAGGCGGTGGGACGCCCCGGCGGCCGCCTCCGGGGCGGCATCTTCCTCGTCGGCGATCCGCAGCAGGCCATCTACGGGTTCCGCGGCGGCGACGTCACCGTCTTCTCAGCGGTGGAGGCGGGTTTCGGGGCGCTCGGATCGCCCGCGGTCGTGCTTCCGCACAACTTCCGGAGCGATCCGGCCCTGATCGAGTGGTTCAACGCCGTTTTTCAGCCAATCCTCGGATCACCCTCACCCACCCGGCCGCCCTGGGAGGCCCCGTACCAGCCCGTGGAGGCGGGCCGGCCGCCCGGAGGGGGCGGCGTCACCGTGGTGACCCACGCCGAGGAGCGGGGCGAGGCGGCGCGCCTCGCCGACGCCCGCGCGGTGGC
>JBFYZZ010000102.1:0-13848 GCA_041309225.1 Deltaproteobacteria bacterium | reverse complement strand
CTCCGGCCGGTCCCCCGCACCGGCGATCGGATGCCCGCGCCCGGCCGCCGCGTGCGCCGACCCGGGCTCGCCCGCGGCCAGGTCGTCGTGGCGCCCCTCGCGAAGGCCACCCTCGTGCAGGGCTGGGACGACGCCCTGCCCGTGGTGCACCTGCGCCTCGCCTTCCCCGTGGGCTCCGCGGCCGATCCGAGGGACCGGGCGGGGCTCGCGTCCTTCGTGGCGCACGCCGTCCTGCGTGGGACCCTCGCGCGCTCCCGCGAGGTCTTCGAGGAGACCCTGGAGGGTCTGGGCGCCCAACTGGGGGCGGGCACCGACTCCGACACCATCGGATTCCACGCGTCCTGCCCCGCCGACGCCTTCCCCGCGTTCTGCGACCTCCTGGCCGAGGCGTTCGCCACGCCCGCCTTCCGAGAGGACGAGATCGACCGCCTGCGCGACGAGGCCCTGGACGGCTTCCGAGCGCTCCGGGAGGACGACGCCGACCTGGTGAGCACGGCCTTCGACGCCGCCCTCTTCGGCCCGGACCACCCGTACGCCGCCGGTCCCGACGGCACCGAGGCGAGCGTCCGGGCCATCCGCGCCGCCGACTGTGCGGCCTTCCACGCCCGGCACCTGAGGGCCGAGGGCGCCGTGGTCGGCGTCTCCGGGGCATTCGGCGCCGGGATCGAGGCCCGCGTGCGGCACCTCCTCGCCGGCCTCCGGGGACGGCCCGCCCCCCCGCCCGCGGTGCCCCGTCCGGCCCTCCCGCCGGGCGTCCGCGTGGTCCTGGTGGACAAGCCCGAACGCACCCAGGCCCAGGTCATGGGCGGCCTCCCCGGCAGCGCCTGGCGCGATCCCTGGCGCCTCCCCCTGCGGCTGGGCACCGATGTGCTGGGCGGCGGGTCGTTCTCGGGTCGGCTCATGAAGGAGGTGCGCGAGGCGCGGGGCTGGTCCTACGGGGCCTACGCCTGGGACGGCCCCCGACGGGCCGGCGGCGCCTGGCGCTGGTGGATCTCCCCCGACGCCGGGCACACGGTCGAGGCCATCCGGCTCGTGCTGGAGATGGTGGACGCCGCCCGGCGCGAGGGTGTGACCGACGCCGAGTGCGAGCAGGCCCGCAGCATCCTGGTCCAGGGGGCGCCGTTCCTCCAGGAGACCGTGGACCGGCGGGTGAGCCTCGCCGTGACCCGGGTGCTCACGGGCCAGGACGCGCTCGCGGACGTCGAGCGGCTCGCGCACACGGCGCGGGCCGAGGTGGATCGGGCGCTGGCGGAGCGCCTCGGGGTGGATCGGCACGTGGTGGTCGTGGTGGCTACCGCGGCCGACCTCGCCGCGCCGCTCGCATCGATCGGGCCGGTCGAGGTGATCCCCTGGAGCGGGGTGGCCGCCGGCCCGGTCACGCCGCCCGCGGGGGTTCCGGCGGACCCGTGAGGCGGCGGATCCGCTCGACGATCCGCTCGCAGACCGGACGGAACGCGTCGTCGGACGGGGTGTCGTCGTAGGAGGCGGCCCACAGGTTGACCTCCAGGAGGACGGGCCCGCGGTCGGTGAGCGCCACGTCCCAGCCCAGCGAGACGGCCTCGGGCGCGAGGAGGGCGTGGGCGCGGACCGCCAGGTCGCGGGCCTCGGCGAGGCGCGGGATCCGGAGGCCGGCGAACGGACGGCCGGTGTCGGGGTGGACGGTCGTGCGCACGGGTCGCCCGTCCCGCCGCTCGAGGAACGTGGCGCGGGTGAGGGCGGGGCCCGCTCGACCGGTGGTGGGATCCACCGGCGCCCAGAGGCCCCCGCCCGCCGCGTTGTCGGTGAGGTGGCCCGCGCGCCCGGCGCGGAACGCGAGGCGGGTCACCCGCGGCGGGCGGCCGGGCTCCCTCAAGGTGGTCACCACCCTCAGGGTGGAGAGTGGCGCGTCGGGTGGAAGGAGCCCGAGGAGGCCCCGGTGGTTGCGGAGGCGCTCCTGGATCACGAGGTCCGCGGCGTCCGGCCGGGCGGCCAGCTCGGCGGCGGAGAGGTCGTGCACGCCTACGCCCCGGTCGGAGAGGCGCTCCTTGGCGATCCACCGCCCGCCACGGGCCACCGCCTCCACGACCTCCACGGTGCGCGGGGTGGGCAGGCCGACCCTGGCGCACGCGGCGGCGAACGCGCGCTTGTCGTCGAGGGTGTGGTGGGGCGGGCGATGGAGGGCGTACTCCCAGGCGTAGAACATCCCGATCGCGTAGTCGGGCCGGGACCACGCCACCTCGCGGTCCCCGGGCCGGGCGCGGGGGAAGGGGAGGACCAGGTCGGGACGGGCCAGCGCCCGCCGGATCGCCCGGCGATCGGGCAGGCCGCGCATCACCGCCACCAGGGGGAAGGCGAAGAGGAAGGCGAGGTAGAGCAGCCGGAAGGGGAACAGCCACCGGACGATCCGCGGATGGCGGCCGGCGTAGGCGTCCTCGAAGGAGCGGCCGTCGGGCCGCTTGGGCAGGCGCCAGATCCGCCACGGCACGCAGAGCGCCCAGGCAGGTACCTCCTCGGGTCCGTCGGGATGCCCGCCGCGCAGGGCGTACCGCACCACCCGGCGCCACCAGGCGAGCACCCCCCCCGCTGGCGGAGCGGCCTTCATCGCGGCTTCCCGGCCGGGATCAGCGCGTCCGCTGCGCGCGCGGCGCACCCGAGCACGACGGCCCAGCAGACCGGCAGCCACTGCAGGGAGCGCGTCCAGTGCTCCCCGAGGACGTGCCTCCACGCCATCGTCGCGGCGAGGAGGGCCACCGCGGCCAGGGCCGGCCCGAAGCGCCGTGCGGAGAGCGGCCACCCCAGCACCCAGCCCAGCGCGGGCAGGATCACCATGGCCTGGTGGGGCATGGAGCTGCCCGCCATCACGGTGCCCACCCACGCCACCCAGAGCGCGCCCAGGGCCGGGATCGCGGCGGGTTTCCGGACGCGCGCGGTCCAGGCCGTGAACCCGACCGCCAGGGCGCCGGGCAGCCAGATCCGGGCGTGCCAGAGGGCCCGGACCACGGCCGGCTCCCGCCCCGCGTCCGCGGGGCTCAGCGCGGTGCCGGCGAACCACGCAGCCCCGAGGCCGAGCGGCGATCCGGCCCAGGGGCCCGCGTAGAACAGGAGCGAGGTGAGCAGCACGCCGATCGGCACCGCCACGGCGATCCCGAGCATCCGCCAGCGGCGGCCGAGGATCGCGGGGACCAGGAGCACCGCGGGGAAGACCTTGACGCCGATGCCCAGCCCGATCGCGACGCCGCCCGTCACCCGGTGGTCGCGGGCCAGGGCCCACAGGCCGAGTCCGGTCAGGCCCACCAGCACCGCGTTGCTCTGCCCCATGCCGATCACGATCGCGACCATGGGAAAGGAGGCGGCGATGCCCGAGGCCAGGGCGACGGCGGCGACCCGGCGCGGCCCGCCGGTCGCGGTGGCAACGGCCGGAAGGGCCGTGCCCGCGAGGAGGGCAGCCCCGAACACCGGAGGGAGCCAGCGCCCCAGCGTGGCGAAGTCGACGAGCCCGAGGGGCGCGAACACCAGCGCCGCAGTCTGCGGGTAGTAGGTGTGGAACCCGGTCGGACGCATGCGGATCCGGCTGTGGAGGAACAGCTCCCGGAGCACCTCCGGATCCGTGGGGTCCCGGTGGTGCAGGAGCGCCTTCCCGCCCAGCCAGAGCGGCAGCAGGTCCAGGTTGTGGGCGGCCTGGCGGGCGATCTCGCCCGCCAGGCCCAGGATCGTCCACGCGGCCCAGGCGACGGCGAGGCCCGCCAGGGTCCAGGCCACCGCGCGGCGCGCTAGGTCCGGTCGGTGCAACGCGGGGATCGTCCGGACGGAGGCGTCATGGCCGGCCTCTACCTCCGGGCGTGCGGTGAGGTCAAGCACGGGCGGGCTGGGGTGTCCTCCTGCCGGCCCTCACCCCTCGCGCGGCCCCTTGAGCCCCAGGCGCCGGGCCAGACGGTGGAGGTTGCCGCGATCCACGCCGAGGCGGCGCGCGGCCTCCGCCCAGTTGCCCCCGCAGGACGCCACGGTAGCGGTCACGTACTCCCTCTGGAAGCGCTCCACCGCGCCGGCGAGCGGGAGCGGGACGAAACCGGCGATCGGGGCCGGCACCGGGGGGGCCGAATCGCCTCCGTCCAGCCCGAGGTGGGGTGCGTCCAGGAGGATCGGCTGGCCCGGGTGCCCCTCCGCCGCGCGGATCGCGGCACGCAGGATCCCGTGCTCCAGTTCCCGCACGTTGCCCGGCCAGTCGTAGGCCAGGAGACGCTCGCGGGCGGCGGGGGTCAGGCGGATCGGGCCGGTGCCAAGGCGCATCCGGGCCTGGGCCGCGAAGTGGCCTGCCAGGACGAGCACGTCGTCGCCACGCTCCCTGAGCGGCGGGACGTGGAGGGGGTACACCATGAGCCGGTGGAAGAGGTCGGCCCGGAAGCGGCCCGCCTTCACCTCGGCCGCGAGGTCCCGGTTGGTGGCCGCCAGCACGCGCACGTCGGCCCGCAGCACCCGGTCGGCGCCGACCCGCTGGACCTCCCCGTGCTGGAGCGCCCTCAAGAGCAGCGGCTGGACCGACCGGGGCAGCTCGCCGATCTCGTCCAGGAACAGGGTGCCGCCCGAGGCCAGCTCGAACCGGCCCATCCGGTCCGCCACCGCGCCGGTGAACGCACCCCGCACGTGGCCGAACAGCTCGCTCTCGGCGATGCTCTCGGGCAGGGCGGCGCAGTTGACGTACACCAGCGGTTGGTCGAACCGCAGGGAGCGCGCGTGGAGCGTACGCGCCACGAGCTCCTTGCCGGTGCCGGTCTCGCCCAGGATGGTGGCCGTGAGGTCCGTCGGTGCGACGCGTGCCATCTCCTCCCGCAGGGCGGTGACGGCGGGGCTCCGGCCCAGGATCTCCCCGCCCCCGCGCTGGAGGGCCTCCGCCACGAGGCGCCGGGACACCTGGCCCCGCCGCTCCGCGAGCACCTCCAGGGCCTCGATGAGGCCAGCGGTCCGGAGCGCGGCGGCCGCGAGGGCCGCGAAGGTGGCGATCGTTTCGTCCTGGACGCCGTCGAACGCCCCGGGTCGGAGGGCATCCACCGCGAGCACGCCCACGAGGGCATCCTCCACCCTGAGCGCGCACCCCATGCACGCGTGCACCCCGGCGTCGGTGCCGGGCCGGGCGCCGATCAGTCCGTCGAACGGATCGGGGCGGGGATCGTCCGCGGCGAACCGGACCGGACCGGGAGCGGACAGGATGGCGCCGAATCGCGGGTGGAGGGCCGGATCGTACCGACGGCCGAGCGCGTCGGGCACGAGGCCGGTGCCCGCCAGGATGCGGAGGCCGCCCTCCTCCACTCCGAGCAGGGCGGCGGCGTCGCAGGGCACGATGCGCCGCACGGCCTCGACCAGGCGCTGGTGGCGATCGGCGGCCGGGAGGCTCGCGGACAGGTCCCGGGCGATGGCGAGGAGCGCGTCGGTCATGGCGACCCCTGTGGTCCGACGGACATCGCCGTTGTCCATACAACATCACAGTGATGTCGTCAACAGGACTACGTGATCACGAAAAGTGGCTCGTCGAGCGGATCGGATCGATTGGCACGGGTCCTGCTCATATCCGAGGTGCCCCCGTTCCCTGGAGCACCCATGGCGTTCCCCTCCGTCGGATCCGTGGCCGCCCGGTCCGAGGCGGCCGTCCGCGTCCTCTCACGCCACGACATCGATTTCTGCTGCGGGGGCGCGCGCCCCTTCGACGCGACCTGCCTCGCCGCGGGCCTCTCCCCGGACGCGATCCTCGGCGAGATCGCCCGGGAGGAGGTCGCCGATCCCACCCCCGGAGCGGGCTGGGCCACCCGGCCGCTCGAGGACCTGGTCGAGCACCTGCTCGAGTACCACCACGCCCGGTTGCGGGTGGAGGTCCCGCGCCTCCTCTCGCTGGCGCGCAAGGTCGCGGTGGTCCACGAGGCCCGAGACGGTGCCCGCCTCGGTCGCCTGCTCTCGGTGTTCGGGGCCCTGGGCGATGAACTGCTCGGGCACATGCAGAAGGAGGAGCAGATCCTCTTCCCCTGGATCCTGTCCGGAACGAGCGGAGCCGACGCCGGCGGGCCCATCCGGGTCATGCAGGCCGAGCACGAGGCCGCGTCGCGGTCGCTCGCTGAGATCCGCTTCCTCACCGACGACTTCACCCCGCCCGAGGGCGCGTGTCTCTCCTGGATCGCGCTCCTCGAGGGCCTGGCGGCCTTCGACGCGGACCTGCGCGTCCACATCCACCTCGAGAACAACGTCCTGTTCCCGCGCGCCCTCGCGGCGTGATCCCCGCTGACCGGCACGCTCGTGGAGTCCTCCATGCCTCCCCGCCGTCTCTGGTTCCTGCTGTTCGCCGTGGTGGGCGTCGCCTTCGCCATCCTCGGGTTCTTCGGACGCGAGGTCTACCGCCAGGCGCCCCCCATCCCGGACCGGGTCGTGGACGAGGCCGGCAAGGTCCTCATGACCCGGGACGACATCCTGGACGGACAGGAGGTCTGGCAGTCGATCGGTGGCCAGGAGGTCGGCTCGATCTGGGGCCACGGGGCCTACCAGGCGCCCGACTGGTCCGCCGACTGGCTCCACCGCGAGGCGGTGGCCCTCCTCGGCCTCGAGGCCCGGGAGGCCGGCGCCGGCTCCCTCGACGCGCTCACCCCCGACGCGCAGGCGGCCGTGCGGGCCCGCGTGCGCGACACCCTGCGCACCAACAGTTGGGATCCGGCCACCGGTGACCTGGTCCTGAGCGCGGAGCGCGCGGCCGCCGTGGCCGAGGTGGCGGCCTGGTACGATGGGCTGTTCGGTGGGGATCCGTCCTTCGACGCCCTGCGCGAGGACTATGCGCTTTCGGCCCTTCCGGTGCCGGATCCCGCCCGGCGGGAGCGCCTGGCCGACTTCTTCTTCTGGACCGCATGGGCCTCGGCGGCCGAGCGGCCGGGGACCGGCGCGTCCTACACCAACAACTGGCCCCACGAACCGCTGGCGGGCAATGCGCCCACGCCCGCGAACGTACTCTGGTCCGTGGCCAGCATCGTGCTCCTGCTCGCCGGGGTCGGGGCCATGATCTGGTTCCAGGCGGTCCGGGGCCGCGAGGAGGACCCCCCCGCACCCCCCGCCACCGACCCGCTCGACCGCCTCGTGCTCACGCCGTCCATGCGGGCGGTCTGGCCGTACGCGGCCACCGTGGCCGCCCTGCTCGTGGTCCAGGTCCTCCTGGGTGCACTCCTGGCCCACTACACGATCGAGGGACAGGGGTTCTACGGGATCCCCCTGGCCGAGGTCCTGCCGTACGCCGTCGTGCGGACCTGGCACGTCCAGAGCGGAATCTTCTGGATCGCCACGGCGTTCCTCGCCGCCGGGCTCTTCCTCGCGCCCGCCATCGGGGGGCGGGAGCCGCCCGGCCAGCGCACGGGGGTGCTCGTGCTGTGGGGTGCCCTCCTGCTCGTGGTGGCGGGCTCCTTCACCGGCCAGTGGCTGCGGATCCAGGGCCACCTCGGCGACGGCGTGGGGTGGTGGTTCGGCCACCAGGGCTACGAGTACGTGGACCTCGGGCGGGCCTGGCAGATCGCCCTGTACGGCGGCCTCCTGCTCTGGCTGTTCCTGGTGATCCGGGGCATCCGGCCGGCACTCACCCGCGCGGAGGCCCAGCGGCCCCTCCTGGCCCTCTTCGCCGGGTCCGTCGTGGCCATCGGCCTCCTGTACGGAGCGGGCCTGTTCTTCGGACCCCGCACCCACCTGTCGGTCATGGAGTACTGGCGCTGGTGGGTGGTCCACCTCTGGGTCGAGGGGTTCTTCGAGGTCTTCGCCACGGCCGCCACGGCGTTCCTCTTCCACCGCATGGGGCTCGTCACCGCCGGCAGCGCGACCCGGGCCACCGTGCTGACCACGGCGCTCTACCTGGGGGCCGGCATCCCGGGGACCTTCCACCACCTCTACTTCTCGGGCACGCCGGTCTCGATCCTCGCGATCGGGGCCACCTTCAGCGCGCTCGAAGTCGTGCCGCTCGTGCTCGTGGGCTACGAGGCGGCCCAGAACCTGCGCTACGCCCGGGCGGCACCCTGGATGGACCGCTACCGGTGGCCGCTCCGGTTCTTCCTGGGTGTGGCCTTCTGGAACTTCGTGGGCGCGGGCATCTTCGGGTTCCTCATCAACCCGCCCATCGCCCTCTACTACGTGCAGGGGCTCAACACGACGCCGGTCCACGCGCACACCGCCCTGTTCGGGGTGTACGGCCTCCTCGCCCTGGGGCTGGTGCTGCTCGTGCTCACCCGCCTGACCCCTGGCGCCGGGTGGCCCGATCGTACCTTGAAGGCCGCGTTCTGGGGCATGAACGTCGGCCTCGCCATGATGGTGCTCTTGAGCATCCTCCCCGTGGGGCTCGTGCAGGCGCACGCCAGCATCGCCACCGGCCTCTGGTACGCCCGCAGCGCGGACCTGCTCCAGTCGCCGCTCGTGTCTGGCCTCCGCTGGGCCCGCCTCCCCGGCGACACCGTCTTCCTCGTGGGCGCGTTCGCCTTCGCGTGGGCCGTCGCGCGGATCCTGGGCCGTCGCGCCCGGGCGTGAGGGGTGGGCTACCGGGCCGGCTTCAGCGCGTCGCAGTCGACGTCCTTGAGAACCAGTCCCACCCTGGACGTCCAGCGCGTACCCTCGGCCGCCCGGGCCCACTCGGGCTGGCCGAGGGTGCACGTGTGCACCCGGCCGTCGGGCTCGGCGAGCGTGGCGGCATAGGACTCGCGGCGGGCGCCCTCCCGGCGGGCGGGACTCACCGCCACCGACGGCCAGGCGGGAGCGTCCGCGCCGGTGCCGGCGGCCCGGGCGGTGCCCGACGGCGTCCAGCGCTGGATGCGGAACGTGCATCGGTCGTCGTAGACGGGCTTCTCCCGGTACGTCGTCCGACAGTCGGTGGTCGTGCTGAACGTTCCGTCGCCGTTGTCGACCCGGCGGTCGGTGCACGTCTGGCCACTCGGGGTCCGACGCGTCGATCGCTGCTCCCTGCGCCTCGAGACGTCGTGGGCCGTAGCCGGCAGGGCGTCGCACCACGCCTGGTCGGTGACCTCCATGAACTCCTCGATCGCGATGGTCCGCTCCCAGGCGCGACCGGTCACGGTGAGGACGGTGTCCTTGGCGAGAGCGGCGTTCAGGACGAAGAAGGCGGCGACGGTGGTGCCAGATCCCGCTTCGCGTCCGCCGCGGTCTCACCCTGAAAGGCGGCGCCCGAGGTGCTCACCACGTCGTGCCGGAGGGCCACCGGCCGGTCGCCGGATCGGGGCGCCCCGCAGGCGCCGCAGAACGTGGCCCGGGCGTGGTTGGGCGCATCGCAGCCCGAGCACCGCCAGTCCGGCCCGACCAGCGGGTGGTCCTCGACCGCGATCGCCTCGTCCTGGGGGGGGAAGTAGCGGAGCGTCGGGTCCTGGGGCGCGCCGCAGTTCGGGCAGAAGCGGTGGGTGAGGCCGAGCAGCTTGCAGGTCCCGCACGACGGGCAGTCCCACAGCATCTGGTAGGTCCGTCGGTCGGTGGAGGTCAATCCGTGCTCCCCGCCTCGCGCAGCGGCCCGTATTCAGTAGTCGAAACCGTAGGCCGTGCTGACCGTGGTGGCGTTGCCGCCGCCGACGGTGGCGTAGCTGCCGGAGGCGTACCCGTCGTAACCTCCGACCACGGACGCGGACGACCCGTAGGCCTCGCCGATCCGGCCGCCCGCCACGGAGGCGTACTGGCCCGACGCCGTGTTGCCCATCCCGCCCGCCACCGTGGCGTAGTCGTTGGACGCCAGGTTGTCGTACCCCCCCAGCACGGCGGCGTAGTAGTCGGTGGCCTCGTTGCTCTGGCCTCCGCCGATCGAGGCGGCGTAGCCCGAGGCCGCGTTCCCGCTGCCCCCGGTCACGGAGGTGTAGTAATAGGAGGCCGTGTTGTAGATCCCACCCGACACCGCGGTGGAGGTGCCGGTGGAGTCGTTCCCGTACCCGCCCGCCACCGATGCGCTGGTGCCCGAGGCCTCGTTGCTCGCGCCACCGGCCACCGAGGCGTAGGCCGCGGAGGCCGTGTTGCCGTTCCCCCCGCCCACCGAGGTGTAGCTGTTGGAGGCCGTGTTGCCGTTCCCCCCGCCCACCGAGGCGTAGTTGCCGGAGGCCGTGTTGGACGCGCCTCCCGTGACCGCGGCGTAGCTGCCCGAGGCCGTGTTGGCGTAGCCGCCGGTCACCGAGGTGTAGCTGCCGGTTGCCCGGTTCGTGTAGCCGGCCACCAGGGCGCCCGCCCCTGAGGCGGTGTTGTCGTAGCCCACGAGCAGACCGCCCCAGGAGGTGTAGGTGGCGTACACCCCCAGGATCAGGTTGTGGGAGCCGGTCTTGGTGTCGCTGCTGGACTCGTCGTACCCGACGATGAGGTTGCCGAGCCCGTTCACCGCGCCCCACGTACTCCCCGACCCGCTCTGGACGTAGACGTTGGCGCCGGAGAACGTGATCTCGTCGGTGGAGGTGTCCACGGTCAGGTAGGTGAACAGGTCGTCCATGTCGCTCAGGTCGATGGCTGCGAGGTCCGACTCGAGATCGCCCAGGTCCGACTCGAGGCTGGCGATGTCCGCGCTCTGGGCGAGGAGGCCGGCCTCGATGCCCGCCACGCTCGCCTCCACCTCCGCGAGGGAGGTGGCGAACCCTCCGAGGGTCGTCTCCAGGCCGGCGAGGTCCGACTCGAGCGCCGCGACGTCGGCCTGGAGTCCGGCGATGGCCGTGGCGTGGCCCGCCACGGTGCCCTCCAGGTCCGCGATGTCCGAGGCGTAGCCCGCCACCGTCGTCTCCACCGTGGCCAGGTCCGTGTCCAGCTCCGCGATGTCCGAGGCCTGCGCGATGTCCGAGGCCGTGCTCGCGTCGGCCTGCACGCGGAGGTCCTCGACCAGGGCGCCCATCTCGTCGAGCTGGGCCTGCAAAGCGTCCACCTTCTCCTCAAGGGCGGTCACGTCGGCATCGGATCCCCCGCTGCCTCCACAAGCGGCGAGGACGAGGAGGATCGAGGGGGCGAGGAGCGTGTGGGGGTGCATGGGCCTCTCCGGGGACCGTGGACTGGACGCGAAAGAGCCGTAGCGGTCCACGCTACGGGGGGACCTGCACACCCGTCAAGGGGGGTCCGGCCCGGCAGGCAGGAAGTGGGCGTCGGGGCCCGTCACCCGACGCCCGGAGCCGTGGATCCGTGCAGGGCTGCGGATCGGGCCCACGGGCGCGGGGGCCGGCCCCCCCCGAATCCCATCCCCTCTCACTCGTAGTTCATCGCGTACGTCACCCGGTAGGTGCTGTCCCAGGAGTAGACCGTCTCGTCGGTGGGGTTGTACGACATCTGCGAGTTGTAGCTGTGGCCGTTGCGCCAGCTGATGCTGAGGCTGGACGAAGTGCTCTCGTTGGTGTCGTATGCATAGTTGATCGTCGTGGTCGTGGAGCTGTAGCTGGAGACCGTGTACATCACCCCGCAGACCATGAACGCGTTGCCGAGCGAGGTCTTGGACGTGGAATCGGTGTTCCAGGTGTCGGTGACGGTGAACGTCTCGGGATCGATCTTGCTGATGACCATCCGGCCCGAGTTCTCCCGCGTGGCGTAGAGGACCCACAGCCCCTGCTCGTCCACCGCGAAGTCGATGTCGGAGTAGCCGCCCCACTGGTAGTGGTAGGTGTTGCGGTAGCCGGCGTCGCTCAGGCTGTAGGTGGCGACCTCCTCCTCGGTCGCGATGTCGAACTGCACGAGCGTGTTGGAGCCGCCCAGGTTGTAGTAGAGGTAGCCGTCGTAGACCACCGCGCCCGTGCCGTCGTAGGAGTTGGCCAGGGAGATGGTCCCACTCGAGGTGCGGGACACCAGGTCGTCGAGGCTGGCGTACTCCACCAGCGAGGTGCTGCCGGAGTAGCCGTTCATCTCCCAGTAGAGGCCCTCGCCGAGGGTCTCCAGCGGATCGGCCATCCACTGGCCCTGGGTGGAACCCGACGCGACCCAGTCCACGGGATCGTCCACGCTCGAGATCGTGCAGGTACACTCCAGGACCGTGGCGTCCGCGTCGTCGCAGTCCTCGTCGTTGTCGACGTAGCCATCGGGCATGTCGCAGCAGACGATCGTGGAGTCCTCGTCCCCGAAGCCGTCGCCGTCGGCGTCGAGGTACCAGGTGGGTGCGTCAGCGGACCAGTCGGGGTCGACCTCGCCGTCGCAGTCGTTGTCTGCACCGTCGCAGACCTCCTCGGCGCCGGGATGGACCTCGGAATCGAAGTCGTCGCAGTCCTCGCCACCCATGAGGATCGAGTCGTAGCCGTCGTGATCGTGGTCCTCGTCGAGGCTGTCGGAACCGGTGCAATCCTGGTCGATGCCGTCGAAGGGGATGTCGTCGGCCCCGGGGTTGATGCCCGGATCGGCGTCGTCGCAGTCGTCGCCGCCCCAGTCCACGTCCCCGTACCCGTCGTGGTCCCCGTCGATGTCGTCGCCCCCGCGGCAGTCGTCGTCGAGGCCGTTCTTGGGGACCTCCCGTTCGCTGGGGTTCACCTCCGCGTTGGTGTCGTCGCAGTCGTTGCCGCCCGCCTCGACGGCACGGAAGCCGTCGCCGTCGGCGTCCACGACGTCTTCGCCGTCGCAGTCCTGGTCGATACCGTCGTAGAAGACCTCGGGAGCGCCCAGGTAGATCGTGGGATCGGTGTCGTCGCAGTCACCGGCGCACGTGGCCTGGCCGTCGGTGTCCTCGTCGAAGTCCTCGTCCACGGTGCCGTCGCAGTCGTTGTCGAAACCGTCGCAGGCCTCGATCGCGCCCGGGTGGACCTGCCAGTTGTTGTCGTCGCAGTCGACGTCGGACGTGTAGCCGTCGCCGTCCACGTCGGCGGGGGGGACCGCGGTGTCGTCGATGCCGGTGTCGTCCACCGCGGTGTCGTCGGGCTGGTTCCCCCCGGTGTCGTCCTGGGGCTCGTCGTCACAGGCGACCAGGCCCAGGGCAAGGAGGGCGAGGCACAGGGGGAGGGACGGGCGCATGGAGCTCTCCGGGTTGGGGGTGTGACGGATGGTACCCCACCGTAGGAGTCGCTCGCACCTGTGTCAAGAGGCTGTACAGCTGGAGTTGCCCCTGTCCTGGGGGGCCTGGTGAAGGGAGCGGGGTGGCCGGGCCGCGGGCGGACGGTGGGCGATCCGGGGCAGGACCGCGGCACGCCGGACCGCCGAGACCGAGTCCGAGCCCGAGCCCGAGCCCGAGTCCGATGTCGTCGCCCGATCCCCGCCTGTCGCGACTTCAGCCGTTCCGCGGCCCGTTCACGTTCCAGATCGGGGCAGGTCCTGGGAAGTTCCCTTACGTCGCCTCCCTCCGGAGGGCCGGGCGAGTGGGGGGCTCGGGGTGCGCCGGTCCGACGGGTCGTGGCGCCTCCCGGGAGTCCATCCGCGTGAACAGCGCGGTGGCTCCGGCCCTCTGGGCCGACGTGGGGGGCGGCCCTGGCGGGCCCGCGGCCTGCTGTCGGTCGGGCCTCCGGTCGTCGCGATGATGAGCGGAATCGAGGTCCGGGGCGCGCTCGCGAGCGGACCGGTCCGCTCATGGATCGCTGCGCCCGGAGCCCTCCCCGCCGGCCGCGAGGTGCCTCCGGCCCTCCGGGCCGACGGTCCAGGCTGGCCCCGGCCCTGGGGGCCTGGCCGCGGGTTGCGAGGGGGCACCGGCCCGGAGCCACGCCCACGTCGGCCCGTCAGGGCCGGCAGCACCTCGCGGCCGGCGGGGAGGGCTCCGGGCGACGCGATCCATGAGCGGACCGGTCCGCTCACGAGCGCGCCCCTGACCTCGATTCCGCTCATCATCGCGACGACCGGAGGCCCGACCGCAAGCAGGCCGCGGGCCCGCCAGGGCCGCCCCCCACGTCGGCCCGCAGGGCCGGAGGCACCTCGCGACCCGCGGGCAGGCCCGCAGGGCCGGAG
>JBFYZZ010000101.1:0-29545 GCA_041309225.1 Deltaproteobacteria bacterium | reverse complement strand
GTACCCGGCTCCGAAGAGCTTCAGGATGTTGTGGCACAGGGCCAGGATCTGCCATTCCGCTCTGACGTTCACGATGGCTCTGAAGGAGAACTGCCTGAACCCTCTCGCGTCTTTGATTTGTCCGAAAACAGGTTCTACGGTGGTTTTTCTCCTGCGGTAGAGAAGCCGGTTCTCGTGCAGCGCCAGGGCTTCGGCCATCCTGCGTCGGGCGGCGTTCTCCTCGACCGACGGTTCCACCTGCTGCGGCCTCGAGTCCCGGGACAGCGCGACGAGCGCCCGGGTGCCGATCTCCGCCGCCCGCTCGGCGACGTCGTGATCCCAGAATCCAGCGTCCGCTGTGGCAACGGCCGGAGCCCTGCCGCAGTTGCGGGTCGTCTGGTGGAGCATGGGAATGAGATTGTGCGAGTCGGGAGCCTGGTCGGTCACGTCGGCAGCGACGATCACCTGGCAGTGCTCGTCCACCACGGCCTGGGCGTTGTAGGCCTGCACGAAGCCCCCGTCGGACCCCTTCATGAGGTGGCTGTCGGGATCCGTGGGGCTCATCTGCGCCTTCGGGGCAGGGGTGCCGTCCAGGGTGGCGGGCAGTCGGCGGCGCGGAAGGTCGGTGGGTGAGGAAGGGGGCTCACCGTCGGACTCGTCGACATCGTGCGGATCGAGCTCCTCGGCGTGCTCCTCGGCCTTCCGGGCGCGAGTCAGCCGCCGATCCGACGAGCTCGGGGTCGTTCTCGTCGGTCCAGCTGCCCTGGCGAGTGTACAGGTACACCGTGGCCGACTCCGGATCCTCCGGGATGCCGGCCTCCACCCGGTACAGGCAGTCGCATCCCGCCACCGCGTAGGGATCCATGTCCACCGGCTGGACGAGGACGGAGACCTGATACACGACCGGGTAGATGTCCAGGGTTTCTGAGCGATAGAACCCCTCGACCTCCGTGGAGCAGGGGAAGGTGAGGTTGTCGCCCACCACCCGCAGACCGGCGTCTGCCGTGGCCGTGACGGTCGGTACCTCGCCGGTGTCCCCGGCGTAGCCATCGCACTCGCCCTGCGTGAAGTCGTCGATGTGTCGGGCGTCCTCCCATCCCGCCGGCAGGTCGGCCGCGAGGTCGCACCCGCCGACGAGGGCCAGGAGCAAGGGGTACGCGAACGTCATGGTGGCCTCCTCGAGCAGCTCGAGGGCGGGGGAAGGACCTCGCTCCGCCAGTGTAGCCCGGGCCCCTGGCGGATCACCCGATCCGTGCTCCGGATCCCCGCCCCCGTTTGCGGCCGGCAGATCTCGGCGAACCCCGCGTCGTCGTTCCCCCGAGCGCCCGGTGCCCCCCCCCGACACCGTCCCTCGTCTCCTCCCCACGTACCGAATACGGGATCGTGCACAGCTTTGCCGGAGGCGGTGTCCCTTGAGGCCCCTGCTCCCCTTCTTCTCCATCCTGGCGACGGTCGTCCTGAGCAGCTGCACGGACGCCTCCGCCGAAGGCCCTTCGGCGGCCACGGCCGCTGGCCGCTGCATGACCTGCCACCGCGAGGAGCACCCGGGGCTGTACCGGCAGTGGTACGACTCCGAGCACGGCAAGCACGGGATCACCTGCATCGACTGCCACGGTGCGGAGCGCGGGGACGCCGACGCGTTCGATCACGAGGGTGCCCTGGTGGCCACGCTGGTCACGCCGGCCGACTGCGGCGCCTGCCACGCGGACGAGGCCGCCCAGGTGCAGGCCTCCCACCACGCCACCGCGGGCCAGATCCTGGAGTCGCAAGACGCCTACATGGCCCACGCGGTCGGGGGCCACCCCGCCGCGGTGGCGGGTTGCGAGAGCTGCCACGGGGCCAAGCTGATCATCGAGAAGGGAGCTCCGAACCGGCTCTCCACGACGAGCTGGCCCAACTCCGGCATCGGCCGGATCAACCCCGACGGCAGCCTGGGCTCCTGCACCGCCTGCCACGCGCGCCACGCCTTCTCGGTGGCCCAGGCGCGCAGCCCGGAGAGCTGCGGCAAGTGCCACCTGGGCCCGGACCACCCGCAGAAGGAGGTCTACGAGGAGTCCAAGCACGGCAACGCCTTCTTCTCGAACCGCGCGGCCTCCAACCTCGGCGCGGACCGCTGGGTCGTGGGCGTGGACTACGCCGGGGCGCCCACCTGCGCCACCTGCCACATGTCCGCCACGATCGCCCAGCGGGTCACCCACGACGTCGGTCAGCGCCTCTCGTGGACCCTTCGCCCTGCGGTCTCCAAGCACCAGGAGGGCTGGGAGACCAAGCGCGCCAGCATGCAGAAGGTCTGCGCCACCTGTCACGGCCCCACGTTCATCGCCGGCTTCTACACCCAGTTCGACGGCGTGGTCAACCTCTACGACCGCAAGTTCGCCGTGCCTGCCGGCGAGATCATGACCCTCGTCCGCCAGAAGGGCCTGCTCGAGCACCCCGCGGACTTCTCCAACGACATCGAGTGGATCTACTGGGAGCTGTGGCACCACGAGGGGCGGCGCGCGCGTCACGGCGCGGCCATGGCCGGCCCCGACTACACCTGGTGGCACGGCATCTACGACGTGGCCCACAACTTCTACTTCGAGTTCCTGCCGGCCGCGCGGGCGCTGGGCGATCCCGCCGTGAACGCGAAGATCGACACCCTGCTGGCCGACCCGATGCACGCCTGGTTCAGCCGCGACACCGCGGCGATCAAGGCCGACATCCGCTCCGGCGAGCTCCAGCGCGTCTACGGCGACATGTTCCGGCCTTAGCGGGGCGCCGAGATGCTGCGTACCTTCGCCACCTTCGTCCGCGGGGTCTCCACCGACCCGGTGGGTGTGGTCGGCGTGGCGCTCACCACCTCGGCCTTCCTGGTGTTCGCCTTCATCCAGGTGCTGATGCTGCTGGGCATCGTCACCAACGCCTACGTCGGCCTGGTCACCTACCTGGCGCTGCCGGCCCTCTTCGTGCTGGGCCTGCTCCTCGTCCCCGTCGGCTGGCTGCGCCTGAAGCGCAGGACGGGTCTGGGTCACCGCGAACTGCTGTCCTCGCGCTTCGACACCGGCATGCTCGCCGGTCGGTCCCTGGGCTCCCGCCTGGTGCTCACCATCGCGACGCTCACGCTGGTCAACGTGACCTTCCTCGGCGTGGGCTCGGCCCGCATGCTGCACTTCATGGACACGCCCGTCTTCTGCGGGACGGCATGCCACAGCGTCATGGGGCCGGAGTGGGCCACCTACCAGGCCTCTCCGCACGCACACGTGCGCTGTGTGGCCTGCCACGTGGGCGAGGGGATGGACGCGCTCATCGACTCCAAGATCAACGGCGCCTGGCAGGTCGTCTCCCTGACCTTCGACCTCTACGAGCGCCCCATCCCCACCCCGGTCCACCAGCTCCGTCCGGCCCGGGAAACCTGCGAGACCTGCCACTGGCCGGCGAAGTTCTACGGCGAGCGCGTGCTCGGCCGGGTGCACTTCGATCTCGACGACGCCTCGACGCGCCGGTACACCACCCTGGCCATGAAGGTGGGCAGCGGCGCCGAGGGCAGCGAGGGCATCCACTGGCACGTCGCCTCCGGGAACGTGGTCCGCTACGCCTCGGTGGACGACGAGCGCGAGCAGATCCTCTGGGCCGAGGTGCTGCAGCCCGACGGGAGTTGGCGGCGCTTCGACAACCGGCGACTCGACGGCCCGGCTCCGCCCGCCGAGGCGCTGCGGACCATGGACTGCGTGGACTGCCACAACCGCGCCACCCACATCTACGAGCCCCCAGAGTCGGTGGTGGACGACGCGCTCGCCCGCGGATCGATCGACCCCTCGATCCCCGGGATCAAGCGCGTCGCGCTGGCCGCGCTCACGGGGAACTACCCGGGGGCGGGCGGCGCGGACGAGGGCATCGAGCGCGACCTGCACGGCCACTACCAGCGCCACAACGCCGCGGACTACCCCGGCCTCGCCCCCCGCCTCGACGCGGCCGTCGCCGTGCTGCAGGCCGCCCGCCGGCGGTACGTCCACCCGGGCATGGACGTGGGATGGGACCCCTATCCCGACCACCTCGGCCATCGCGGCGACACGGGCTGCGTGCGCTGCCACCACCGGGACATGGTCGATCCCGACGGTGTGGCCGTCTCCCACGAGTGCACCCAGTGCCACCACATCCTGGCCTGGGACTCCCCGAGCCCCTTCCGGTTCCTGCTCCCCCTGGAGGAGGACGATCCCGAGCTGGAGCTGCACCGCAGCCTGCAGGCCGAGTTCGTCGGTGTCGTGCCGCGGCTCGGAGGCGAGCCCCCGGCCGTGGGCCTGGAGTTCCCGGAGGGGCCGCCCCTGGCGCCGCTGCCGCTCGAACCGGCGGTCCGGCCGGAGCCCAGGGCCGGCATTCCGAGGCCTCTCTGAGGCGCTGCCCCTCCGGCGACGTGTCCCGGGGTAGACCCTCCGCATGGCCCCCGACCGCCCCTCGCAGTCCAACTCCCGCTTCCTCGATCTCCTGGCCGTCGTCCGGGCGGAGTTCTACCATCCCGGGTTCGGGGGCTCGTTCTCGATCAAGACCGTCCTGCCCGCCCTGGTGCCCGGGCTGGCCTACTGCGAGCGCGACACGCTGGCCTTGGTGGAGGTGAGGCGCATCCTGCTGGACCGGTGTCGTTGAGCGCTCCTTGACACGGCCGCCCACCGCCCCTACCATCCCGCGACGGCGTTCTCGGCGGTTTCCCACGCATGGACACCTGTCCGCGGCGGACCCCCCACCGGGGCACGCGAGCGGAGGCACGATGCAGTTGCCGGACCTCTATCGCCAGATGGCACGGGCGCGGGCCTACGAGAGCGCCGTGGCGGACCTGTGGGAGCGGGGCCTCATCTCGGGCGAGATGCACCTGGGCACGGGTGAGGAGGCCGTCGCCGCGGGGACGGTCACCCACCTCCGCGACGGCGACGGATTGTCGCTCGCGCATCGCGGCTCGCCGGCGCTCGTGGTGCGCGGCGTGCCGATGGTGGCGATGCTGCGCGAGATGCTCGGGAAGTCCGACGGTCTCTGCCGCGGCCGCGGGGGGCACATGCACCTCTTCTCTCGCGCGCACCTCGCCGCGACGTCCGGGATCGTCGGGTCCTCGGTGCCGATCGGCGCGGGCTTCGCACTGGCGGCGAAGCGTCTGCGAGCGGGGGCGATCGGCATGGCGTTCACCGGCGACGGGGCGATGAACCAGGGCATGCTGCTCGAGAGCCTGAACCTCGCCGCCGCCTGGTCGCTGCCCCTCGTGGTCGTGTGCATCGACAACGGGTGGGCCATCACGACGCGGTCCGTGGAGGTGACCGGCGGCGACCTCGCCGAGCGCGCACGGGCCTTCGGATGGACCGTCGAGCGCGTGGACGGTACCGACGTCGAGCAGGTGCACGAGCGGTCGGGCGACCTCGTGGAGCGCGCCCGTCGCCGCCGGGGACCGGCCTTCCTGTACGCGACCTGCCCGCGCCTCGACGGCCACTTCCTCGGCGATCCGTTGATCGAACAGGCGAGGCACATGACCGGCGAGGCCGCCCGGAAGACGCTCGGGGGCGTGATGTCGGCGGCGATGAAGGCGGAGGGAGGGCCCGCCCTCGCCCGGGTGGCGGGCATGGCTCGCATGATGGGGACGATGGCGCGGGCGCGGCTCGGTCCCTCTCGCGAGGGGCGTGGGGATCCGATGCACGCGGCCGTGCGGGCCATGGCGTCGAGGGAGGACGAGCGCCGACGGATCGACACCGAGGCGGAGCGGGAGGTGGCGGAGGCCGTCGCGGCCGCCCTCGCGGAGGGGGAGGTGGCCCATGCGTGAACTCGGGTTCGGACAGGCGATCGACCGGGCCATCGAGGACGCGATGGCACGCGACGAGTCCATCGTGCTCATGGGCGAGGACGTGCCGATGCTGCGGGCGGCGCTGTTCGCCCGGTTCGGCGCCGGGCGCGTCCTGGCGACGCCGATCTCGGAGGCGGCCTTCCTGGGCGCGGCGACGGGTGCGGCGATGGCGGGGCTCCGGCCGATCGTCGAGCTGTACATGGTGGACTTCGTCGCGGTCGCCCTCGACGCGCTCCTCAACCAGGCGGCCAGGCTCGCCGGGTTCTCGGGCGGACGGTGGCCCTGCCCGCTCCTCGTCCGGGCCCCTTGCGGCGGCGGGTACGGCGACGGCGGCCAGCACGAGCAGGCGCTGTGGGGCATGCTCGCGGGCATCCCGGGCCTGACGGTCGTCGTGCCGTCGACGCCAGCCGACGCGTACGGGCTCACGACCACGGCGCTCGGCCACGACGGGCCCGTGGTCCTGCTCGAGTCCAAGCTCCTCTCGGAGGAGTGGCTCGGGTTCCTCGGCCGGGGAGGCCGTGAGACCGTCACGTTCGACGTGCCCGCCGCAGGGGCCCGCGGTGTGGTCCCCGAGCCGGGCGTGGCCGTGCCGTTCGGTCGGGCCGCGATCCGCCTCGAGGGCAGCGACGTCACGATCTGCTCGGTCGCGGTCGGGGTCCACCGTGCGCTCTCGGCCGCGGCCCGCCTCGCCGAGGAGGGCGTCTCCTGCGAGGTCGTCGACCTGCGATCGCTGCGACCGCTCGACGTGGCCACCGTCGTCGCGTCGGTCGGCAAGACGGGGCGGCTCGTCGTCGTCGACGAGGACTACCGGGAGTACGGCCTGTCGGGCGAACTCGCGGCGGTGGTGCTCGAGGCGGGACTCAGCCCTCGTTACGCCCGCGTGTGCGTCGAGGACACGCTGCCGTTCGCCCGCGAGCTCGAGGCCGAGGCCCTGCCCAACGTCGGGAGGATCCTGGCAGCCGTAGCCTCGGTCCTGGGGCGGTCGATCACCCAAGGGTGAATGCGATGGAGAGGACCATGGGCAGCCTGAGAATCAGGCCAGGTCGAACCGGTCGAGGTCCATCACCTTGGCCCACGCCGCCACGAAGTCGCACACGAACCTCGCCTCCGCCCCGTCGCACGCGTGGACCTCGGCGAGGGCGCGGAGCTGGGCATTCGACCCGAACACGAGGTCGACCCGCGTGGCGGTCCACTTGAGGGCGCCCGTCGCCCGGTCACGCCCCTCGAACGCCTGCAGGTCCTCCGAGGTGGGCGTCCAGTTCGTGTCCATGTCGAGGAGGTGGACGAAGAAGTCGTTGCCGAGCGTGCCGACGCGCGTCGTGAAGACCCCGTGCGGCGACCCGCCGACGTTCGCGCCCAGCACCCGCAGGCCACCCACCAGGACGGTCATCTCGGGGGCGGTCAGGGTGAGGAGCTGCGCCCGGTCCACGAGCATCGCCTCCGTCTGACCCTGGAGCCCGGCCTTGCGGTAGTTGCGGAAGCCGTCGGCGAGGGGCTCCAGCACGCCGAAGGAGTCGACGTCGGTCTTCTCCTGCGACGCGTCCATGCGGCCCGGGTGGAAGGGCACCACGACGTCGTACCCGGCGTTCTTCGCGGCCTGCTCGACCGCGGCACAGCCGCCGAGCACGATGAGGTCGGCCAGCGAGACCTTCTTGCCACCGGCACGGGTGGCGTCGAATTCCGCCCGGATGCCCTCGAGTACGGCAAGCACCCTCGCGAGCCGATCCGGCTGGTTGACCTCCCAGTCCTTCTGCGGCGCGAGGCGCAGGCGCGCTCCGTTCGCGCCGCCGCGCTGGTCGGAGCCGCGGAAGGTGGAGGCCGACGCCCACGCCGTCGTGACCAGCTCCGGGACGGACAGCCCGGAGGCGAGGATCCTGGCCTTGAGGGCCGCGATGTCCTGCTCGTCGACGAGGGGGTGGTCGACGGGGGGGATGGGGTCCTGCCAGATGAGCTCCTCCGCCGGGACCTCGGGGCCGAGGTAGCGGGACCGGGGCCCCATGTCACGGTGGGTCAGCTTGAACCACGCGCGCGCGAAGGCATCGGCGAAGGCGGCGGGATCGTCGTGGAAGCGCCGCGCGTGGGGCTCGAGGATCGGGTCGTAGCGCAGCGAGAGGTCCGCGGTGGTCATCATCGGCCGGTGCGACGTCGACGGATCGTGGGCGTCGGGAATCATGTGCTCCGGAGCGACGTCCTTCGCGAGCCACTGCCAGGCCCCGGCGGGGCTCTTCACGAGCTCCCACTCGTAGCCGAAGAGCATGTCGAAGTAGCCCTTGTCCCACCGGGTCGGGTGGGGCTTCCAGGCGCCCTCGATCCCGCTCGTGGTCGTGTGCACGCCCTTGCCCGAGCCCAGCGCGTTCTTCCACCCCAGCCCCTGCTCCTCGATGGGGGCGGCCTCGGGCTCGGGCCCGACGAGCTTGGGATCCCCGGCGCCGTGGGCCTTGCCGAAGGTGTGCCCGCCGGCGACGAGCGCGACCGTCTCCTCGGCGTTCATCGCCATGCGCGCGAAGGTCTCGCGGACGTCACGGCCCGAGGCGACCGGATCCGGCTGGCCGTTGGGCCCCTCGGGATTGACGTAGATGAGGCCCATCTGCACCGCGGCGAGGGGGTTCTCCAGATCGCGGTCTCCGCTGTAGCGCTTGTCGCCGAGCCACTGGGCCTCGCGGCCCCAGTAGATGTCCTGCTCGGGCTCCCACACGTCCTCGCGACCGCCGGCGAAGCCGAAGGTCCGGAAGCCCATCGACTCCAGCGCGCAGTTCCCGGCCAGGATCATCAGGTCGGCCCAGGAGATCCTGTCCCCGTACTTCCTCTTGATCGGCCAGAGCAGCCGGCGCGCCTTGTCGAGGTTGGCGTTGTCGGGCCAGCTGTTGAGCGGCGCGAAGCGCTGGGTGCCGGACCCGGCGCCGCCGCGGCCGTCCTGGACGCGGTACGTGCCCGCGCTGTGCCAGGCCATGCGGATGAAGAGACCGCCGTAGTGCCCCCAGTCGGCTGGCCACCAGTCCTGCGAGTCCGTCATCAGGGCGAAGAGATCGCGCTTGACGGCCGCGAGGTCGAGGGTCTGGAAGGCCCTGGCGTAGTCGAACCCGTCGCCCATGGGGTTGCCCGCGGGCGGGTTCTGGTGGAGCATCCCGAGGTTCAGCTGGTTCGGCCACCAGTCCCGGTTCGAGCGCCCCGCGAAGGTCGCATTCGACGGTGGGGGGTGGATCACCGGGCATCGGCCTGTCGTCTTCGGATCGGTCATGGCATGGTCCTTCGGTGGTGGGGTGGGGTGGCCTCGCTCGACGGCGACGCTGCCCGCTTCCGCTGGCAGCTCGCGCAGACTCCGCGCACCTCGACGCGCGCCTCCAGGATACCGCCCAGCGCCCTCACCTGGTCGGGGATGGGCAGATCGTCCAGCGCTGCGCACTCGAAGTCGCTCACCAGGCCGCAGCGCACGCACACGAAGTGGTGATGCCGGTCGAGGTTGGAGTCGAACCGGATCCCGTCGCTCCTCGGCCCCAGGGTCGCGACGAGCCCGAGGTCGTGGAGGAGCCACAGGGTCCGGTAGACGGTGTCGAGCGACACCGTCGGCAAGCGCTCTCGGACCGCCCGGAACACGGTCTCCGCGTCGGGGTGGTCCTCGTTGCGCGCGATCTCGCGAAAGAGCTCCAACCGCTGGTGCGTCAGCTTGATCCCCGCTTCTCTGGCGATCGCCGTCCAGTGGTCGAGCCGCTGCTCGAGGTGGCTCTCGGGGTACTTCAGAGTCATTCCTACCTGCGTATCCTTCGTAAGCCGCGAGGATAGCCACCCGGGACGGCGGCGTCAACGGGGGGTCGTCCGATCCCGCGGTGGCGCCCATCCTGACGCCAGGATCGGCCCCGTTGCCCCACCCTGTGCTATCCTCGGGATCGCCTGCACAACAGAGGCCTCCATGTACCCGTCCCGATTCCTGGTCACCGCGCTCCTCGCCCTCGGCCTGCCGGCCTGCGACACGGAGGAGGACGATACCGGCACGAACCCCGTCGACGACACCGGGGCCGACACCGGCACGCCGGACACCTCGCCCCCACCCGTCGACGACGACGGGGACGGGTACACGTCGGACGTCGACTGCGACGACCACAACTACCAGGTCTGGCCGGGTGCGCCCGAGTTGTGCGACGGCCTCGACAACGACTGCGACGGGTCCACCGACGAGGACTACGACGGCGACGGCGACGGGCACGTCATCCAGACCTGCATGGACGGCGACGACTGCGACGATTCCGATCCGGGCGTGTACCCGGGCGCCGAGGAGATCCCCTACGACGGCATCGACCAGGACTGCAGCGGCGCAGACCTCGACGACGTCGACGGTGACGGCTTCCGGTCCACGAAGGTGGGCGGCAACGACTGCGACGACGCCAACCCCGCCATCCACCCCCGCGCCACCGAGATCCCCAAGAACGGGATCGACGAGGACTGCAATGGCGGCGACGACATCGACGGGGACGACGACGGGTACGGCGACGAGGCCTGGGGCGGCGACGACTGCGACGATGCCGATCCCTCCGTCCACCCCGGCGCCACGGACTGGATGAACGACGCCCTGGACGCCGACTGCGACGGCAAGGAGCCCGGGTTGCAGAGCCTCGACGCCGCGCCCGTGCTCATCGACGGCACGGAAACCTGGGACGACCTGGTGGGCTTCGGCATCGACGCCTGCGACTTCGACGAGGACGGTCTCGACGACCTGGTGGTCGGGGCGCCGTTCGCCTCCAGCTACCACGGGCAGGTGGGGATCTTCTATGGCTCCGGGGCCGACGCCTGGGGCGCCGGCATGGGCATGGCCGACGCGGACGTGCTCGTCGAGGGCAACAGCTACGACTTCATCGGGTTCGATCCCCGGTGCGGCGACGTCGACGGCGACGGCCACGCCGACCTCGTCCTCGGGCGTGGGGAGATCGACTACAGCCCGTACGTCACCACGTTCGGCCTCCTGATCTACTACGGCACCGGGCGCGGCTTCTCGGCCCGCCTGGGCGACGCCGACGCCGATGCCGAGCTCTCCCTGCGCCTGGGCGCACCCACGGGTGGCAACAACGTCTACGACTCCGAGTTCGCCCTCGGCGACATCGACGGCGACGGCGCGGACGACGTCGTCCTCGAGTGGCCCTTCGACACGCTCCACGGCGACGCCGAGATCCTCGTCCTCCCCGGGGCGCGGTACGATGGGGCGATCGCCCTCGACGACCGGATCTCGGGATGGATGGTCCCCGACCAGCCGTACACGGGCGGCAGCACCTGGGTCCAGCAGGTCCAGGTCCTCGAGGACCTCGACGGCGACGGTCTCCTCGACATCGTCGCCGCCGAACCGTACTGGTCCGACACCATCGACACCGCCGACACGGCGGAGCCCTACAGCCGCGAGGGCAGGGCCTCCTTCCTGTCGGGCTTCGGGGAGGCGGCGGGCGAGACGCTGTCGGAGCTGGCGCACGCCGTGCTCACCGCGGAGGCACCGTGGACCTTCCTCGGGTTCAGCGCCGCCACGGGCGACTTCGACGCGGACGGCGCGGCCGACGGGGCCTTGGGTGGCATCGGCGACTCCACCGGGGGCGACACCGCGGGTGGCCTCTGGATGTGGTCGGACTTCGCCGGCTTCCTGGGCACGGACCCGACCAGTCCGACCGCCTCGGCCTCGGCCCACGTCTACGGTACGTGGGCCGACGGTGGCCTGGGCCTGCACATGGACGCCGCCGGCGACCTCGACGGAGACGGCTTCGAGGACCTGCTCGTGTGCGAGCCCTCGGCGGCCGAGGATCAGGTGGGCCGGGTCTGGGTGGTGTCGGGTGCGCTCCTCTCGGGGGTCGCCGCCGTCGAGGACGTGGCCCTGTTCGGCGTCGAAGGCACGAGTTCCGACAACGGCATCGGATCCGCCCTGCTCGGCGGCGCGGACTTCGACGGCGACGACCGGCCTGACGTGGCCCTCGCGGCGCTGAACTGGGATCCGGCCGACGACCCGAACACGTTCAGCGGCCGCGTGGCGATCTGGCTCTCCTCGCGCTGGTAGGGATCACCGGCAGGGAGTGGGCCAGACGAAGATCCCCCCGGCCCCGCCCCCCGCGCAGGTGCCGGGCTCGGAGAGGCAGTACACGTCGCACGCGCAGAGGACCTCGCCCTCGCAGGTGCCACCGAAGCAGTCGGCGTCGGTCCAGCACCCCGGGTACCCGAGGTCGCCGTGGCAGGTGTCGGTGCCGTCGAGCTCGAGGCAGGCGTAGTGGTCCGGGCAGGGCACCGAATCGTCCTCGCAGCAGCCGGCGGTCACCGGCGAGCAGGTGCCCGGCCCCTCCCACGTGCAGTCCATCTCGCACGGGCAGACGAAGACGCCCGCGCAGAACTCGCCCCACCCGCAGTCCCCGTCGGCCCAGCACACGGGGCCCGCCTTCTCGGGCTTGCAGACCCCGAGCTCGTGGGCGACGCCGTGCTCCCAGGTGGGCACACAGCGATCCCCCGGCTCGCCGCACGGGCACGCATCGGAGCAGCAGTACGGATCCACGTCGGTACACGGGTCCGTGTCGGCGTCGGCGTCGGCGTCGGTGTCGGCGTCGGTGTCGGCGTCGGTGTCGGCGTCGGTGTCGGTGTCGGTGTCGGCGTCCGTGTCGCCGGCGGGCGTGTCGTCGTGCCGGTCCGAGCAGGAGAGGCTGGCGAGGGCGAGGAGGACGGCGGCGAGGAAGTGGGGAGGACAGGGAAACGGTCTCATGGAGGCCTCCTCTCGGTGGCCGCCCGGCATTCCGGGCTAGGGGACCCGCCAGGGCGTGTGGTCCTCGTTCACGATGCAGCCCACCGAGGAGCCAGCCTCGAAGGCCACCTTCCCAGTGCCCTGGATCTCGGCGAGGCTGACGGTGTACCGCGTGAGCGCGAGCGTGTGCCGCTTCCCGTGCAGGTAGGCGTCCATCAGGGCCGCCGGGACGACGAGCGAGCCGGTGTCCTCCAGCTCGCAGCGGATCCGCGGGCCCTGGGACAGGTGCACGTCCTGGAACATGTCCCAGCGGATGCGGGTCCCCTTCGAGGGGGTCCAGGAGAGGGCGAGGTCCTGGCCCGCCGGGGGGACGTCGTCGCAGGGCAGCGCGGCGTCGAGGGAGGCGACGCCCCGGGTCTCGGCCGCGAAGACGGGGTGCTCATCGCCCGAGGCGAGGAGGGTGACCAGGTCCCCCCCCTCGAAGAGATCCGCGGGCAGCCCCGAGGCCTCCTGGTACCCCCGGGCCCCCGGCTGGAGCGTGACCGTCTCCGACAAGCCCCCCAGCGTCAGCGTCCCGGCCGAGGTGAAGCGGGGCGTGGCCACGCAGTCGCCCGCGTGCGTGCAGTACGTTCCGGACTCGCAGGGCGGCTCGCACGCGCCCTCGCAAGGCTGGAGCACCGCGAGCACGCAGTCGCCCTCGGTCCGGGTGATCCGCCACACCCCCGTGTCGCCGGTCTTGTCGCCGCAGCCGTACACCCACTCGCCCATGACGTCGCCCTCCCAGGCCACGTCGAGGGGGCCCCAGGTGGGTGTGGTCCCCTCGTGGACGTCGTGGTCCTGGCGATACGCCTCGACGACCGCGATGCGGCCGAGCAGGCCGTCGGCGTCCGCATCGGCATCCGCGTCGGCGTCGGCGTCCCCGTCGGTGTCGGTGTCGGTGTCGGCCTCCGGGGAGGTGTCGTCCTCCCCGGCGTCGCAGCCGGCGCTCGACAGGGGCAGGGACAGGCAGAGCAGCAGGAGCGGGAGTGCGCGCACGGGGCGACCTCACGTCTTCGACGGTGCGCCCCCAGTCTAGGGGAGGGGAGGGCCCCCTGGCAACCGGTACGCGCTTGGAGTTGTCCCTGTCCTGGGGGGCCTGGTGAAGGGAGCGGGGTGGCGCGGTGGGCGAACCGGGCTTGGGAGTCGCTCTCGCTCTCGATCTCGGGCCTGGGCTCGGGGTCGGCGCCCACGGCTGTCCAGAGGCTGGGTAGCGCTGGGGAGGGGAGGATCGAGGATTGGAGACGGATCCCGGGCAAGCGGGTGGGGGTCGGGCGGGGGTGGGGTGGAACGGATCGGGTCAGGCGCGGGCTTCGAAGAGGCCGAGTTGTCGCGTTGGGGGGTCGGGGCTCTTCAGCCGGGCGAGTAGGCGCAGGACCGGGCAGCCCCGGCAGATCCGGGAGAGAAGATCGTCTTCGCGGATTCCAGCCCTTCGTGGCGGATGACGTTCGCGGTGCATCGTACCGGGACCTGGGCCTGGGCCATCAGCACGCCATGCGCGCCAGCATGGCCCCCACGCGGCGTAGCGCCACCTGCTGCGCTTCCCCGCCCGGGAGAACCGCCAGGTCGAGCACCGCGCACACCTCGGCGGCCGACCCGAGCGCGAGTCGGTAGACGTCGAGGGATTCGTGGGCGGAGACGAACTGCACGCCGGACGGTCGAGATCGAGCCCGAGCCCGAGATCGAGCCCCAACCCCTACTGTTCGTCTGTTCGCCCCGTTCCTGGACCCATTTCAATCTGTAATGGGGTAACGCCTGGAGGCATTTGGAGTTGTCCCGCTCCTGGGGGCGCAGAGCCGGAGGGTGGTGGGGTCGGGCCGCGGGTGGACGCTGAGCGATCGGAGCTCGGGGCTCGCTGGTCCGACGGGTCGGCTCGAACTCGTGCTCGATCTCGGCGGTCCGGCGTGCCGGCTCGACTCGGCCAGCGTCTCGTAACTCCCCGAGTGAGCAGTCACCTGCCCAGTTGCGAGACCCTCCGACCGGCCAGCGTCTCGTAACTCCCCGAGTGAGCAGTCACCTGCCCAGTTGCGAGACACCGGGGTTCCGCGACGCCACGGAGGGCGCAGCGGGCGCCTGGGCCAGTCCCATCGCGCCCCACGACGGGTGACCTCCATCCGACCCGTCCGACCTCCACAACCCCTACCCCTCGTCAGTTCCACCCATTTCAGGCTGGTTTACGACCCGAAATGGGGTAACGCCCGGTACGCGCCGGCCGGGGGCCCACCCCTTGCCGGAGCGGGCACCGCGGGCCATGGTCCCGGACATGCCCGATCCCTCGCTCCCGCCGCTCTGGGTTGTCCCCGCCGCGTTCGTGGTGTCCCTGGTGGGCTCGCTGGGCGGCCTCTCGGGGGCCTTCCTCCTGGTGCCGTTCCAGGTGAGCATGCTGGGGATCGCCGGACCCGTGGTGACGCCCACCAACCACCTCTTCAACGTGGTGGCCATCCCCGCGGGCCTCGCGGGCCTCTGGCGCCGGGGGCGGGTGCTCCGGCCCCTGGCCGCCGTGGTGGTGGCCGGCACCGTGCCCGGCGTGGTGGCCGGCGCCTGGCTCCGGGTTCGCTGGCTCGCGGATCCCGCCGTCTTCCAGGTGTTCGCGGGGGTGCTCATGGCGGTGATGGGCGTACGCCTGGTGGCCCGCACGCTCGGGTGGCGGCGCGGTCGAACGGACCGGGCTCCGCCCGTGCGGATCGAGGCCCTCGGGTGGACGGCGAGGACCATCGCGCTCCGGATCGATGACCGCGAGGTCGCCGTCGGGACTCCTGAGCTCTTCGCCGCGTCCCTCGTCGTGGGGGCGCTCGGCGGCGCCTACGGCATCGGCGGAGGCGCCATCCTCGCCCCCTTCCTCGTCACGGCCTTCGACCTGCCCGTCCACGCGACGGCGGGGGCCACGCTCCTGGGCACCCTCGTCACCTCGGCCGCCGCGGTGGCGGTGTACGCCGTCCTGGGCGGGTGCCTCGGCATGCCGGGCGTGGCGCCGGACTGGATCCTGGGGGGGCTGCTCGGGCTGGGGGGCATGGCGGGCGTCGCGGCCGGCACCCGCCTCCAGGCGCGCGTGCGCTCCTCGTGGATCGAGCTCCTGATCGGGATCCTCGTGGCGGGGCTGGCAGTCCGCTACCTGGTCGGGGGCCTCGGGGCGCTGGCAGGGTGAGGCCCGAACGCGGCGAGCGCACGGCCACGACGTGCCAGGGCTGCAGGTTGCCCGCCGGGTGATCACCGCGAGGCAATCGGGGGTGCCGTTCATGGGATCCTCGCCGTCGGTACGGTGCGATCCCCTATCGCGGGCGGCCGCGTGGACACGCGCGCGCCGCCGGGTTCCCTTGCCCCTCGCCCGTCCGAGGAGGATCCATGCGCCCGCGGCTCCGGATGGCATGGCTGGCCCTGGCCGCCCTGGCCTGGCTCCGGGTCTCCCCGGCCGCCTCCGACCCCGGGGAGCCCGGCACCGCCGCGGACCGGCTCGCCCGCACGGTGGAGACCGCCCTCACCGCCTCGCCCAGGCTGGAGGCCGTGCTCGCCCGGATCCGGGTGGACGCGGCGGACGCCCGGCAGGCCGGCGCCCCGGGCGCCCCCTGGCTGGAGGCCGACGCCCGCGACCGGTCCTGGATCGGCAGTGGTGCCCCCGACGGCATGCGCCGGATCCGCCTCGGCGTTCCCTTCCGCTACCCCTGGCAGTGGCCCGGCCGGTGGGCGCTGGAGCGGGAGGTGGCCGCCTGGACGGAGGCGGGGGAACGGGCCGCCCGGCTCGAGGTGGTACGCACGATCGCAGACGCCTGGCTGGAGCGGGCGGCGGCCGTGGCCACCGCCGGGATCGCCGCCCGGCTCGGCGCGCGCGAGGACGAGGTGCTCGCGACCGAGACGGCACGCATCCAGCAGGGCCTCGCCGCCCCGGTGGACCGGATCTGGGTGGGTGCCGAGCGGTCCCGCGCCGCGTCCCGCCAGCTCGACGCCGAGGTGGACGGCGCCGCGGCCGCCGCCGAGATCGCCCGGCTGGCCGGCGAGCCCGGCGAGGTGGCCGAGGGGGACCTCCTCGATCTCCTGTCGGCCACGCGTTCGCCCGCGGGCCGGGAGGCGGAGCTCCGCGAGCGGATGCGACAGGGCGCGCTGTTCGCCGCCGCCGAGGGGGAGGCGGACCGGGACCGCGCGGAGGGGCGCGTCCGGATGGCCGAGGCCCTCGGCACGCCGCGCGTCGAGGTGGGGATCCGCCAGGACGTGGACGGGGATCTCGTCGCCCCGGACCTGTCCGCCCTCGTGTCCCTCCGCGTGCCGATCCCCGTGGGCCGCGCCGTCCGGCAGGAGCGGGCCGAGGGGGCCGCCCGGGTGGCCGAGGCCGAGCACGTCCGGGACGACGAGGCGGCCGGGTGCGATGCCAGGCTCGCCGCCGCGCTGGCGGGCGCCCGTGCGGGCGAGCGGCTGCTGGCCGTGATCGTCCCCGTGCTGGACGGGCTCTCGGAGGCCGAGGCCGGCCTGGCCGCGCAGTACGGGCTGCGGGAGATCTCCGGTCCCGACTACGTCCGGGACCTCGACCGGCTGGCCCGGGTGCGGCTGGACGCGGTGGATGTCGCCCGGAAGCTGCTGCGGGCCCGCCTCGAGCTCGCCGTCCTGCTCGAGGATCCCGCGCTGTTCCCGCCCGTCTTCGCGGGTGGCGCCCCGAGGGGGACTGCCCCGTGAACGTCACCCGATTCGTCCGCGAGCACGATCGCTTCGTCCGAGGCGTGACCGGGGTCACCCCCGAGATCGTCGCGCGCCACCGGGAGGTCCGCGACTTCGTGCATCGCGAGCGGGTGGTCCACCTCCAGGTGACGCTCGCCGTCGCGTTGCTGGCGTTCCTCGCACTGGGCTTCTCGATGCTCGATCCCAGCCTGCCCGCGGGGCTCCTGGTGATCCTCCTCTGCGGGCTGGAGGTCGCCTACATCCGCCACTACTTCCTGCTCGAGAACCACGTGCAGGATTGGACCGACCGGTTGCTCCGGTGGGAGGGCCGCCATCCGTCCGATCCGCCGGCGCGCCAGGATCGACGCCCGGAGATCGGATGACGTCCGATATTGGCAAGTCAACCCCACATCGTCGTGTAGAACCCCCAACGCCGGATACCGCGAACGACGACCGTCTCTTGACGGGAGGGGTATTTGGCAGCGGCTCTCCGGCCGGGTAGGCTCGCGGTGTCGCGGAGGCCCGTTGGCCCGTCTCGCCCCCCTCCTCCTGCCGCTCGCCCTGCTCGGCCCGGCCGCGGGCCCCACGTTCGCCTCGGAGGTCCGCGACACGGGCGCGCGCGCGGGATGCAGCGATCAGGTCCTCGTCGACGGGGTCCAGCTCCCGGAGGACCTGTATCTGTACCACCGGATCAACCCCGACACCGCCTGGGGGATCCCGGAGCTGGTGAACCTGGTGATCGACACCGCCACCCGGATGAGGGAGCTCCTGCCCTTCGGCAGCCCGTTCGTGGTGGGCGACCTCTCCGCCCGTGCCGGGGGGTTCCTGGCTCCGCACAAGTCCCACCGCGGCGGCGTGGACGTCGACATCGGCCTGTACCGGGGGGGCGCCTGGCAACCCAGGGGGATCCTGCCCTTCCCCGCGGCGGACCTCGACGTGGCCGCCAACCTCATGCTCCTCTCCACCCTGCTGGGGTCGGGCCGGATCGATCTCATCCTGCTCGACCGCGCGCACATCGCCACGATCCGGAGCTGGGCCGTTTCGAGCGGAGCGCTCGATCCCGACGAGGCGGACCGCTGGTTCCCGCCAGCCGGCAGCCGCGCCGAGCGGCAGGCGACCGGTGTAGTGCGGCACGCGCCCGGCCACGACGGCCACGTGCACGTGCGTGTGCTCTGCCCCGACGGCACACGGGCCCACTAGCTAGAAGGGCTCGCTCCCCGGCGGCCAGACCGCCTCCACGCCCTGGAACGCCATGGCGGTGCCGTCGCCCATGTCGCGGTGGCCGCCCACCAGCACGTCACCCTCGGAGGTGGCGGCGGCGATCGTCCCGACGAAGGTCAGTGTGAAGTCCTCCCATTCGTCGGGCACGAGGGTGGTGTCGGTGGGGACGTAGGCGCCGGCCAGGTCGTCGTAGAGGACGTCGGCGGTCAGGTGGCCGACCTCGAGGTCGTGGGCGTACAGGAGCGCGTCCGTGCTCTCGTCGAACGCACCGTCCGTGGTGACGAAGGAGAAGGTGACGTCCACCTCGAGGGAGTCGGGGCACAGGGGGCCGTCGCCGCCGGTGTCGAAGGGGCCGGTGTCCTCGGGCGGGGTCTCGGCGGTGTCGCGACCGTCCGCGCCGGGCACCGATCGGCCCGCCCGCAACTCCCAGTATCCCGTGTCGGCGCCCTCGCGGGGCTCGGCGTCGACGTACCGGATCTCGCCGCCGGTCCAGGCGGCCTCCAGCACGAGATCCGTGGTGTCCCCGGCGGTCCCCTCGAGGGTGAGCCACTCGAGCACCTCGGCGCGGGGACCGCCCACCACGGCCAGGAGCTCCGCCGCCGAGAAGCCGAGGTCGGTGACGTCCTCCCAGTCCACCACCGTGGTGGCGTAGGTGCAGGGGTTCCAGGCGTTCTCACCGCCGGTGTCTTCGAGATGGCGCTGGTTGGCGTCGCCGCAGGCCGCCAGGGCGAGGAGGGGGAGCGGGACCAGGGTGCGGTACATGGAGGGCCTCGGAGGTGAGGGGGATACCCCCAACGTACGCAAAGCGCGTGCCACCCGCACCGAGATTGACGCAAAGCAGCTGGAGAGGACATTTTTCGAAGTACACTCCCCGAGTGGATGGCGAACCGGCTCCCGAGGAAGCGGGGCACCCGCGTCACGGTGCTCCGGCTGGCGCGGCGGGGGCCCCCGTGCAATACGTCGGCGCGTTGGCGGCTCCCCCCATCTCCGAGACGAGCCGCACCCGAGGAGGGTCCATGAACAACTCCGTGTTCCGCTTCGAGATCCCCCGCAACGAGCCGACCCTGTCTTACGCCCCGGGCTCCCCGGAGCGGGAGTCACTCCGCGCCGAGCTCGCGCGCCAGGCCGGCGAGGTGATCGAGATCCCGCTCCACATCGGCGGCAAGGAGGTGCGGACCGGACGCCTCGGGGAGGTCCGGATGCCGTGCGACCACGGCCACATCCTCGCCACCTTCCACCAGGCCGGGGAGCGCGAGGTGGGGATGGCCATCGAGGCCGCGCTGGCCGCGCACCGCGAGTGGATGTCGCTCTCCTGGGTGGAGCGGGCCTCCATCCTCCTCAAGGCGGCCGATCTCCTCTCCCTCAGGTACCGGCAGCGGATCAACGCCACGACCATGCTGGGCCAGGGGAAGAACGCCTTCCAGGCGGAGATCGACGCGGCCTGCGAGACCATCGACTACCTGAGGTTCAACGTCTATTTCGCCTCCCAGATCTACGCCGAGCAGCCACGCAGCGGCTTCGACCAGCTCAACCGCATGGAGTACCGCCCCCTCGAGGGCTTCGTGTTCGCGGTGAGCCCCTTCAACTTCACGGCCATCGCGTCCAACCTCAACCTGTCCGTGGCGCTCATGGGCAACACCACCGTGTGGAAGCCCGCGTCGACCGCGCTCTTCTCCAACTGGACCCTGGTCCGGGTCCTCGAGGAGGCCGGCCTGCCGCCCGGCGTCGTCAACTTCCTGCCCGGCCCCGGCTCGCTGGTGGGCCGGGCCACCCTGGCCCACCGGGACCTGGGAGGCATCCATTTCACCGGCTCCAACGCCACCTTCAACACGCTCTGGCGCGGGGTGGCCGCGAACCTGGAGGGGTACCGCTCGTACCCCAGGGTGGTGGGCGAGACCGGCGGCAAGGGCTTCGTGTTCGCGCACGCCTCCGCGGATCCCCTCGAACTGGCCACCGCCATCGTGCGCGGCGCGTTCGAGTACCAGGGCCAGAAGTGCTCGGCCGCCTCGCGGGCCTACGTGCCCCGCTCGCTCTGGCCGTCGGTCCGGGAGCACCTGCTCGACCAGGTGGCCGCGCTGCGGACGGGCGACGTGCGGGACTTCGGGAACTTCGTGAACGCCGTCATCGATGAGGCCTCGTGGACGAACGTCATGGGGTACGTCGGCCGGGCCAGCTCCTCCTCCGACGTGGAGGTCCTCGCGGGCGGGGGCGGGGACCGCACGCGGGGCTGGTACGTCGAGCCCACGGTGCTCCTCGTGCGGGATCCGCGGTACGAGAGCATGCGGGAGGAGATCTTCGGCCCCGTGATGTCGATCTTCGTCTACGAGGACCGGGAGTGGGCCGAGGCGCTGCGCCTGTGCGACGAGACGTCGCCCTACGCGCTCACCGGCGCGGTCTTCAGCCGCGACCGGCAGGCCTTCGTGCAGGCGTGCCAGGCCCTGCGCTACACGGCCGGCAACTTCTACATCAACGACAAGCCCACCGGGGCCATGGTGGGCCTGCAGCCCTTCGGGGGGTCGCGCGCCTCGGGCACCAACGACAAGGCCGGGGGCCCCTTGAACCTCCTGCGCTGGCTGTCCCCCCGGACCATCAAGGAGACCTTCGTCCCCGCAACGGACTTCCGTTACCCGTTCCTCCGATCGGAGTAGCGGACGGCGACGTCAGCGGACGAGCAGGGGCGCCCCCACGGCCGCGGTGCGCGAGAAGAAGTCACGGACGGCCCGGTCCCGGTCCTTGGGATTCGAGGCCGTGGCCAGGAAGAACCAGGTGTTGAGGTCGAAGCCCTCGACGCCGAAGGCCTGGAGGTGCATGGTGTCCGGCTCGAGTTCGTGGGCCTCCTGGAGGGTCCGGGTGGTGGCCACCTCGCAGGTCGAGACCGCCACGAACCGATCGAGCGTGGTCTCCACGGTGAGGCCCTCGCCCACCGCGGCCACCTGGATGCCCAGGATGACGCGGGGGGTGGGACCGGCCGGCAGGGCGATGGACAGGCGATCCCCCACGGCGGTGTCCGGGAGGACGAGCCGGTAGTGCTCGGTGCCCGACGCGCCGGCGACCTGGAGGCGGAAGGCCAGGTCGGCCGAGTCGGCCGGGCCGGCGAGGAGGAGGGGGACGAGCAGGGCAGGGAACATGGCGGATCCTCCGGAAGGTGGGCCTCCGGGAGCGGGAGCCCTCGGACCCCGATCCTACACCCACCCGATTAGAGGGAGGCGCCCATCCGGCAGGGAGCCCCGATGTCCGTCGTTCCGCTCGTCCTCCTGGCCGCGTGCGTGCATCGGGACGTCCCCCTCGAGACCCTGGCCGGTGCGTGCGCTCCGCGGGACGACACCGTGGTGGCCCACTGGGAGGGCGGCCGCCTGACCTGGCGTGACCTCGGGGAGGACCTCGCCGACCTCGGGCAGTTGCGGCTCGAGTACCTGGCCGAGGCTGAGGGCAGGGTGCTCGAGGCCGTCCGCACCCGTGCGCGGGCCGCGCTGCTGGAGGCCGAGGCCAGGCGCCGCGGTCTCGACGGCGTGGACGCGCTCCGCGAAGCGCTGGCCGGCGAGATCAGGGTCACCGACGCGGACCTTCGGTCCTGGAAGGACGAGCACGACTGGAGCGCCACGCTCGAGGGGCAGGTCGTGGATGATCGCGTCGAGACGGCCTTCGAACGGTTCGCCGCGGTGGATCCAACCGAGGTCGAGGCCTGGGTGGCCGCTCACGCGGGAACCGATCCCTGGACGGCGCTCGTGGCGCTCCTGGCGGAGCGCCTGGGCGTCACCCCGGAGGACGTCGCGGCGTTGCGGGTCGCGGAACCCGGGCTCGACGAGCCGGCTGCCCGCCTGCGCCTCGTGCAGGAGGAGGCGGGCCGGCGGGCCGCCATCGTCGCCGAGGACGCCGTCACCGAGGGAGAGATCGCGGCCTACCTCGAGGAGCACCCGGAGCACGGGGACGAGGGGATCCGCCTGCGGATCCGCGACGAGCGGGCCGGGGAGCGGCTCGCCGTCCTCGCGGACCGGCTCTGGGTCGAGGCCCACGCCCGGGTGGCCGTGGCCCTGCCCGAGCCCCCCAGGGTGGAGGTGGAGGACGACGGCGGACCGGCGTGGGGACCCCATGAGGCCGACGTCACCATCGTCGTATTCTCGGATTTCCAGTGCCCCTTCTGCGCACGGCTCCACGGCACGCTCCAGGACCTGCGCGCGCGGTACGGGGATCGGATCCGGATCGTGTTCCGCGATGCGCCGCTCGAGTTCCACGCCCGGGCCCTGCCGGCCGCCCTGGCCGCCCACTGCGCGGACGTCCAGGGCCGGTACGACGCCGTGCAGGACCTCCTGTTCGCGCACCAGGACGCGCTCGAGGACGTCGACCTCGAACGCTACGCCGCGCGCGCGGATCTGGACGTGCCGGCCTGGCGGGCCTGTCTCGCGGATCCGGGCAGCCGGGCCGAGATCGACCGGGACCTGGAGGCCATGGAGCGAGTGGGCGTCACGGGCGTGCCCACGGCGTTCGTGAACGGCGTGGAGGTCTCCGGAGCCCGTCCGATCGAGACGTTCATCGGGATTATCGAGCGAGATCTGGCCCGTTGACGGCGGGCGGACGGCCCCATCGGCGGCCGCGCAGCGGCCGGGGTGCCGGGTTAGGCGGACCACCCCCCGGGGGGCCCACCCGCAGCGGTGCCCCCGATCCGAGGAGCCCCCGATGACCCGTTCCTTCCTCTCCCTGCTCGACTACTCCACCGAGGAGCTCGAGGGCCTGCTCGATCTCGCCCGACAGATGAAGCTCTACCCCGACACCTTCCGCACGGCGTGCGCCGGCCAGACCCTGGCCATGATCTTCCAGAAGCCGTCGCTGCGCACCCGGGTCTCCTTCGAGGTCGGCATCCAGCAGCTGGGCGGGCACGGCATCTACCTGGGCCCGACCGACATCCAGCTCCACCGCGGCGAGACCATCGCCGACACCGCTCGCGTGCTGTCCCGGTACGTCGACGGCATCATGGCGCGGGTGTTCGCGCACGCGGACGTGGTCGCCCTCGCCGAGCACGCGAGCATCCCGGTCGTCAACGGCCTCTCCGACCTTCTCCACCCCTGCCAGGTGCTGGCCGACCTCCTCACGATCCGGGAGAAGAAGGGGCGCCTGCAGGGGCTCAGGATGGCCTTCGTGGGGGACGGCAACAACATGGCCCACTCGCTCATGAACGGCGGCGCCCGGTTCGGCATGCACGTCGCCGTCGCCCATCCCGTGGGGTACGCCCCCAACGGCGACGTGGTCACGGCGGCCCGGCGCGAGGCCGCGTCGTCGGGCGGATCCATCCAGGTCACCACCGATCCCCGGGAGGGCGTCGAGGGGGCGGACGTGGTCTGCACCGACGTGTGGGCCTCCATGGGGCAGGAGGGGGAGGCGGGGGAGCGGCTCGCCCGCTTCCAGGGCTTCCAGGTGGACGCAGCGCTCATGAAGCTGGCCCGGCCCGACGCCATCTTCCTCCACTGCCTGCCCGCCCACCGGGGTGAGGAGGTGGCCGCCGAGGTCATCGACGGCCCCGCGTCCGTGGTGTTCGACGAGGCCGAGAACCGCCTCCACGCCCAGAAGGCGATCCTGGCCCGCTTGATGGGCTCGGCTCGCCCTCGCGGCCCGGCGTGGTAGGATCGACGCGTCCCCCGACGAGGTACCCGTGACCCGAGCCTACCTCCAGATCGTCGCAGGGGTGCGTGTCGGCGAGAAGTTCCCCCTGCCCGAGACCATGCCCTTCGTCATCGGGAGGAAGAAAGGCGACCTGCTCCTCCCGGACCCCCAGGTGAGCGGCGTCCACGCCCGGATCCTGTTCCGCGACGGGGCCTTCGTGCTCCAGGACCTCAACTCCACCAACGGCACCCTCGTGGACGGCCGCCTCGCCCGGGAGGTCACGCTCCGGCCGGGGGCCGAGGTGTCCATGGGCACCTGCCGGATGATCCTCTTCCAGGAGCCCGACGAGGGCGAGGGCCCCGGAGCGCGGGCCGCCGGGCCCGAAGAGGCCCGGCTCGACATCGCCTGGCTGCTCGACGAGGAGGTCGTGGAGATGCAGGCGCTCGGCGACGCCACCCGCACGCAGGGCGACGTGATCGGCCAGGAGCTCCGCCTCCCGCCCGGGATGAACGGCGTGCTCGAGGTGGTGGCCGGGCCCGACGCCGGGAAGGTGTTCCGCCTCACCCGCGGCACCGTCGCCATCGGGCGGCGCGCGGGCGAGATCCCGCTCGCGGACCCCGAGGTGTCCCGCCGCCACTCGGTGCTCGAGGTCTTCGGCCGCGACATGGTCTTCCTCAAGGACCTCGGCTCCACCAACGGGACCTACCACAACGGCCGGCGGGTCCCGGTGGCCCGCATCCGCGCCGGCGACACCGTCGGCGTGGGCCGCACGGTCCTGAGGTTGCAGATCCTGTCCTGACGCTACCGCCGGCTGGCCCACCAGCGCTTCCAGGCCTCGCGCTCCTCGGAGGGGGAGCGGCCCTCGGCCCAGGTGAGGCCCGTGACCCGTTCGAGCGACCTCAGGGCGGCTGAGGCCACCTCGGGATCGCCGTCGTCGAGGCAGCCGATCAGCGCCGGCAGGGCCGAGGGGTCGCCGATGGCGCCGAGCGCCTCCACGAGGTGCCGGCGGACCCACAGGCTCTGTCCCCGGTAGGTGTTGGTCGGATCGCCGAGCGCCCGCTCGAGCCTGGGCACGGCGATCGGCTGGCGGAGGGCCCCGAGTGCGTCGGCCGCGGCCGTGCGGACGAGGGTGGCCCGATCCTCGAGGAGGACGGCCACCGGCTCGGCCAGCTCGGCCCGCCCGGCGTCCGCGGCGGCGGCGGCAGCCGCGGCCCGGATCGCGGGCACCGGATCGGCCAGGAGGTCGCGCAGGACACCGACCGCCGGGGGGCTCGCGACGCGGCCCAGCACGCGGACCGCCACCCACCGCTCGCGGGGATCGGCCGAGGCGTCGCGGGCGAGGTCCGTGACGGCCGGGCCGCACCCCTCGGCCACGGCCGCGTCGAAGGCAGCCATGCGGGCAGCCTCCGTGAGGCCGGGATCGGCGGCGCGCCGGATCTCGGCGAGCGCGTCGGCATGGGCGGGGACGGCGAGCAGGGCGGCCAGGAGGACGACGGACATCGGCGCTTCCGTGCGGGACGGCCGTGCCATAACCCCGGGGCGGCCGGATCGCGGGCGGCGCTCAGGCGGGATCGAGGCGGAGGCCCACGCGGACGTCGCCGCCGTAGGACGGGTCGAGCGCCCGGGCCAGGCGGAGCGTCTCTTCGTCGGTGGCGGCGGGCACCACCGGCCGCACGACCAGGAACAGGTCGCCCCGCCCGCCCCCTGGCCGCACCAGGCCGCGCTCGCGGAGGCGCAGCCGCTGGCCGCCGGTGGAGCCGGGTGGCACCCGCACCTTGACCTCGCCGTCGGGTGTGGGGCAGGACACGGTGGCCCCACCCATGGCTTCGGCGACCGTGACGGGCAGTTCCATCTCGAGGTCCGAACCCTCGCGCCGGAGCAGGGGGTGCGGCCGGACCTGGATCGTGACGAGCAGGTGGCCGGGAGGACCCCCGTTCCGCCCCTCGCCGCCCAGGCCCTTGAGGCGCAGGACCTGTCCGTCGGCGGTCCCGGGCGCGACGCGGACCTTCACGTCGTGGGTGGCCATCGCACGGCCGCTGCCCGCGCAGGCCGCGCACTCGCCCGCGAACACGCTCCCGCTCCCGGCGCACTCCTCGCACCGCACCACCGCCTTCAGGCCGAACCGCTGGGTGGTGCGACGCCCGGTCCCCTGGCAGGCGGGGCAGGGGCGCCGGCCGGTCCCACCCTGGCCGCCGCAGGTGCGGCAGGTCTCGGGCCGGCGGAGGGAGAGGCGCACGTCGCCGCCACGGATGGCGGTGAGGAGGTCGATCTCGATGCGGGCCTCCATGTCGGGCCCGCGACGGTGGACCGTCACCGTCTCCTGGTTCCATCCGCCGCCGAACGGGGCCCCCCGGCCGCGCGCTCCACCGGTGAACAGGGAGGCGAACACGTCCTCCAGGTCCACGCCGCCGCCGAACGGCTCCGCCTCGGGCCGGGCGGACGACGTGGCCGCCCGCCACTGCCGGGCCGCCTCCGGGTCGAACCCGGTGCGGAGGGAGGCGTCCCCGAACTCGTCGTACCAGGCGCGGCGCTGCTCGTCGGAGAGCACCTCGTGGGCGGCGTTGATCTCCTTGAACCGGGCCTCGGCCTCGGGAGCCTTGTTGACGTCGGGGTGGCATTTCCGTGCGAGACGCCGGAAGGCTTTCCGGATGGCGGCCTGGTCGGCGTCCCGAGGTACCCCGAGCACCTCGTACAGGTTCTTCATGGCCTCCTCGGACACTTCACGGCAAAGGCTCTAAGCACGGGTGGGCCGAGGGGGAAGGCCATCCCCCGGGGAAGGTGGTAGGCTGTGCCGCCCTCCCTCCGGGATCCCGTCGTGCCTCCCGTCCGCGGACGGACGACGAGCGTCGTCCTCTTCGTCGCCACCCTCGCCTCAGTGTACGCCACGTACGGGTTCCTGTGGGACGATGGGAACCCCTTCGCCGATCCCGACGTCGCTTTGAGATCGGCGGCCTTCGCCGCCGCGATCATGACCATCCTCCTGGCTCACGAGATGGGGCACTTCGTGGTGGCCCGGGCCCACGGGTTCCGGCTGAGCCTGCCCTACTTCATCCCGTTCCCCGCCGGGTTCGGCACCCTCGGCGCCATCATCCGACTGCGCAGCCCGCCGCCCCACCGCACGGCCCTCCTCGAGATGGGGGCGGCCGGGCCCCTCGCGGGTGCGGCGGTCTCCTTCCTGGCCCTGGCCGTGGGCCTCCCCCTCGGCGGCGGCCCGATCCAGCCGGAGCCGGGCACCACCATCCTCGTCTTCCACGATCCCCTGGCCGTCAAGATTCTCGGCGTCCTGCTCCTCGGGGCGCCCCCCGACCGGTACGCGCTCCTCCACCCGGTCGGCCTCGCAGGCTGGATCGGCTGCCTGCTCACGGCCATCAACCTCCTTCCCATCGGCCAGCTCGACGGCGGCCACATCGCGGCCGCCCTGGTGCCGCGCCGCGCCCGCCTGCTGGCCCGCGTGCTGCTGGGCGTCCTGGTGGTGGCAGGCCTGCTCTGGCCCGGTTGGACGGTGTGGGCCGTCCTCCTGCTGCTGCTCGGGGCCTGGAGGAGCCTCCCCGTGCCCAGCCTCCCGCCCCTCACGCCGAGGGCGCGCTGGGCGGCCGTGGCCGCGGGGCTGGTGTTCCTCCTCACGTTCATGCCGGCCCCCATCGTGGTGGAGGAGGTCCCGTCGGCCGCGCCCCACGATGGGCATCCGGCCGCGACGGAATAGGATGGTGCCATGGCAGGCCCCCTCGCCGCCCTGATCCTGCTGCTCCTCGTGCCGGTGGCCTCGGCCGAGGACCTCTACGTCGAGACGCCGGGTGTCGCGCGGCGCGCGGACGCGGACCAGGCCTGCGAGAAGGCCGTCGCGGGCGGGTACCCCGCGCAGGTCGTGCGGCGCTTCCGGGCGGGGAAGGGCTGGGAGTTCGTGATCCGGGTGGACGGCCTCTCGGATCGGGGGAAGGCTCAGGAGGTCGCCGGGGGGATCGCGCGGACCACGGGCTGGGCCACGGAGGTCTGGGTCCGGGCCGGGCGCGAGGTGCTGCCGCTGCTCCAGGTCGCGCCGGACCAGGCCCCGGACGGCGGGTGGAGCCCCACCCCCGTCGAGGAGGCCGCCCCGGCGCCGCCCATCCCCATGGCCCACCCACCCGGCGCGATCCCGGCGGCCCCCCCCGACACCGGCGCCGTTCTGGCCGACGTGCAGCGCGGGGACCCGGTCGCCGGCGCGGAGCTGCTCGCCGAGGTGACCCGGGCCCACGGGGCAGGGGTGAAGGGGACCATCCTGCTCGCCGACGGACGGCCCCTCCACTTCCGCTTCGAGCGGAGGATCCAGAACGAGGCCGAGACGCTGCGCGTCTGGCACGACCTCTGGCGTCGGGGCCGTGACGCGAGGCTCGAGGTCAAGGTCGTGGAGGGCGAGGGCAAGGACAGCCTGGCCGTGATCCGGGGGGACGAGGGGGCCTGGCTCAGGGTGGAGGGGCGGGTCCAGCCGGTCGAGGCCGCCGCCACGCGGGAGGCGCTCGCCGTGTTCGGGCCCGAGGTGGTGCTCGGCGACTGCCTCGACTTCGGCGCCCTGGGCGGCCTCGAGGGCGTCTACCTCGCGGCGACCCCCGACCCGCGGGGCCACCGCCACCTCCTCGTCGAGGTCTTCGATGGACAGGACGCCGTGTGGCTCGCCGTGGACGCCACCGACCACCGGGTGCGCGAGCTCACCCTCCCCCTCGAGGGCGAGACCGTGACCTGGCGCTACGGCGACTACCGCGAGCCCGGTGCCGGCCTGGTGGTGCCCTTCGAGGTCGAGGTCCTGCGGGACGACGTCCTCCGGGAGCGCATCACCGTGCTCGTCCTCGACCTCCCCGCCCGGGTGGACGACACCCTCTTCCGGGTCGAAGACGGGGCTCCCTGACCCGCCCCACACGGGTTGACACGGCGTGACACGGTCGTTATGGAGCGGTGTCCGCCCGGACCCGTCCGCTGGCGTAGCTCAAGCGGCAGAGCAGCGGTTTTGTAAACCGCAGGTTGCGGGTTCGAGTCCCACCGCCAGCTCCCGCCGGCACCCTCTCTGACACCTCGTCTCTCATCCGGATCGGCCCCCCGGTCGATCCATCCCAGGGGAGTTGCCCGAGCGGCCAAAGGGAGCGGGCTGTAAACCCGCCGGCAATTGCGCCTACGGTGGTTCGAATCCACCACTCCCCACCCTCTCCTCCCGGCCTGCGCCGGGCGCCCGTCCAGCGGGCTTGCGGGAATAGCTCAGTTGGCAGAGCATCAGCCTTCCAAGCTGAGGGTCGCGGGTTCGAGCCCCGTTTCCCGCTCCTTTCCATCCTCGTCCTCCGCCCATGTAGCTCAGGGGTAGAGCACCTCCTTGGTAAGGAGGAGGTCTCCGGTTCAATCCCGGACATGGGCTCCCCTCCCCAAAGCCGGATCGGCCCAGGCGCCGGTCCGTCACCCGAACCGCGGGCGTCGCCCCGCATCCCTCCGAGGATCACATGGCCAAGAAGAAGTTCGAGCGGACGAAGCCCCACGTGAACATCGGGACGATCGGGCACGTGGATCATGGGAAGACGACGTTGACGGCTGCGATCACGTTGGTGGCGCAGGCGCGTGGG
>JBFYZZ010000100.1:0-11021 GCA_041309225.1 Deltaproteobacteria bacterium | reverse complement strand
GCCACGGCCGGCGCCCGGCCGTGGGAGGCCTGCACCATGTCGAGGTCGAAGTACTTGTAGGCCAGCACCGAGCAGCCCACGGGGCAGATGCCCACGGTCGTCTCGCGCAGGCCCAGGGCGTCCACGGCCTCGGCGACGAGGCGGTGGGCCACGCCGTGCAGGCACCCCGGGCAGTAGTGGGTGGGGGTGCGGGCGAGGCTCCGGGGGTAGGAGAAGACGACGGTGTCGTTGGCGTCCATGGCGTCACTCCGCGAGCAGGGACTTGACCTGCTGGACGATCTCCCCGGGGGCCGGAACCATCCCGCCCACGCGGCCGTAGAAGTGGATGGGACAACGCTCGACCACGCCGAGGCGGACGTCCTGGATCATCTGGCCCATGCTCATCTCCACGTCGAGTACGAACCGGACCTGCCCGGCGACGCGCCGGAAGACGTCGTAGGGGAAGGGCCAGAGGGTGATCGGCCGGACGAGCCCCACCCGGTACCCCTCGGCCCGGAGCGCGTGGATGGCCGTCTTGCAGATGCGCGCGGTGGTGCCATAGGCGGCGAGCGCCACGTCGGCGTCGTCCAGCAGGTACTCCTCGACCCGGACCTCGGTCTTCTCGATCTCGGCGTATTTCCGGAAGATGTCGTGGTTGTGGTCCTCGAGGGCCTTGGGATCCAGGTACAGCGAGTTGACGATGTTCTTCTCCCGCCCCCCGCACCCCGTGCAGGCCCAGGACTTGTCGAACTCGGGCCGCTCGTAGTTCCGGAAGACCACCGGCTCCATCATCTGGCCGATGAGGCCGTCGGCGAGGACCATGACCGGGTTGCGGTACCGATCGGCGATGTCGAAGGCGTCCATCACCAGGTCGGCGGCCTCCTGGATGGTGGACGGTGCGATCACGACGTAGCGGAAGTCGCCGTGGCCCGGCCGGGTGGCCTGGAAGTAGTCGCTCTGGGAGGGCTGGATGCCCCCGAGGCCCGGCCCTCCGCGCATGACGTTGACGACCACCACCGGGAGCTCGGATCCCGCGCAGTAGGACAGGCCCTCCTGCTTGAGCGTGACGCCCGGCGAGGAGGAGGAGGTCATGACCCGGTGCCCGACGGCAGCGGAGCCGTAGCACATGTTGGAGGCCGCCACCTCGCTCTCGGCCTGGACGAACTGGCCGCCCACCTCGAAGAGGCGCTTGGACATGTACTCCGGGATCTCGTTCTGGGGCGTGATCGGGTAGCCGAAGAACAGCCGGCACCCCGCCCGCACGGCGGCCTCCGAGATCGCCTCGGACCCCTTCATCAGCAGCTTGTCTTCCATGCGATCCTCACTTCCGGCCGCGGTAGACGGTGATGGCCACGTCCGGGCAGGTCACCGCACACATCTGGCACGCGATGCAGCGCGACGGGTCGACCTGGACGGCAAAGTGGTAGCCCTTCGAGTTGATGTCGCGCCCCAGCTCGATGATCTGGCGGGGGCACGTGACCACGCAGAGGCCGCAGCCCTTGCAGCGATCCCGTTCGACGTCAATGTGGTTCCCCATTCGGGTTTCCTCCGTCGGCCCGGGTCGCTTCCCGAGCCCTGCGCTCCTCGATCTCGAGGAGCATCATGTGGGTGCGCCGATCACGCGGGGCGGCGGACCGGAGCGGGTCCCCCTGCCAGGGGGGGAAGAGGCGGCGCCGGAGCCGCAGCAGGGGCACGCCGAGCGCGGCCTCCGGCGGCAGCCGGTCGGCCAGGGCGTCGGTCACGACCAGGGCGTCGACGGGCAGGCCCAGGGCCCGACCCGCCTCGCAGACGAGGGCGTGCCCTCGGGCGACCACCTCGGGCGTGGTCTCCTCCCCCAGGTTGGGGTTCGAGATCAGGCAGGTCACGCGGAAGCGGGCGCTCGTCTCGATCCGGCGCATGGTCCGCTCGATCCCGGGGACCGAGCCGGTCCAGGGCCTGCGGTCGTTGATCACCATGGCCATGCCGGTGCCCGGGTCGGGCAGGAACGGCCGGAACTGGGAGAGCGCGCGGGCGCCGGCGTCGTCGCCCCCCACGTCGAGCACCAGCGTGGTGTCCGGGTCGCCGAGCGTCCCGCCGACCTCGGGCGTGACGATGGGCAGGTCGGCATGGGCCAGCTCGCCCCGGGGCGCGAGCACCGCGATCCCCGCGGCCTCGAGGTCGGCGCGGAGCTCCCGGGACCGGAAGAACGGGTTGACGATGTCGAGGTCCGCGATGGCCACCCGCCCCCCCGTGGCCGCGAGGTCGAGGGCCACGTGGACGGCGACCTCCGTCTTGCCGCTTCCATAGGCGCCGACGAAGATCCGGACCCGAGAATCCATCCCGTGCTCCCTGCGGCTCGTGCCCGGGGACGACCGGCATCCCTCTGGTCGAGGAACCGCCGGGAACCGTGACTTTGCCGATTAGCACGGTCAAACGGCCATGGCAAGCGGCGGGATCCGGGCCCCGCAGGGGAGCTGCGCGGGATCGCCACCGGGGCTCGCGCGCGGAAACCTACCACCGGCTGGAGGGCTCAAACGCCTCCACCGGGGAGGCGCCCCGGGGGGGGAGCGGCTCGGCGGCGGTGTCCTCGGGGAGGCTCTCCACGACGGGCTCGACGGGCTCGGGGCTCGCGACCCCGCTGCCCGCCTCGAGGGCGAGCCCGAACGTCCAGCGGGCGAAGGCACCGTCCGGGTCCTGCACGCGGATCCCCACGCGGTACGTGCCCGCACCCTGGGTCTCCGAGCCCCGCCACCGGAGGAACCCCGACGCGGGGTCGATCGAGAGGCCCGGCGGAGCGTCGTCGAGTTGGAACGACAGCACGTCGCCGTCGGGATCCTCCGCCCGGATCCTGTAGCCGTCCAGGCGCTCCAGGTCCCGCGTGCGGTTCAGGATCGACGGGGGCGAGTTGCGGATCCGCACCCGGGGGGAGCGGCCGAGGGTGGTGAGCTGCCCGTCGCTCGCCTCCACCGCCACCTGGACCACGTCGCCCTTCCGGAAGCGCCCCCGGGCCAGGGTCCGGCCCCGCTCGCGCGGGAGGGGCCGGTCGTCCACCCACCACTGCGGGTCGACCTCCACCGGGTCGCCGTCGGGATCCCGGACCTCGATGGCCACCGTGAGGTCTGCGTCCGCCGTGGGGAGGGCGGGGAGGATGGCGATCCGCTCGATGACGGGACCCCGGTCCGGAGCCGCGATCGCCTGGGGCTCGGCCCGCCCGGGGGCGGCTGGAGGTCCGGCCTCGGGTCCCGGCTGGTGGGAGGGCGTCGAGCAGGCGAGGAGCACCAGCGGGATGATCAAGCGGAGACACTCCCTTCCGGGGATTCCTGCCGGGTGGGGTGGCCGAGGGCCCGCCCGGTGTCCATCTTCGGGGCATACCCCGTCCCGACGACGCGAGCCCCCATGTCGGACCCCCCACCGACCGGCTGCCCGGATCCCCTGCAGGTCTCCCTCTCCGTAGAGGGTCGCGAGGCCGATCGCTGGCGGTGCCGGGTCCGGATCCACCCCTGCGGCATGGCGGGCGAGGTCGCGGGGGCCACGCTGTCCGTCGTGGACGAGGGGGGCGCCCCGGCCGGTCCGGTGGTGGTGCTGCCGGTCGAGGGTGTGCTCACCGAGACGGTCTCGCTCGTGGCCAGCGTCCGCGGCCCCGCGCGGCTCCCCCCGGGCGCGGCGCTCCGGCTGACCGTATTCGTGGGCGGCACGACCCTCGTCTGGGACGAGCCCGTCGTCAGGCGCGAGGGATTCCGGGACTTCCTGGCGGGCCGCAGCGTCCTGGCGCCGGGGCCGTTCCCCGAGGGGCGCAACCTCACCTCCGAGGAGATCGATCGCCTCGCGGCGGCGTTCCCCTGGCTCACAGAGGCGGATGCGCACGCCGACTCCGGTTCGGCGTTCGAGGCGTTCCAGCAGGATCTCCTCTCATCCATGGACCTCGACGAGGAGGAGTCCGTGACCGAGGAGATCCTGCGGATGCTCCGCGACACCTGACGCCGGCACCCGTCAGGGGGTGATCACGGCGGTGGCCTCGTCGGCGACGCTGTACGGATCGGAGGGGGTGGAGCCGTCGGTCGTGCCGTCGGCGGCGTCGCAGTACAGCCAGTCGATCCCACCGTCGTAGGAGAACCGCCAGGCGTAGGCCCAGGTCCCCTCGCCGAGGACGAGGTCGTACACGTACTCGTCGTTGTCGCCGTCGTCCGCGTACCAGGCGGCGTCGTCCCAGGTCCAGTCCGGATCGCTGCGCGGGTCGGAGCCGGTGGGGGCGTACCCCGCCTGGCCCAGGATCCCGGCGCCCGCGCCCGGGGCCTCGGTCACGCCCAGGATCCAGACCTGGCCGTACACGGGGGTGGAGGACCCGGCCGAGGTGGCGATGGACAGCGGGGAGGACACGTCGCACCAGCCGACGTCGGTCGCGTCGCCCGTGAACAGGAAGGCATCGGTGAGCGTGTCGGAGGCGGAGTCGTCGGTGACCGTGACGTCCACCCACCCCGAGGCAGCCACCGCCGGCGTCGTGACCACGAGGCTGGTGGCGGTGGCGCTCTCGATCACCGCGGCGTCCGATCCGAACGTGACCGCCGTGGCCCCGGCCAGTTCGGTGCCGGTGATGGTGACCTGGAGCCCGCCCGCCACCAGGCCCTCGTCGGGGGTGACGGAGGCGATGCCCGGGTACCCGCACGAGTCGTTGGCCGACCCGGGCGTGCCTCGCTCACCCGTGGCGTAGGTGGAACTGGCCCGGCACCAGGAGCTGCCGGTCCCGTTGCTGTCGTGGTCCCACCAGGTCGCGGACAGCTCGATGGCGTACCCGTTCGTGGACGACGGCCACGGGGTGGCCGTGCCGTAGGACAGCGTGTCGAGGGTCGTGCCGCCGTGGGCCAGGGTGAGGATCACGGGGCCCGAGTTGCCCAGGCTGAAGGACCCGTTGTAGGTCGGACCCGCGTCCGACGGCCCGTTCACGTCGGTCCCGTACACGTAGTCGCAGAGCGCCCCGAGGATGGCGTCGCCGTAGCAGAGCACGGCATAGCCGCCGGCCGGGACCACGAGCCCATCCACTCCGATGTAGAAGGTCCGCCCGGAGGAGGACGAGGAGTAGACCGACATGCCGTCGAGGTAGAGGTCCTCGGCGGTGGGGTTGTGGATCTCGAACCACTCGCTGGCGGGCTCCGAACCGGCCGGGTTGTAGGCGATCTCGGAGATGAAGACGTCGCCCTCGTCCCGGAAGCCCTCGTCCACGACGTCGTCGCAGTCGTTGTCGATGGCGTCCTCCACCTCGGTGGCGCCCGCGTGGACCGTGTCGTCCGTGTCGTCGCAGTCGGTGGCCGTGGCGGCGTACCCCACGGGCGCGTCGCAGGCGTCCACCGTGGTGACGGCGGCGTCGTCACCGTCGCCGTCGCCGTCCGCGTCGAGGTACCAGGTGGTGGTGTCCACGGCGTCCTCGTCGGTCTCGCCGTCGCAGTCGTCGTCGATCGCGTTGCAGTACTCGTCGGCCCCGGGGTGGATGTCGGCGTCCGCGTCGTCGCAGTCGTCGCCCGCCGTCGTGCCCGCGCCGGCGGGGAGGTCGGCCCCCCAGCCGTCGCCGTCGTAGTCCTGCATGCACGCCGTGGAGGACTCGGCCTCGGCCGCACCCGGGTACGCATGGGCCGCGTAGGCGCTCGTGTCGTCGCAGTCGCCAGCGCTCTCCGCGTAGCCGGGAGGCTGGTCGCACGCGACGTCGGAGGACGAGGCGCTCCCGTACCCGTCGCCGTCGGCGTCGGCGTACCAGGTGGAGGCGTCGATGGCGTCGTCCTCGTCCGTGGTGCCGTCGCAGTCGTTGTCGCTGCCGTCGCAGTACTCGTCGGCCCCGGGGTACGAGCCGGCGTCCGTGTCGTCGCAGTCGGTGGTGGGATCGCTGCTGGTACCCTCGTAGGTGTCGGTGCAGTCGGTGTCCGCGCTGGCCCGGGTGTCGCCCGAGGTGTCGAGGTAGCCGTCGTCGTCGTCGTCGTCGTAGCAGACCTCGGTGCCGTTGCAGTCCTGATCCGTCCCGTCGCCGACGACCTCCGAGGCGCCCGGATGGACGCTCGCGGCGGTGTCGTCGCAGTCGGTGGTGGGATCGCTGCTGGTGCCCTCGTAGGTGTCGGTGCAGTCGGTGTCCGCGCTGGCCCGGGTGTCGCCCGAGGTGTCGAGGTAGCCGTCGTCGTCGTCGTCGTCGTAGCAGACCTCGGTGCCGTCGCAGTCCTCGTCGTCGCCGTTGCCGGTGGTCTCCGTGGCGCCGGGGTGGTCGCCCGCGTCGTCGTCGTCGCAGTCGTCCCCGACGGTCGCGGTCCAGTCGGAGACGGGCTCGCAGTAGCAGCTGGAGGAGATGGTCTCGTCGCCGTGTCCATCCGCGTCGGCGTCCCAGAACCAGTCGGTACACCGGGTGGCGTCCTCGTCGTTGGCGGTGCCGGAGCAGTCGTCGTCCACGCCCTCGGTCGCGCAGTCCTCGTCGCGGTCCGGGTGCACCTCGTCGTCGTCGTCGTCGCAGTCGCCGTCCCAGCCGTCGGGTACGGGGAGCGGCGTGCCCCCCGAGGCGGTCACGAGGGCCTCGTAGTCGGCGATCCAGTACCCGTCGCCGTCCCGATCGCCGTCGTTGCCGTCGCAGTCGTCGTCGGTGCCGTCGTACCACGCCTCGCTCGCGTCGGGGTTCACGCCGGCCTCGGCGTCGTCGCAGTCGAGCCCCACGACGCCCTCGCGATCGGCCCAGGCGTCGGTGTCGTGGCCGTCGTCGTCCTGGTCGAAGTCGGAGGTGGCGCTGCAGTCCTGGTCCACGTCGTCGTACCAGGCCTCCACGGCCCCGGGGTTGACGTTCGGGGCGTCGGGCTGTGGGAGGCCGTTGACGGCCTCGTACTCCGCGGGGATCCCGCCCGCGGCGACCGGAACGTCCCAGCAGTCGCCCTCCCACCCGGTGGGGATCGCCATCGGCGTGCCCCCCGAGGCGATCACGAGGGCCTCGTAGTCGGCGGCCCAGTAGCCGTCGCCGTCCTGGTCCCCGTCGTTGCCGTCGCAGTTGTCGTCGGCGCCGTCGTACCAGATCTCCGGGATGTCGGGATCCGGGTAGATGGCGGGATTGGTGTCGTCGCACTCGTTGGAGACGCACCAGATGCCGTCGCCGCCGTCCCAGCCGTCGCCGTCCTGATCGCAGTCGTTGTCGTCGCAGTCCTGGTCGGTGCCGTCGTACCAGACCTCGTCGGCGTCCGGGTTCACGTCCACGCTGGCCGTGCCGGCGGGGTTGTCGTCGTCGAGGGGGGCGCCGTCCACGCAGTCGTCGCCGTAGACGCCGCCGAGGTCGGGGTAGGCCTCGGTGCGGAAGCCGTCGCCATCCCGGTCGAGGTCGTCGTCCCCGCCGCAGTCCTGATCCACGCCGTCGTACCAGGTGTCCTCGGCGCCGGGGTACACCTCCCCGGCCTCCGGCTGGACCCACGCCAGGCTCGTGCCGTCCTTGTCGGTGAGCGTGGAGGGGACCACCGCGAACCCCTCCGGGATGGAGGCCGGATCGTCCCAGCAGTCGCCCCCGGGCAACCCGCCGGAGTCGGGCACGCCCGCCGTGGGCTGTCCTTCCCAGGTGCTGGGGACGTAGCCGTCCTTGTCGGCGTCGTAGTCGTCGTCCACGGCGCAGTCCTGATCGACGCCGTCGTACCAGGTCTCGGCGGCACCGGGGTGGATGTCGCCGCCGGCGAGGCCCGAGCCCTCCGGCCCGTCGGCCGCGTCCCAGCAGTCCCCCTGGAGGGCGGTGAAGCCGTCTCCGTCGGCATCGTCGGGGGTCCAGGAGTTGGAGCAGCCGGCGAGGGCGAACCCGGTCAGGAGGGCGAGGAGGCGAGGGGACATCCGGCACCTCGTGGAGGAGGAGATCGCCAACATACCGGCTCGGTCGTTCGCGCCGCAACGTCCGTCGCGCCACCGGGGGTCGGGATGCCGCGGACGGACGCTCCGCGGGAGGGAATCCACGCGGGCCCCGGGGCGTTGACTCCGCCCCGCCGGGGGTTACCCACCCGGGCCCCCCATGGGCTCGAGGGCCCGGTGGAGCGGAGCGGCCATGATCATCGCGGAACACCTGACCAAGCACTACGGGACCACGCTCGCCATCGACGACGTCGCCTTCGAGGTCAAGAAAGGCGAGGTGGTCGGCTTCCTCGGCCCCAACGGCGCCGGCAAGACGACCACGATGCGGATCCTGGCGGGGAGCCTCGGTGCCACCTCGGGTCGGGCCCTCATCGATGGCCTCGACGTCTTCGAGTCACCGCTGGAAACCCGCCGCAAGGTCGGGTACCTGCCCGAGGTCCCCCCCCTGTACCCCAACATGACGGTGGACGGATACGTCCGTTTCGTAGCCCGGATCAAAGGTGTCGTGGACGTCGGGGCCGCGGTGGAGCGGGTGCTCGGCCGTGTGGGGCTCGCCGACATGGGCGGCCGCCTCGTCGGCCACCTGTCCAAGGGCTACCAGCAGCGGGTCGGCCTGGCCCAGGCGCTCGTGCACGATCCGGAGGTCCTCATCCTCGACGAGCCCACGAGCGGCCTGGACCCCGCGCAGCGCAAGGAAATCCGCGACCTGGTGAAGGACCTGGCCGGGGAGCGGACCGTGATCCTGTCCACCCACGTCCTGCCCGAGGTGGAGGACGTCTGCCAGCGGGTCATCATCATCGCCGGCGGCCGGATCGTGGCCAGCGACGCCATCGACGCGCTCGCGGGCGAGGAGCGCCTCGTCCGGATCCGGGTGAGCCGCCCCGGCGCCGACCTCGAGTCCGCGCTCTCCGCCATCGAGGGCGTCGGCGCGGTCACGCCCGACGGCGAGGGCCGTTACACGGTCCGCACCCACGAGGATCGCCGGGCCGAGGTGGCCCGGGCTGCTGCGCCCTTCGACCTGTTGGAGCTCGTAGGGCGGGAGCGCCTCGAGGACATCTACCTGCGGCTCACCACCGGCAAGGCCGCCTGATCCAGCCACCTGGAGGACCCGATGCGGAACGTCTTCTTCATCGCCCGGCGGGAGCTGGAGGCGTACTTCGCCTCGCCCATCGGCTGGCTCGCCCTGTGCGCGTACCTGGTCATCACGGGCTTCTTCTTCGCCTCGATGGTCGGCTTCTTCGCCCTGCAGACCACCGAGTTCGGGATGAGCCCGTACCAGGACATCGACCTGTCGGAGCACCTGGTGGCGCCGTTCTTCTCGAACACCGGCGTCATCCTGCTCATGCTCTGCCCGGCCCTGTCCATGCGCCTCCTCGCCGAAGACCGCCGCCAGCGCTCGCTCGAGATGCTGCTGGCCTCGCCCGTGCGCACCTCCGAGATCGTGCTCGGGAAGTACCTGGGTGGCCTCGGCTTCGTGCTGGTCATGCTCCTCGCCACGGTCCACTACCCCCTGATCCTGTGGTGGCTGGGCGAGCCCGACCTCGGGGTGGTCCTCTCCTCGTACCTGGCCCTGATCCTCATGGTCGCGTCCTTCATGGCCGTGGGCCTGCTCACCAGCGCGTTCACCGAGAGCCAGATGGTGGCCCTCGTGATCTCCTTCGTGCTCCTCCTCCTCTTCTGGGTGGCCTCCTGGGCCGACTCCTCGGCCTCGGGCACGTGGGGTGAGGTGCTGTCCTACGTCTCGATGCTCTCCCACATGGACCAGCTGGGCAAAGGGCTCGTCCACCTCAAGGACCTCGTCTACTACGCCTCCTTCATCGCCGTCGCCCTCTTTGCGACCCACCAGCGGGTCGAGGCCTACCGGTGGAGGTAGCCATGCAGCGCTTCGCCTGGATCCTTGCCGTCGTCGGGCTGCTCCTCCTCGCCACCTGGGGGATCGTCGGGCCCGTGAAGGGCCTCTGGGAGGGCTGGCCCCTCGGGGTCGGCATCGCCGGCCTCACGCTCCTCCTGCTCTGGGGGTGGATCGAGCGCTTCCGGATCGCGGACACCGCGCGGAGCCGCGTGGTCCGGTACGGCAGCGGCGCGGCCGTGCTCGTGCTCCTCGCCCTCGGCCTCGCGGTGGCCGCCAACGTGCTGGCGGTCCGCTACGACCAGCGCTGGGACATCACCTCCAGCCAGCGGTTCACGCTCTCCGAGCAGACGCTCAAGGTGGTGGACGGCCTCGCCCAGGACGTCCAGATCGTCGCCTTCTTCCAGAAGGAGACCCCCGAGGAGTCCTCGTTCCGGGACCTGGTGGAGGGCTACCGCACCCGCACGGGCCGCATCGCGGTGGAGTTCCACGATCCGCTCGCCGAGCCGCTGCTCGCACAGCAGTTCGAGGTCACCAGCGAGTGGGGCACCGTGGTGCTCGCCTCCGGCGGATCCAAGCAGCGCCTCGAGTCCACGTTCGACGAGGAGACGCTCACCAACGCCCTCATCCGGGTCACCTCGGGCCGGGAGCACGTGGTGTGTTTCTCTACGGGCCACGGCGAGGCCGACCCGGACGACGACCAGGGCCCCGAGGGCTACGGCGCCGTCGTGCTCAAGCTGGAGGGCCAGAACTACACCGTCGAGAAGGTCAACCTCCTCGAGTCGGGCGGCGTGCCCGCACGCTGCGAGGTCTTCGTGCTGCCCGCGCCGCAGGTGGACCTGCTGCCCGTGGAGCGCGAGGCCCTGGCCCGGCACCTCGTGGGGGGCGGTGCCGCGATGTTCCTGCTCGAGCCGCTCACCGTGCCCGCCACCGCCACGGACCTCGCCCGCTACGGGCTCGTGCTCCACGACGACCTCGTCCTCGAGGACAACCCCGACGCGCGCCGGATCGGGCTCGATCCCACGTTCGCGGTGATCACCCGGGACCGGATCGACTTCCACCCGATCACGGAGGACCTCGAGGGCCTCCTCCTCCAGCTCGCCCGCTCCGTGGGCCGCGCCGAGGAGCCGCCCGCCGGCCTGCAGGTCCAGGTGCTGGCCCGCACGAGCCCGGCCTCCTGGGCCGAGACGCGGGTCGACGGTACCACGCCCGCCGAGCCCACCCAGGGCGAGGACATCGTCGGATCGGTGCCCGTCGCCGCGGCCGTGGAGATCACGGATCCGGCGGCGGTGCCCGTGCACGACGCCGCCCTGGCGCCCGCCCCTGTCCTGCCCGTGCCGTTCGCCGCAGCGGGAGCCGCGGAGGCGCCCGCGCC
>JBFYZZ010000099.1:0-28871 GCA_041309225.1 Deltaproteobacteria bacterium | reverse complement strand
GCGTCGGCCGCGTCCCGCCGCGCCAGGGCCGCCCGGCGGGCGAGTACGCCCTCCCCCGTGAGGGAGATCGGCTGGGAGAGCTCCGCCTCCCCCGTGGACGCGCCTGGATCGAAGCGCCCGGAGATCTCTGGGTTCGCCCGCAGGAAGGTGGCCGAGCGGACCTCGCCGCCGACGGCCACGCGCCGGGCATCCGCCTCGACCACGAGGGGATGGCGCGCCAGGGCCTCGGTAACCGCCTCGTCCGGGGAGAGCGGGGTTGCGCCGGCGGATCGGATCAGGAGGGGGAGGAACGGCAACAGTCGCAGCCGGGGGCTGCGTCGAGGGAATCCCATGGGATGGACTCCTGGCAGGAGGGCGGTGGACCGAGGCTCGGCCTCGGACGAAGCTGCGCCCGCGCGACCTGGGGTCGCGCGCAGGAGTCAGGCGATGGGGGGCCGGTGTGGGGGGCCCGTCGAGCGGTCGGCGGGTCGCCCACCCGTGGGGACCGCGCCGCGGCTCGGGGTGGGTGCCAGCGACTCGGCGGGTCGAATCACCCAGGCCGCATCGGGAGCGACTCGACGGGCCTCCGCGAGCGCGCCAGCCGCCACGGCGGCCCTGTGGCACTCCCCGTGGAGCGCGACGTGGGACGGGCACTGCTCCTCGTGGGCGTGTCGCGCGCGCTCTCCGGGGAGGTCGTGACCGACGTACCCGTGCAACACGAGCCCCGCGACCTGCTCCACGAGGAGGCCGGTCATCCCCAGGACCGAGAGCAACGTGAGGCCCAGGACCAGGGAACGGGCCCACTTGCGGAGCAGGGGTCGGAGCATGGGGACGGTCATGGGCGGCGAAGCTAATCCCGGTCGCCGGGGGCATCCACCCGATCCCCGGAGCGGAACCCCGCTGCGGGGGCATGGATCCCCGTGATGGCGGCGACGTGCCAGGCACCTGGCCGTCCTCCACACCGTCGTCCGCACCTGCCAGCGACTCGGAATCGACCCGTACGCCTGCCTCTAGGACGTCCTGCCCAGGCTCTCCGATCTGCCCGTCAACCGAGAGCCCGGCCTGCTCACCCGCCTGGTCCCGCACGCCTGGAAGGCCGCCCGAGACGCCCCCTCCTCGTAGCGGACCACGTCCGGCCCGTACCTCTCGACGCGACGCCTGCTCGGCTCCCACGGCGTCGTCAAGCGAAGGTACCCGAGACTACAGGATCATCCTGCCAGGTCGTCCACCTCCTCCAGCGACAGCCGCGTCCCGTCGAGGATCTGCTCGAGGCTGGGGCCATCGACGACCTCCATCACCAGGCCCAGCCGACCCTCTACCTCCACCGTGTAGTTCCCGAAACCGAGCCCCGGGCGCACCCCCAGGCCGGCAGCCCCGGTCGCCTCCGCGGCTTGCCTGCCTGGATCCTCGGAGTCTGGTTCGAGCGGCGTCATGGGCTACCGCTCGCCTACCACCCTCCGGTGCCCGTCGCCACGGAGAGACGGCCCGTCGCGCGGGGTCACGAGCCCTGTGACACGCCGGGAATCCCGCGGTCCGTCCGGTCGGGGTCGAAGCGTCAGAGGAGGCCTTCGAGCCAGTCGAACACCTTCTGGACGTGGATGGCGGTGGCGCCCGTCTGGACGTGGAACTGTGCGGCTTCCTCGGCCGTGAACAGGACGGTGTCCTTCTCGCACCGGAGGGCGTCGTAGAGGCGGGCGGACTGGCCCCAGGCCTCGGCCTCGGCGTCGACCACGAGGGTGGGGGTGGTGACGTCGCCCTCGCGTCCGGTGAAGTCGTAGCGTTGGACCTCGCGCATGAGGTCGGCCGGCGAGTCGGCGCCGAAGTGCCACATGGAGTCGGCCAGGCCCCACCGCAGCACCTCGCTCGCGTCCATGACCTGCTCGATGGCCTGGTCGAAGGCCGCCTCGTCCTGGTCGAGCAGGGCCAGCAGGCCCGGATCGATGGCATCGATGTACCCCTCGTAGATGGCCGAGACGTCCACGAGACCGGGGTTGGCCACGAGCGCGGCGAGCCGATGCTCCACGGTGGCGGCCTCAGGGGCGAAGTACCCCCCGAAGCTCACGCCGTAGAGGGCGAGGCGGGAGGCGTCGACGCCGTCCTGCTCGACGAGCCAGTCCAGGACGGGCGTGACGACCTCCTCCCAGTCGGGGCGGAACGGGAGACCCTGCAGGCGCAGGGTCTTGCCCATGCCCGGCCCGTCGAAGAGCAGGGCGTGCCAGCCGCGGGCGTTGGCTTCGTCGGCGACGAACTTGCCGTCCTCGGCCCAACCGTCCTTGCCCTCGTGGAACAGGACGACCGGCGCGGGCCCCTCGACGGCGGCGCGGCAGAAGTAGGCGGGCAGGGTGGTGTCCTCGTAGGGGATGGCCACGTCGATGCAGGGCGAACCCGACAGATCGAGGTACCGGGCGAAGGCCTCGACCTCGAGTTGCGCCAGGTCCACGACCTCGGTCGAGGAGGGGTCGTAGTGCCGGTGCAGGGCAGCCCGGTAGTACGTGGCGACGCGCAGCCAGGACTGGGCGGCCGAGCGGAGGTGGCCGCCGGCCTCGGACTCGCGGGCGTCGTCGCCGATGCGCTCGGCGGAGCGGACCCATTCGGCCGTCCAGGTGGTTGGATCCTCCACGCGACCGGCAGTCTCGAGCACCTCGGCGACGTCGCTCGACTGGGACCAGGCCTGTCCGAGGTAGTGCAGGATCACGGAGTCGAGGATCTCGTCGTGACCGAACTGCCACCACTGCTGCGCCTCGGGGGCGGGGCTGCCGGTGTCGGTGGGCTCGGCGGCCGGCGGATGGCAGCCGGACAGGAGGACCAGGACTGGGGACAGGGCGACGCGAGCGGACATGGTCGTCTCCGGTGGGTCGGGGCGCGGCGCCGGAGGGAGCCCGGCGTCTGGCACCCGCTGGGACACCGGCCGGGCTCGAAGCGGTCACCGCGGGGAACCCGAACCTCCCGTCGGGACGGCGCCCGCGAACGATCCCCCCCCGGATGGGCCAGCCCCCCGAACGATCCCCCCCCTCGTGAGCCGGCGGAGGGCGGAATCCGCCGTCCGTGCGGCGGATCGGGCGCGCAGAGGGGGGGATCGCCGCTCACAGTGGCACGTATAGGGGGGGATCGTCGCCTTCGATGGCACACGAAGGGGGGGATCGCCGGGCGCCACGGGTGCCCCGTGGCCCCCATCGGGCTGCCCGGCGCGGGGGCCGACGCTTGCGGGGATCGGTGCGGCGGGACCCGACTTCCGTTCGGGCTACCCCTCGATCGCCCACACGTGCACGATCGGCCCCTCGCTCTCGGGATCGGCGAGGAGCTCGGTCTCGACGTCGATCTCGACCTCGGTCCTGGCCTCGATCCCGGGCTCGAATTCGGGCTCGAACTCGGCCAATGGGGAAGCGCCCGGGGTCGGGTGGGGAGGCAGCGGAGCCGGCCACACGTCGGTGAGAGGATGCGGACGCTCCGAGGGACGGCCACGTCCCGGCCGTGTCTCGGAGGGAGGATCGCAGGCTCCCGGGTTCTGGCCGGGACCCGGTTCCCGTCCACCCCCATCCCGGTCCCGTCCACGGTGTTAGGCCGTCGGGCCGGGTCGGACCCGACCCGGAAACCATCGGACCAAGGGAGAAAACCATGAGCAGGAAGCCGATCGTCGTCCTGGGCGCCGGCATGGTGGGTTCGGTCATGGCCCGCGATCTCGCCGGCGAGGGCCGCTTCCGGGTGACCGTGGCGGATCGCGACGCCGAGGCGCTCGCCAGGCTGAAGGCCGACGCCCCGGTGGAGACCGTGGTCGCCGACCTCTCCGACCTCTCGGCGGTGAGGCGGCTGGCCGAGGCCGCCGACCTCGTCGTCGGCGCCGTGCCGGGCTTCCTCGGGTTCCGGACCCTGCAGTGCGTCCTCGAGTGCGGCCGCCCGATCGCCGACATCGCCTTCATGCCCGAGGACGCGCTCGCGCTCGACGGCCTCGCGAAGGAGCGGGGGGTCACGGCGGTCGTCGACTGCGGTGTCGCCCCCGGCCTGTCGAACCTCGTCCTGGGTCGGCACGCGGCGCGGTTCGACGAGGGCGGCTTCGAGGAGGCGCTCGTCCTGGTCGGCGGACTTCCGCGGGTCCGGACCTGGCCCTTCGAGTACAAGGCCCCCTTCTCGCCCATCGACGTGCTGGAGGAGTACACCCGCCCGGCCCGCTACGTCCGCGACGGGCGGGTCGTCGTCCTCCCGGCCCTCTCCGAGCCCGAACCGGTCGATGTTCCCGGCGTCGGCACGCTCGAGGCGTTCAACACCGACGGCCTGCGCTCGCTCCTCGTCACCCTCCCGTGCCCGAACATGCGGGAGAAGACCCTCCGGTGGCCGGGCCACGTCGAGGCGATGCGCGTGCTGCGGGCGATCGGTCTCTTCTCGGAGACCCCGATCGAGGTGGGAGGGGTGAGGGTGGCCCCGCGTGACCTCGCGGCGAAGCTCCTCTTCCCGATGTGGAAGCTCGAGCCGGGCGAGGAGGAGTTCACGGTGATGCGGATCGAGGCGATGGGCCGGGAGGGCGGCGTCCGTGTGCGCCACCGCTGGGACCTGCAGGACGGTACCGACCGGAGGACGGGATTCTCCTCGATGGCCCGCACCACGGGCTTCCCGAACGCCATCGTGGCCCGGCTCCTCCTCGATGGCGTCATCGCGGAGAAGGGCGTGCTCCCTCCCGAACGCCTCGGTGGGAACGACGCGGTCTTCGCCGCGATGGAGGCGGGCCTGCGGGTCCGCGGGGTGGCCCTCACGCACAGTGTGGAACGAGTGTAGGGTGGATCCCCCCATGGTCCGCCCGATGCCGGTCGTCTTCGCCGCGCAGGGCGCTCCGATCCTGCTCGACGACACCGTGGTGGTCGTCGGCGGCTGGCCGGGCGCCACGAAGGCAGCGGCGACGGTCGCCGAGGTCTGGACCACGCCGGCCTGCAACTGACGCTCCGGCGGAGTCCTCTCCCGGCACACCGCCTCCGGCGACGAAGCGGCGAACGCCGCGCGGTGCACCCCCCCCGGCGCAGCGTTCGATGGCGAGCACCACCTCGCGGAGGGGCGTCATCCTCCCCCCCCGAGGAGCAGGTACACCGCACCCGCGTACCCGCCACCCGTGCTCTCCCAGGGAGCCCCGACGACGACATCCCCGACACCGTCGTCATCCACGTCACCCGACGCGACGGATCGTCCCGCCCGGTCTGCGCCGTTCTCGCCGATGATCTTCGCATCCGCGGAGGAAAGCGGGAGGGTCCCTGCGACCGGTCCATAGACGATGTAGACCGCACCGGCGGACGTGCCCCCCGAATCCTCGGTGGAGGCCCCGACGATGACATCGGCGACCCCGTCGTCATCGACGTCAGCCGCATCGACCGCCACCCCCGCGAAGTCACCGTCCAGCTCTCCGTCGAGCACGGCGTCGGCCGAGGCCAGGTTCATCGTGCCGGTGAAAGGACGGGTGATCACGTAGGCCGCACCCGTGGTGGACTCGCCCTCGTTGGCGTAGGGTGCCCCGGTGAGGAGATCGCTCACCCCGTCGCCGTCGAGGTCTCCAGTGGCGAGCGAGTAGCCGGCGGAGTCCGCGCTGGATTCTCCGACGGCCTTCGAATCCGCGAGCGAGAGGTTCAACGTGCCGGTCACAGGCCCGTCGACGACGTACACCGCTCCCGAGTTGGAATCGCCGGCATCGGACCAGGAACCCACGATGACGTCGGAGAACCCGTCACCGTCGAGGTCCCCTGCGGCAACGGAGAAGCCGGCGTAGTCGTTCGCGCTCTCCCCCGTGAATTTCGCAGTGGACCGGGACAGGTCGATCGTTCCCACAGCGGGCCCGGCCACGAGGTACGCTGCTCCGCCGTTGCTCCCGCTCGACTCCTCGTGGAACGCCCCCACGAGGATGTCCTCGATCCCATCGCCGTCCACGTCGCCCATGGCGACCGAACAGCCGGCGTTGTCGTCGGCATCCTCGCCGATGAGCGTGGCGTCGGCCGTGGACAGGCTGGTGGTTCCCGCCAGGGGTCCCAACACGAGGTACGCTGTACCCGCTGCATCACCACCGCTGCTCTCTCGCGGAGCGCCGACGATGACGTCATCGACGCCGTCACGGTTCACGTCGCCCGAGGCGACGGCCGACCCGGCCCGACCCCAGACGGTGTCTCCGACCAGTTCGGCGTCGGCCTCGGACAGATCCATGGTCCCGCTGATCGGGCCGAGCACGCCGTAGACGACTCCCGTGTTGTAGGCGCCCACGTCCTCCCCGTAGGCACCCACCAGGACGTCCCCGAACCCGTCGCCGTCCACGTCTCCCACGGCGATCGAGTATCCAGCGTAGTCCTCCGTGTTCTCGCCGACGAGCTTCGCCTCGGCTGCCGACAGATGGACGATTCCCGCGAGGCTACAAGGCGAGGACGAGGCATCACAGTTGTTGTCCACTCCGTCGCGGCAGATCTCTTCGGCCCCAGGGTTCACCGCCGGATCGCCATCGTCACAGTCCCCGTCTCCGGACGCTTCGCCCGGGTCTCGACAGTCTCGATCCACGGAGGAGATCGTCTCGTCGGTCCCGTATCCGTCGCCGTCGGCATCCTGGTAGCAGTCGTCGCCCCCGTCGCAGTCCTGGTCGATCCCGTCGGCCGTCGACTCGGGGGCGCCGGGGTAGGTGAACGGATCGTCGTCGTCGCAGTCGGTCGAGACCGAGGACTCCCCGCGATCGCTGCAGTCGAGATCCTCGGACGGGATCGTGGTGCCGGATCCGAAGCCGTCCCGGTCGTCGTCACGGAAGCAGTCGTCGCCCCCGTCGCAGTCTTGATCGACGCCATCCGCCGCCACCTCACCGGCTTCGGGATGGACGCCCGCGTCGGAGTCGTCACAGTCGCCGCCCGCCACCGTCCACCCGTCGCCGTCCGCATCCGTGGACCCCGTGTCGGTGTCGGAGTCCGTGTCCACGTCGGTGTCGGTGTCCGCCTCCTCGCAGTCGGGCGAGCCTGCACACCCATCGTCGTCGCAGTCGAAGAGTCCATCCCGGTCGTTGTCGGCACCGTCGGTACAGTCCCCGGGTTCCGTACCTTCGCCCCGTGGGATGCAACCTGCGAGCGCCAGGGGAACGACCAGTGCGCGCATCGCGATCGCGAGGCGCGCCTGGACCCGGGGGGTGCGGATCGTGGAGGTCACGGGGTCACGAACGCTCCGAGGGATGGCCCGGATGACAGGGGTGAAGGGGGAGTGTACCACCCGTGAGGAGGCGGCGTCGACGCGCCGCCTCCTCGGGCGGGATCGCCTCAGTCCGGGCGACGGCCTGAGGATCCCGGTGGTGCAGGCCAGCGGCCGGGGGCGCGGGATCGCGCTCTACCCGAGGCTGGGCGCGGACGGCCCCGGGGAACCGGTACCGGCGGCCGTCACGGAGGGCCGCGCCGACACCTACACGCGGAACGACCCCCATCCGAGACACGCCATCGCCACCTGCTCCGGATCCGGGCACCCTGACCGTCAGGTCGTGCTGTCCGGTACGCCTCGAGGCTCCGCCTCCTTGCGCTCGCGCAGCCGGCGCTTGACCGCGAGCGGGGCCTGGGTGGGCGGGGCCGGGCGCGCGGCCAGCTCCACGTCCACGTGGGATCCGCCGGTTTCGGCTCCGGCCCGCCGGAGCACGTCGAGCATGAAGATCTCGAGACGGGCGAGCGTGTTGGGCGGGTAGGCCAGGCCGTCGTTCTCGAGGGCGATGAAGGGCACGCCCCGCTCCCGGGTCCAGGGCTCGAGCAGCGCCTTGATGAGCCGCCCGGGCAGGCACGCGAAGGGCGCGATGGCCGCGACGCCCTGGTAGCCGCGGCGCACCGCGAGGGCCGCCACGAGGCTGGACACCGTGGCCTCGGTCTCGAAGTCGGGGTGGGAGAACTCGTCCACGCCGGACATGATCTCGGCGATGTCGTGCGGGTAGGTGGGGAGCAGCCCGGTCGGCTTCAGGACGCGCCGGGCCTGCGCCTCGATGCGGTCCATGACCACGGTGGTGAGCCGCACCTTCACGTAGCGGGCCAGACGGGCGGGCGAGCGCCGCCACCACGGATCGGCGCGCCAGGCGCATAGGAGGTCCTTCTCCACGATCCAGTCGCAGTAGTGCATCCACTCCGCGAGCCCCGTCACCTTGCCGAGGATCCCGTTGGTGCCGAGGTGATCGATGAGTTCGTCCACCGAGAAGTCGTCGCGCCGGACGTAGATCTCGCCCACCACCAGCACCCTGGGCAGCGCGTCGGCGTCGCCGGTCCGGGGGATGGCCGCGAGCCGCCGGGCCACCCGATCGAGCGTGGGCTTCACGGCGGACTCGTCGGTCCGCATGGCCTCGACCAGGTCGTTCCAGCAGGCCTGGAACTCGGCCAGGGCGGCGGCGCGATCCTTCGCCAGGATCCTCAGGGACGTGCGGATGTCGGTGAAGAAGTCCGAGAGGACCACCGCGTGCCACGCCTTGCGCGTGAAGTCGTCCCCGAACTCGCGGTAGCCGTTGTCCGAGTTGAGGGCGGTCACGGCGACGTTGTCCACGCCGAGCTCGGCGAAGGTGCCCTCGTAGAACGGGCCGTACTGGCCGGTCCGGCAGGGGCCGGTGGTCTTGGGCACGATGACCGCGAGCACCTCGTCGCCCGTGGCGGGGCGGGTGAGCAGCAGGTGCAGGATCTGCCCCAGCACGAGGAGAGTGGGGATGCACTCCTTGCCGCTGGCCACGCCACGGGCGAGCTGGGTGGTCTGGTGGTCGGCGGGCGGTAGGTGCTCCGCCCGGATGCCGGTGCGGGAAGCGATGGCCGCGATGGCCTGGGCGCCGAGGTCGCCCATGGAGGGGAAGACCATGCGCACGCGGGGGTGCCTGAGCGGCAGCCGCTCGCCGGTGCGGTCGTTGAACACGCAGCTGTCGTCGCCGGCGAACGCCACGCGCCAGGTCGGTGTCGGCTCGGGCAGGAGCACGCCCGTCGCCTTGCGGCGCCACCCCTCCACGATGTCCAGGAACGCCTCGATGCGGGTGTCGAGGCCGGCGTCGGCCGTGTGGCTGTCGAGCTCCAGCACCAGGAAGGGCTTGGAGCCCATCATCCAGCGCACGTAATGGAGCATGAAGGAGTCGGGCGCGCAGCCGAAGTTGGAGATCCAGCAGGCGAACACGTTGGGGTGGTCCTTGACCACCCGCATGGCCTTCAGGTCCACCTGGCCGTAGTACCAGTACATGTTCGGCGAGATCGCCTCGCCGCCCACCGGGAGCATGTCGAAGGGGAGCACCGCGTGGCCTCGGGAGGTGAACTTCCGGGGGATCTGCATGTTCGCATCGGACGTGAAGGCGTTGTACGGCCGGCCGAAGAGGCCGACCACCACGCGGTCCTCGGTGCGTGCGCGCTCCAGGGCCTCCGCGCCGACCTCGCGCAGGCGGCGCCAGCATGCCTGCTGCCGCTCGATGGCCACGCGGTAGGCCCGGTGGCCGTCGTCCGCGGTGAAGCCGAGCTTGAGCGCCACTTCCTGGAAGGCCGGCTCGGCGCCCAGGGGGCCGTCCCGGAACTGCAGGACCGGCCTGAGGATGTGCTCGTCCGGGACCTGGAACGCGCTCCTAAGGTAGTACGGCAGGCCCTGGGTGATGGGGCAGGTGGTGGCGTGGACGTGGGGCTCGAGGGACTCGAACGTGCGCACCGCGGGGAGGAACACGCGGTCCACGCCCTGGGCGAGGAGGCGGGCCAGCATGCCGTGGGCGATCTCGCCCGGGTAGCAGAAGGCCGCCTCGGTGCGCTGGATGCCCTCCCTGAGCAGCTCGTCCGAGAGGACGGCGCGAACCCCGAGCTCGTGGAAGAACCAGGCGTACAGCGGCCACAGCGTGTGGACCGTGAACGCGCGGGGGATGCCCACGACGAGTGGGGAGCGGGCCACGAAGGTGGTCGGATCCGGGGCGTATTCGTGGAAGAGGAGGCGGTCCCGGAGCGCCACCCAGTCGTGGACCTTGTCCACGTCCACCGGGACGTGGTGGCGGAGGTTCGCGTACTTGTTGCAGCGCCCGCCGAAGAAGTACCGGTGCTCGCCCACGTGCAGCGTGCGGATGGGGCAGAGGTTCTCGCAGGCCTTGCAGGTGAAGACCTTCCCCTGGGAGATGGGGCGCGCGATGAGGGCGTCGAGGTCGAAGGACCCCTCGGGCAGGAGGCCCTCCTGGTGCTTCTGGAGGGCCAGCAGGGCCACCCCGAAGGCCCCCAGCAGCTCGGGATCGGGCGGGACGGTGATCTCCTTCCCGAGCACCGCGGCGAAGGCCGCCGGGACCGCGGGGTTCTTGGCCACGCCGCCCTGGATGACGATGCGCTCCCCGATACGCCGGTTGCCGACCACCCGGTTCAGGTAGTTGGAGACGATGGAGAAGACGATCCCGCCGACGATGTCCGGCCGGGACGCACCCTGCTGGATGGCGGCCCGGATGTCGGAGTTGATGAACGCCGAGCAGTGCTCGCCGAACTTGAGGGGCGCCCCGCTCTCGAGCGCGATCGGCCCGATCTCGGACGCCGTGCGGATGTCGAGGTCGCCCCGGGCCGACTCCTCCAGGAACGAGCCCGTGCCCGCCGAGCAGGCCTCGTTCATGGCGTAGTCCACCGGCACGCCGTTCTGCAGGTACACGTACTTGGCGTCCTGGCCGCCGATCTCGAAGATCGTGTCGATGTCCGGGCGGAAGTGGGTGGTGCCCGCGGCGTGGGCGATGATCTCGTTGTAGACGCCGCCGGTCTCGGTGAAGACGCCGAGCACCTCCCGGCTGGACCCCGTGGTGGCGGCGAGCGGGATGTGGATCTCCGCGTCGCCGACCGCCTCCCGCACCTGGGCCCGGACCTCGCGGAGCACGGCGCGGAGCGCCTCCACCGGGTCACCGTGGGTCCGCCCGTAGTACTCCGCCACGATGCTGTGGTCCTCGCGATCCACGAGGACGGCCTTGGTGGTGGTGGAGCCGCCGTCGATGCCCAGGACGTAGGTCCCGCCGGGCCGGGGCCGGCCGCGGCGGGAGGGGATGGCGTCCACCAGCGAGAGGGCGGCGGACAGGGGAGGGTACCGGTCGAAGGCCACCTCGCGGGCCTCGAAGAGGTCGCGGACCGGCGGGAGCGGCCGGCCGTGCGCCGCAGCCAGGCAGGCGGCCCCGAAGGACTCGAACCAGGGGGCCTGGTCGGGCACCACGAACTCCACCTCGGGCATGCGCTCGGCGAGGAGACGCAGGAGGAAGCGGTTCCGGGTGACGCCCCCGATGACCACCGCCCGGCCCTGGGACAGCCGGGCCCGCGTGAGGAACTCGGCCGCCTTGCCCGCCATGACGTCGGCCAGGCTGACCACGATCTCGTCCTTGGTGCACTCCCGCTTGTTGAGCTTGTGGGTGCAGTCGCTCTTCATGAACACGGAGCAGCGTGCGGACAGGCGGTGGGGTCGGGTGTCCTCGGGGATCCGCGCCATGTCGTCGAGCACCATGTCCATGCGGCCCAGCTGCTGGCGCAGGAACTCGCCGGTACCGGCGGCGCACTTGTCGCCGGTGAGCGCGGTGCGCGTCAGGCCCTCGGACCCCAGCGTGTACACCACGATGGACTCGCCCCCCAGCGACACCACCGCGTCGGGCCGGATCCCCACCGCCCGGAGCCCCGCCTCGATGGCCTGGGGGGGCACCGCGTGGGCCGTCCGGACCTGGTTCCGGCCGGTGTTGCCCGTGCAGAGGGCGGGGATGCCCTCGGGCACGCCGCGGTTGGCGAGCAGGCGCCCGAGGGCACCGGGAATGTCGCCCTCGTGGGCCACGTCGTCGTGCCAGCGCACCGCGCCGTCCTCGACGAGGGTGGCCTTGACGCTCGTGGAACCGATGTCGAAGCCGATCGCTTGCATGGGTCCGTCCGGGATCACGGGGTGGGCTTCGGCCGGGCGAGCGCGCCGTGGAGGAAGACGTCCACGGCGTCCTCGAGGCGAAGCGACGACAGGGAGGGCGGCAACCTGCCAAGGAACAGCGCGTCGGCGAAGAACCAGGCCGACAACAGCCCCAGGAAGGTTCGCTGGATGAGGAAGGGGGGGAGGGGACGCAGCCCACCCTCCAGGGTGTGGCACCGGCGCTCGAACTCGAGGACCACCGGCGCATTCCGGGCGAGGATGGCCTCGATGTGGCGGCCGTTGAACTCGAGGAGCTCGATGAGCACCAGCCGCAGGTCCTCCGGCCGCTCGCGCAGGATCGCGTTGAGCCGCCGCGCGGCGTCCTCCAGGAGGGCCTCCGTGGTGTGCCCCTCGGCGCCGGCCAGCGCCTCGGGCACCTTCCCGAACGGGTTGGCCTCGCGGAAGACCTCCTCCCAGAGGGCGTCCTTGCTGGGGAAGTGGTTGTAGAGCGCCCCGAGCGTCACGCCCGAGGCCTGGGCCACCTGGCGCATGCCCGTGGCGTGGTACCCCTGGGCGAGGAAGAGCCGCCTGGCCTCGTCGAGGAGGGTCCGCTGGGTGCGACGCCCCCGGGGCTCGCGGAGGACGGGGGCCGGGTCCGGAAGCTGGGTCACGCCGACTCCGTGAAAACGGACGTCCGCTATCTTCTGCCCCCGGCGCCGTCCAGGACGCCCCATGCCGCCCGCGACGCGTCCCGCCTGGGTTAGACTGTGCGGGTCCACCATCCGGAGTCCCGCCATGCCCGGCCCCCGACGCCTCCTGCTCGCCCTCCCGCTGGTGCTCCTCGCGGGTGCGGCACACGCCGCCGATCCCGCGCTCGAACGTCGCCTGCAGGATCTGCTCTGGGCCTACGAGGACACGCCCACCCCCGAGCAGCTCCAGGCCCTGGGCCCGGAGACCACCGGCGTCCTCCGGGCCTGGGCCGCCGACACCTCCCGCCCCTTCGCCTTCCGGGGCCGCGCGGTGCACGCGCTCGGCGCCTTCCCGGTGGAGGGCAACCGGTCCCTGCTGCTGCTGTGGGCGCACGATTCCGCCCAGAACGGCCTCCTGCGCCGCATGGCCATCCAGGCGCTCGCCAACGGGTGGGGCGACGCCGCGGCCGCCGACATCGCCCCGTTCCTCTCCGACCCGGACGTCCAGAACCGGATCACGGCGGTCCACGCCCTCGGCCGGCTCTCCGATCCCGTCCGGAAGCCGCTCTTGCAGGCCCGGCTCGGCGTGGAGACCCAGCCCGTCGTGACGTCCTGCATCACCCAGGTCCTCGCCACCGACCCCGAGTAGAACCGGAGACACCATGAAATCCCTCCTCCTCCTCCTGGTGCTGGCGAGCTGCGACGAGACCGAGGACACCGGCTTCGAGGGCGGCCTGAAGCGCGACCACCTCCGCCGGATCACCGTGGGCTACGACGGCTTCACCAACGAGCTCGAGTTCACGGTCCCGAACCGGGCCATCTCCGGCCTGATCGACTGCCAGGACATCGGGGACCAGTACTCCATCCAGCTCTACACCATGAACATGCCCGACGGCGGCGTGGCCTGGACGGCCGAGGATCCCGAGGCCCACCCGTACCGCGCCGACGTCCTCATGGACGTGTCCACGGTGCTCCTCCCGCTCTCGCCCGACCTCGACATCGTGCCGGGCAAGTGGACGGCCACCTTCAACACCGACTCGGCCTACCAGAACAAGCTCGACTGCTACGCCACGTGGCGCATGGACGACCTGCGCCAGAACGTCCTCAACCTCGACGTCTACCTGGTGGACATCACCGGGATCACGGCCGCCAACGCCGCCGACAACCTCCTGATCCAGGCGATGCTGGCCGAGACCTTCCGCCTCTGGGACGCCGCGTTCGACGCGGGCGAGATCCGGTACCACGACGTCCTCGAGGACCGCGACACCTACACCGTGCTCAACATCGGGCGCGGCGACACGGCCTGGGTCGAGTTCAACGACCTCATGCGCATGGCCGACGCCTCGCCCGTGCGTACGGTACCGATCTTCCTCGTGAAGGAGATCCAGGACCGCTACGGCGACGTCATCTACGGCACCTCCGGCCCGAGCAACACCCCCGGCGCCGCCACGGTCATGGGCACCTCGCGGTCCGGCGTCGCGATCACCACCACGGACCTTCGCAACAACCCGCAGTTCGTCGGCCACGTCCTGGCCCACGAGATCGGGCACTTTCTAGGCCTTTTCCACACCACCGACAAGGACGGCGAGTCCGGGGACCCCCTGGCGGACACCCCCCAGTGCCCCCTCGAAGAGGACTACGACGGCAACGAGATCCTGAACTCCGACGAGTGCCAGAAGTACGACACGTACTACCTGATGTTCTGGACCGGGAACACCAACGAGCTCATCAGCGAGGACCAGGTCTGGGTCGTCGAGCGCAACCCCGCGGTGGAGTAGCGCCGCCCGCCTACAGGTCGATGGCGTAGACCAGGTGGATGTCGGGGAAGGGGCGCAGGCGCGCCTGGATCTCGTCCATGTGCACACCGGCCGCGCCCGGGCCCGTCACGTACCGGTCCACCAGGGCCTGGGCCGCGGTGGCGTCGCCGGTGGCCATGGCGCGCCCGGCGGCGGCCAGGAGCGCCTCGGCCGCCCCGGGCAGCCGGTCGTGGTCGATGTCGAACCGGCCCACCGGCCGGCCCGTGGCCGGGTCGGGCGCCTCCACCCAGCGGAGGGCGCCGGCGTCCACGAAGGATCCGACCTGTACCGCCGCGATCTGGGCGTAGGTCTTGGGCACGCCCTTGGGCGTGGTCATGCCGGTGGCGATGTGGCGGAACGCCCACAGCACCGCACCCGTCTGGTAGCGGCGGGCCTCCTCGCTGGAGAGGACGCCCTTGCCGGCCAGGAAGTCCGTGAGCCAGATCGCCGCCGTCTGTGCCCAGAGCTCGTCCAGGGTGGAGGAGAGGCTCCCCCCGAGGTGGTCCTCGACGCGGCGGCCCTCCACCACGAGATCGCCGCTGGGGCCCAGGTTGTGCGCGGCCTCATGCAGCAACGTGTCGAGGGCCGGATCGTCCGGCCGCGGGAGGGAGGCCAGGTCCCCGGCGGCCAGGAGGAGGCCCGCCTTGACGGCGTACTCGCGGACCGAGTCGGGATCGGTCCGGATGTTGGTCATGACCATCGTGCGGTTGCGGCCGGCGGCCGCGACGACGCCCCAGTTCGGCAGCGTCTGGCCCAGGGTCGCGCCCAGGGGGGACCTGGCCTCCCCCGCGTACTGCACCACCCTCAGGAACTCTGGCATCCGGAAGACCACCTTCCGGGGCGTGTACTGAGGTCCGACCACCCGTGCCAGGGCCCGCTCCATGGCGTCCTTGAGGGGTTCGAGGCGGTCGTTCCAGGCCAGGAAGCTTCGATCCACCAGGCCCAGCGTGAACCCGAACCCGGCCTTCTCCTGGCAGAGGTCCCAGTAGACCTCGTCGGGCGCCACCCTCAGGTACCAGCGGGTGTTGCGGCTGGTCATGCCCATCCATGCCTCGTCGGCCGCGTCCCAGGCCCCCGTACGGAAGCCCTTCGCCGCGGCCAGGATGTACTTCCGCAGCGCCTTCTCCTTCGTCTTGTCGAGAGCCTTCGCAGCCGCCTCCAGCTCCATGGCCACGGCGTCCATCTCCTTCGCCCACAGGCCGCGGGTGGGCACGGCCGCGAGGTTTCCGTCCGCGATCCGCACGGCGACGAACGGATCCGTGAGACGCGCCGCGTCCGGCCGGGCCCGCACCTCGGCGCAGAGCGCCTGATCGTGGGACCGCTCCTCGGGCCACATGCCCCAGCGCTGGGGCGGGAGGGTCGGAAGGGCGTTGCAGAAGGGATCGGCCTCGGTCTCGGGGGCCACGCACCACGGCCCCTGGTTGCGCTCGAAGAGCGCCCGGCTCGCGGGATCCAGGTTCGGGGGGGGCGGCTCCGCCACGCCAGCCTGGATCCGGTAGAGCGTCTCCACGAGGTCCCCGGCGGCGAGCGCGTGCCGGACGAAGGTCTTCTCGGCCTCGGGCAGGGCGCGGAGGTCGGTGCGGACGAGGGTGGCGCGGCCCTGGGCCAGCTCCCGCCGGACGGCGTCCTGCCGCAGCGCACGCATCACGGCGTTGCGGGCCGCGTTGACGTCGGCCATGGCCAGGGCGGGTCCGGGGGTCCAGCCCAGGCGCACCATCTCGGCCGGGGAGGGGTAGCCGTCGCCGTCGGTGTCGGCCTCCCAGACGAGGCCTGCGTCCAGGGCGGCGGCCGTGGCGTTGAAGACGTCGCGGGGGATGGCGGGCGGCGCCGCGGCCGCCGGGAGCGAGAGGGCGAGGAGGCTGGCGGCGAACGCGGGCATGGCGGCTCTCCGGTCCGGTGGGTCGGGTTCCTGTAACCCCGGGGTCCCGCCTTGACGCCCGGGATCCCCCGTGCGACAGGAACCCTCCGGGCGCCCGGTCGGGCGCGCCCACGGCCGTCCCCTCCGTCGAGGTCACCATGCCCGCTCCCGCCGCCGAAGCGTCCAGCCCCCTGAAGGAGCTCGTCCAGCCGTTCATCGACGTGGTCCGGGCACCCCGCGCGCTGTGGGGCGTGAACCTCGCCTACGTCCTCGAGGGCATGGTCTACTTCGGGATGCTCGGCTACCTCGCGATGCACTTCTCGGACTTCGTGTTCCGGGGGGTGCCGCATCCCGACGAGTGGGCCCACTCGATGGTCATGGTGCTCACCGCGGGCATCACCATCTCGATGTTCTTCCTGGGGTTCGTGGCCGATCGGCGGGGCGTCCGGTTCGCCCTCCTGGCCGCGCTGTCCTGCATGCTGGTGGGCCGCGTGCTCATCGCCGGGGCGCCCACGATCCTCCAGCTCCAGCCCGCCGGGCCCTGGTCGCCGCTCCACCTCGTGACCATGGCGGGGATCCTGATCGTGGTCGTGGGCTACGGCATGTACCAGCCCGCGGCGTACGCGGCGGTTCGGCAGTTCACCACCCCGAAGACCGCCGGCATGGGCTTCGCCATGCTCTACGCCCTGATGAACCTGGGCGGGTGGATCCCCACGTTCGCGTTCCTGCTGCGCGACGACGACTACCTCGGCCTGGGCATCCCGGGCACCTTCTGGGTCTACACGAGTTTCACCGTCGTGGCGCTCGTCACCACGGCGCTCCTGCTCTCCCGCAGGACGGTGGCCCGGGCCATCGAGTCCGCCAAGGTCGAAACTGCCCGGATCAACGCCGAGGAAGCCAAGGAGAAGGCCGAAAAGGAGGATGCAGCCCCGGTGCCCGCGGCGGCGACCGCCGCGCCGGCGCGCATCCCCGTCCACGCCTGGGGCCTGCTCGTCGTCGCCCTGGCCGCCGTCGGGTGGCGCGTCCCCTCGCCGTGGAACTGGGCGGTGATGGCCCTGCTCGCGCTCTTCCCGGTGGTGGTGGCCCTGCTGCCCGAGACCCGGCGCCGGCCGATCGTGGCCTGGATCGCGAGGCACCCCCTGGCCAACACCCGGTTCTTCTTCTTCATCTTCGCCCTGATCCCCGTCCAGACCCTCTTCACCTACAACTGGCTCATCCTGCCGCAGTACATCCACCGCGCCTACGAGGGCTGGATCGGCGAGTACTTCGAGATCGCGGCGAACGCGAACCCCATCCTGATCTTCATCCTGGTGCCCGTCATCGCGGCGGCCACCCGCAAGGTGAAGGTCTACACCATGATGATCGCGGGGACCGCCGTGATGGCCGCCCCGGCCTTCCTCCTCACCTTCGGCCCGTACCCCGCGCTGCTGGGCGCCTACATCGTGATCATGACCATCGGCGAGGCGATGTGGCAGCCGCGCTTCCTCCAGTACGCCGCGGAGATCGCGCCCGAGGGCCGCACCGGCGAGTACATGGGGGTGGCCCAGCTCCCCTGGTTCCTCACCAAGGTCCTGGTCCCCCTGCTCTACTCGGGCTGGATGATGGATCGCTACTGCCCCGCCGAGGGGGTCCGGAACACCGGCTTCATGTGGCTCGTCTTCGGCTGCATCGCGATCTGCTCCCCGATCCTCCTGACCCTCGCGCGGGGCTGGGTGAGCCGCGACTTCCGGACCCGGGCCGCCTAGGTCCGGCCACCCCTCCGTGAGCCGCCGCCTCGTGGTGATGCGCCACGCGCAGCCTGCGATCGGCAGCCCGGACGGATCGGACCACGCGCGGCCGCTGACGTCCCGGGGCCGACTGCAGGCCGCGTCCGTGGGTCGCCGGCTGGCCGGGCTCGGGTGGATGCCCGACCTCGTCCTGGCCTCCGACGCGGTCCGCTGCCGGGAGACCTGGGACGGCTTGGCGCCGCACCTCGGTTCCCCTGTGCGCTTCCACCGCGACCTCTACTACGCCGACGTCGGGCAGGTCCTGGACCTCGTGGCCCGCGAGGCGGGCGAGGCCGGCACGGTGCTGGTCCTCGGGCACAACCCGGTCCAGGGGGTGGTCTTGGCCCGCCTCGCCGGGGAGGGGCTCTTCCTCCGCCACGCGGAGGCCGTCCTGCTCGCGGGGGAGGGTCCGACGTGGCGAGAATCGCTCGCGTGCGGATTCCGGGTCGTGACGGTCGTCGCCCCGGGATAAGAGCCCGTCCACCTGAGGAGGACCGGACCGTGTTCCGTGCCCTGTTGCCCCGGGAAACCTCGTTCTTCGACTTCTTCGAGAGCCACGCCAGGGTCACCTCGGAGGGGGCGCGCGAGCTCCTCGCCCTGGCCACGGACGGCGCCGCAGTCGAGCCCCGGGCGCGCCGCATCAAGGAGATCGAGCACGAGGCCGACGTGATTACGCACCAGTGCGTGGACGCCCTCCACCGGACGTTCATTACACCCATCGACCGGCACGACATCCACCGCCTCATCACCCGCATGGACGACGTCATGGACCTCATCGACGCCGCCAGCGACCGGATCCGGCTCTACGAGCTCGTCCCCTTGCGGCCCGAGATCCGGGAGTTCGCCGAGATCCTCGTGCATGCCACCGGGCTCGTCGAGAAGGCCGTGCACGGGCTCCGCAACCTCAAGCACTCGGCCGAGATCAAGACCACCTGCATCGAGATCAACCGCCTCGAGAACGACGGCGATGCCCTCTACCGTCGGGCGGTATTGAGCCTGTTCCACGAGGTGAGCGACGCGATCTGCGTCATGAAGTGGAAGGAGATCCTGGACGACCTCGAGGCCGCCACGGACCGATGCGAGGACGTGGCGAACCTCGTCGAGGGCATCCTGCTCGAACACGCCTGAGGCCCCGGTGACCCTCCTCCTCTGGGCCCTGGTGATCGCCACCGTCGCCACCGCGCTGGCGTTCGACGTCATCAACGGCTTCCACGACGCCGCCAACTCCATCGCCACGGTGGTCTCCACGCGCGTGCTCTCGCCGCGAGTCGCGGTCCTCTGGGCCGCGTTCTTCAACTTCGCGGCCATGCTGGTCTTCGCGCCCCGGGTCGCGAGCACCATCGCCAAGATCGTGCGGATCGATCCCTCCGACCACGCGTTCGTGTACGTGGTCCTGTGCGGGCTCGTCGGGGCCATTGTGTGGGACCTCCTCACCTGGTGGTGGGGTCTGCCCACCAGCTCGTCCCATGCCCTGATCGGGGGATTCGCGGGCTCCGGCGTGACGTATGCCGGGTGGAGCGTGCTCCACTGGCAGAAGATCCTGGAGACCTCCGCCTTCATCCCGCTCGCCCCGCTGATCGGATTCGTGCTGGCGCTGGGGGTCGCGCTGGCCGTGTCCTGGGCGTTCCGGCGGTGGCGGCCCGCCTCGGTGGACACGCTGTTCCGCAAGGGGCAGCTCGTCTCGGCCGCGCTCTACTCGCTCGGCCACGGCGGCAACGACGCCCAGAAGACCATGGGCGTCATCGTGGCCGTGCTCGTGGCCTCCGGCCTCATGGCGCCCGATCGGCAGCTCTCGCTCACGGATCCGGGTACCGTCTGGATCATCCTGTCCTGCCACGCGGCGATGGCGGTCGGCACGGCCCTGGGCGGGTGGCGCATCGTGCGCACCATGGGGATGAAGATCACCAAACTCAGGCCCGTGGGGGGGTTCTGCGCCGAGACCTCCGGCGCAGCCACGCTCTTCCTCGCCACGCACCTCGGCATCCCGGTCTCCACCACCCACACCATCACCGGCTCCATCATCGGGGTGGGCGCCACCACGAGCCTGTCCGGCGTCAAGTGGGGCGTGGCGCGCAGCATCGTGATCGCGTGGCTGGTCACGATCCCGGCCTCCGCCCTGGTGGCGGCGGGCTGCTTCGTGGTGGTCCGCCTGGTCGCCGGCTTCTGATGCGTCCGGATCCCGAGGCCAGGATGTCCCGAGTCCCGGTGGCACCGTGACCCCGATCCTCTGGGCCCTGGTGATCCTCACCGTCGCGGCCGCGCTGGTGTTCGACCTCGCCAACGGCTTCCACGACGCCGCCAACTCCATCGCCACCGTGGTGTCCACGCGGGTGCTCTCGCCCCGGGTGGCGGTGCTGTGGGCCGCCTTCTTCAACTTCGCGGCCATGCTGGTGTTCGCGCCGAGGGTCGCCAACACGATCTCGACCATCGTGCGGATCGATCCCTCCGACCACGGCTTCGTGTACGTCGTCCTGTGCGGGCTCATCGGCGCCATCTTCTGGGACCTCCTCACGTGGTGGTGGGGCCTGCCCACCAGCTCGTCCCATGCGCTCCTGGGGGGTCTGTCCGGCGCGGGCGTCACCTACGCCGGTTGGGGCGTCCTCCATTGGGAGAAGGTCGTGGAGGCCTCTGCGTTCATCCCGCTCGCGCCGCTCCTCGGCTTCGGGCTCGCCCTGGTCGTCGCGCTGGCCGTGTCCTGGGCGTTCCGGCGCTGGCGGCCCGCCTCGGTGGACACGCTGTTCCGCAAGGGGCAGCTCGTCTCGGCTGCGCTCTACTCGCTCGGCCACGGCGGCAACGACGCCCAGAAGACCATGGGCGTGATCGTCGCGGTGCTGGTCGCGGCCGGCCTGTTCCAGCCCGATCGCCTGGTGTCGCTCTCGGATCCGGGCACGGTCTGGATCATCCTGTCTTGCCAGACGGCCATGGCGCTGGGTACCGCCATGGGCGGGTGGCGCATCGTCCGCACGATGGGCATGAAGATCACGAAGCTACGTCCGGTGGGGGGCTTCTGCGCCGAGACCTCCGGCGCCGCCACGCTCTTCCTGGCCACCCACCTGGGCATCCCGGTCTCCACCACCCACACCATCACCGGATCCATCATCGGGGTGGGCGCCACCACGAGCCTGTCGGGCGTGAAGTGGGGCGTGGCCCGGCGCATCCTGGTGGCCTGGTTCATCACCATCCCGGCCTCGGCGGCGGTGGCGGCCGGGTGCCTCCTCGTGGCCCGGGCGATCGCGAAGTTCTAGACTTTCTTCCGAAGGGGCAGCCACAGGAGCAGGCCCAGGGCCACGGTGAGCGCGCCCGCGCCCAGGACGAGGGGCCGCTCCCGGGCCACCTGGACCACCATCCACGCGACGAGGGCCACGTAGGCGATCGGGGCCCAGAGCGGGACGCGCAGGGGCCGCGGCAGGGCGGGCTCGCGGCGCCGGAGGACCAGCACGCCGGCCGCGGTGAGGGCCGAGGCGAGCGAGATGAGCACGCCCACCCAGGCGAGGAGGGCGTCGAACGAGGTGGTCAGCAGGAGCGCGATCGCGACGACCGCCTGCAGGGCGATGGCCGGGCCGGGCCCGCCCCGCGACCCCCGTCGCCCGAGGATGCCGAGGCGAGGGTGGTCGTGCCCCATGGCCTCGTACACGCGCGGGCCGGTCACCACCAGAGCGCCCACCGTGGACACGAGGCCGAGCGCGATCACGCCGGAGAGCACGCGCGCTGCGTCGTCCCCGAGGAGCGCGGCCGCGGCCACGTGGCCCACCTCCACCACCCCCGCCAGGTCGTCCGGCGGGGCGGCGGCCAGGAAGGCTGCGTTCACGGCCACGTAGAGGAGCGTCACCAGGCCGGTGCCCAGGACGAGGGCGACCGGCACCCCGCGCCCGGGGGCGCGCACCTCGCCGGCCACGTAGGCCGCGGCGTTCCAGCCGCTGAAGGCGTAGGAGACGTAGACCAGGCCCAGCGCGAAGGGGGCCGAGAGGCAGGCGCGGCCGACCGGGACGGGACCCGGGGCGGCCACCCGGGCGGGGTCACCGAGCGCGAGGCCCACGAGCGCGACGAGGAGGATCAGGCCCACCTTGGCGCCCGTGACGGCGTTCTGGAACCGGCTTCCGGCCTCCACGCGCCAGGCGTGCAGCAACGAGAGCCCGAGCACCAGGACGATCGGCCAGGCGAGCGACACCTCCCGGCCCAGCGCCGCGCCGAGGTAGCGCTGGCAGGCGATGGCGGCGGCGGCAATGGGGGCCGAGAACCCGCCCACGAGCGACACGATCCCGGCCACGAACCCCACGGCCGGGTGGTAGACGCGGCCCAGGAGGGCGTACTCCCCGCCGTTCTCCGGGAGCGCGGCGCACAGTTCGCCGTAGGCCAGCGCGCCGCACAGGGACGCGAGCCCGCCCACGACCCAGCAGGCGATCACGGCCACCGGGGACCCGATGTCCCGGATCAGGAAACCCCCGGTCGTGAATACGCCCGATCCCACCATGGAGGCCACCACCAGGAGGGTGGCGGTGGGGATCCCGAGTCGGCGGGGCAGGGGCACGTCGGGATCCTCCGGGGGGAGGGGACGGCCGCCCCATAGGGTGGGAGACCCGCCCCGGCAAGGCGATGCACGGGCTCCAACCCCGTTGGCGAGGGGGTCCTGCGTGGATACCTCCGGGGCCCCTGTCCCGAGGATCCGCCATGACCGATGCCTCCTCCCTGCTCGCCGCCGTCGCGCCCCGCGTGCGCGACCCGGTGTCCGGCCGCTCGCTCGCCGAGGCCGGCCTCGTCGAGGCCGCCTCTGTCGAGGGCTCCGTGCTGCGCGTCCAGGTGCGGGTCGGGCCCGATCACGTCCCCGAAGTCCGGGCGCGGATCGCCGGTGCCCTCGCCCGCCACCTGGGCGAGGCCGGCTGGAGCGGCGCCGTGGACGTATCGTGGGCCGAGACCGGCGCGCCGCCGGCCCGCCCCGAGCCTCCGCCCAAGGCGGATCCCGGCATCGAGCCGGCCCGGCCGATCCCGGGCGTGGCCGCGGTCGTGGCCGTGGCCAGCGGCAAGGGGGGCGTGGGCAAGAGCACGGTCGCGGTCCAGCTCGCGATGGGCCTCTCGGGCCTCGGCCTGCGGGTGGGCCTGCTCGACGCGGACATCTACGGCCCCAGCCTCCCCACCATGCTCGGCATCCACGAGCGGCCCGGCCTGGAGGCCAACGGGAAGCTCGCCCCGGTTTGGGTCCGGGGCCTCGCCTGCATGTCCATCGGGCTGCTGGTCGAGGACGACGCGCCCGTGATCTGGCGAGGGCCCATGGTCATGTCCGTGGTCCGCCAGTTCCTGGAGGAGGTCGCCTGGGGCGAGCTGGACGTCCTGGTCGTGGACCTGCCCCCGGGCACGGGCGACGCCCAGCTCACCATGGCCCAGCGCGTCCCCATCACGGGCGCGATCATCGTGAGCACTCCCCAGGAGGTGGCGCTGCTCGACGCCGTCCGCGGCTTGAGGATGTTCGAGCGCCTGAACGTCCCCATCTTCGGCATCGTCGAGAACATGGCCTGGTACGCGCTGCCCGGCGGTGGCCGCGATCACCCGTTCGGCGAGGGCGGAGCCCGGCGGCTCGCGGAGCGCGAGCGGGTGGCGCTCCTCGCCGAGGTGCCGCTCGACGGCCGCGTCCGGGCGGCGGGGGACGCGGGCGACCCGGACGCCCTGGGCGACGGACCCGCGGCCCGGGCCTTCGAGGGGCTCGTGCGCGCGGTGGCGCAGCGTCTGGGTCACTGATCCTCCCCTTGTCTCCCCCCTCCGGCCCCGTATAGGATGGTCTTCCACCCGAGGACCCGCGGATGCGCACGGACCTGGCCGGGACCCTCCTCCTCCTCCTGGCCCTTCCGCCCGGTGTCGCCACCGCCTCCTCCGACGACGTCACGCTCACGCGGCTCGTCGAGTGGGACAACGTGCCGGTGGATCCGGCCCTGGCCGACGAGGCCTTCACGGTCGTGGTGAACCAGATCGGCGCGGCCATCGCCAACAAGCCCATCGCCCCGGCCGACACGCTGGGCCTGAACGGCTTCGACCTCGGCCTTTCCTCCACGGTCGCCTTCGTCGACGCCCACGACGTGAGCCCCACCCAGCCGAGCCCCTGGTCGCGGGTGGATCCCACCGGCGACCCGGCGCCCGTGCTGTGGATTCCCTGGGTCCACGTCCGCAAGGGGCTCCCGTTGTCCCTCGAGATGGGCGGCAACCTGGGCTACCTCGCGTTCACCCACCAGGCCGCGGTGGGGGGCTACCTGCGGTGGGGCCTCTTCGAGGGCTTCATGCCGGCCCCGGACATCTCGATCCAGGTCGGGTACGCCGGCTACGTCGGCAACGACGAGCTCGAGCTCGGCGTCATGGACCTGTCGGCCACCGTCGGGTACGCGCTGCCCTTCGGCTCCATCGTGGGGATCCACCAGGCCCGGTTCAGCCCGTACCTCACGCTCGCCAGCCACCGGATCCACGCCGCCCCGCGCCTCACCGACGAGCAGCAGGCGGACATCGGCATCTCCGAGGTGTCCGGCTTCCAGAAGAACCGGATCTACGATCCCGCCTTCGACCACACCACGATCGGCGGCGGCTTCTGCCTCTGGAACAGCGACGTCCAGTGGCGCATCGCCGCCACCTGGACCCCCGGCACCCTGGTCACGGTGACGGGTGGCCTCGGGCTGAGCTACTGACGTCCGGCATGCGGGCACTCGGGGGTCGATCGGGCGCGGCCGGCCTCGCGGCGGTGCTCCTGTCCGCGGGGTGTGCGGGTGCCCCCATGCGGTTCCCCGGCCCGCTGGGCCCCGTGGGGCGGGCCCCCCCGCCGGAGGAGGCCGCCGCCGTGCTGCCCGGCGCCCCCCCCGACCGGGCGGCTCGCCGCATCGCCGCCATCGCGGAAGACATGGTGGGAGCCCGCCGCCTGCAGTGGGACGGCGTGGACTACGGGTTGGACTGCTCGGGCCTGGTCCGGTACGTCCATGCCCGGGTGGGCATCGCGCTGGAGGGAGGAAGCGTCGACCTCCACGCCCGGGCCGCCGAGTGGGGCGTGCTCCACGGCCGAAGGACGCCCGAGATCGGGGACGTGGCCTTCTTCGAGGAGACCTGGGACCGGAACGGCAACGGCCGCGTGGACGACGGCATCACACACGTGGCGCTGGTCACGGCCGTAGACGGCGAGGGCACCATCTCCATGGTCCACACGGGGAACTCGGGCATCGGCCCGCTCGTCATGAACCTCCACGCGCCCGACCAGCGGACCAGCGCGGCGGGGGTCCTGCTCAACGACTGGCTCCGGGCCGCGTCGCGGCGCGATCCGGCGGGGATCCGCCGCCTGTCGGGCGAGCTCTGGCTGGACTTCGCCTCCTTCTGGGTCCGGGTGGCCGACCGCGCGGCGCTCCCGGACCGGGGAGCCCGGCCCGCCGAAGGGTAGGGGTGGCGGGCCCCACCTCGGCCCTCGCGATACGCTCCGGCGTACCCCACCATGCTCGATCACCCCGTCCTCGCGGCGTCGGAGCGATTCGGCCTCCGGCTCGGCCTCGACCGCATGCGGCGCTTCCTGCGCGAGTTCGACGCGCCGCAGGATCGCTACCCGATCGTCCACGTGGCGGGCACCAACGGCAAGGGCAGCGTCTGTACGATGGTGGCGGAGATCCTCCGCCGCCAGGGGTTCCGGACCGGCCTCTACACCTCGCCCCACCTGCAGCGGGTCAACGAGCGGATCCTCGTGGACGGCCAGGAGATCGGGGACGAGGCGCTCGCCTCGCTGCTCGACCGGATCGCGGCCGCCCCGCGCGAGCGCGCGGCGGTCCCCGGCGACGCCGAGCCCACCGACGAGCCGCTCACCTACTTCGAGATCCTGACCGCGGCGGCCTTCCTCCACTTCGCCGAGGTCGCCGTGGACGTGGCGGTGATGGAGGTCGGCATGGGGGGGCGCCTCGACGCCACCAACGTCGTCCGGCCGGTGGCCTGCGCCATCACCACCGTGGGCCTCGACCACACCGAGGTGCTGGGCCCCGACGTGGCCTCCATCGCGGGCGAGAAGGCGGGCGTCCTCAAGCCCGACGTGCCCGCCGTGATCGGCGGGGTGCCGGCCGACGCGCTCCGCGTCATCCGCACCATCGCGCAGGAGCGGGGCGCGCCGCTCCTGGTCTACAACCAGGACTTCCACGTCACGCGGGACGGCACGACGTTCGCCTGGCACGGGCCGGGCCGTGTCATCACGGGCCTGGAAACTGGAATGCCTGGAACGCACCAGGTGGACAACGCGGCGGTGGCCGTGGCGCTCACCGAGTGCCTGCCGGCCCACCTCCAGTGCGGGGAGGCCGCCGTCCGGCAGGGTCTCCTCCACGCGCGGATCGCGGCCCGCCTCGAGTGGGTCGCGCCGGACGTCCTGGTGGACTCCGCCCACAACGCCGACGGAGCGGTCACGCTCGCGGCCTACCTGCGCTCGCGCCAGCCACGCGGACCCCGCACCCTGGTGCTCGGCTGCTCCCGGGAGAAGGACGTGCACGCCATCGCCGTCCTGCTCGCCCCCCAGGTGGATCGCGTGTTCACCACGGCGTGCGCCCACAGCCGCGCGCTGTCCCCCGGCCAGGTGGCCATCGCCCTGGAGGGGCTGTCCGTCCCCGTGATCCCGGCCGGGGGGATCGAGGAGGCGCTCGCGGCGGCCCGGGCCGAGGGCGGCGAGGTCGTGGTCGCGGGTTCGATCTTCCTTGCCGGGACCGTGCGGGACCTGCTCGGCGTGCGGTGACCCTCCTCCTCCTCGCCTGGCTCGCGGCGGTGCGGGCCGCGGATCCCGGGACCGTCCTCCAGGTGACGGCGGGCCGCGTGGTGGTCGAGGACGGGGTCGCGCGCGGGGAGGGGGACGTCCGCGTCCGCCTCGGGGACGCCGAGGTCTCCGCCGCCCGGTTCCGGGTCGCCCTCGCCGGGGGATCGCTCGTGCTCGAGGAGGGCACGCTCACCCGGCCCGACGGGGTGCTCGCCTTCCGGGAGGCCACCCTGGATCCCGAGGGGGAGAGCGGCCGGCTCCTGGACGGTCGCTGGACGCCGGCGGGCGGTGGCGTCTCGTTCACCGCGTCCCGGATCGAGGTCGAGGATCCGCGCCACTGGCGGCTCGAGGGGGCCTCCCTCTCCCCCTGCGCCTGCCCCGGCGGCGGTCCGGGCCCGTGGGGCGTCTCGGCGCGGCGGGCCAGGGTGGACCTCGACGGAAGCGCCACCTTCACCGGCGGCCTCGCGCGCGTGTGGGGTTGCCCCGTCCTGCCCCTCCCGGTGGGCGTCGTGCCGCTCGGCGAGCGGCGGACGACACTGCGCCTGCCCGATCTGGCCTGGACCCCGGACGGCGCCGAGGTCGGCTTGCCGGTGTTCCTCGTGCTCTCTCCCGCCACGGACCTGACCCTGGAGCCGACGTGGCGGCAGGTGCGCGGGCTGCGCCTTGCGGCCGATGCCCGGACGATCCTGCCGGACGACGGCCGGCTCCGGCTGGCCGGCACCGGGGGCTGGGACGCGCGGGAGGGCCGAGCGCGGGGCGCGGCCCGCGGCGACCTGGCCTGGGCGAGCGGCGAGGCCCGGGCCGTGGTCGAGGGCGAGTGGATCTCGGACGCGGCCTGGCCCGCGGACTACGGCACCCGGTTCCTCGATCGCCAGGTCCCCTTCCGCGAGATCCGGACCGTGGCCGGGGCGGGCCCCGTGCGGTTCGAGCACGACGGTGTCCAGGATCCCGCCGGCGCCCCCCAGCGCATCGCTGCGCTCGTGGTGTCCGACCCGGCCGACGGCGGGGGCTCCGTCTCCGCCTGGCGCCGGCTGGCCGTGACCGCGGTGGGGGCAGAGCCCTGGATCCCGGAGGGGATCGAGGTGGCCGGCGGTGGGGGGGTCGTCGCCGGACGGCGGCTCGGGGCCGTGGAGGCCGAGGGCGAGGCGGGGATCGAGGGGAGGACCACGCGGGACCTGGCGGGCGGTGCACCGCTCGGCCTGGGCCGTCTCTTCGCCGGATCCCGGGCTACGCTGCCGCTCTGGCGGGCGGCGGGCGCGGGCCGGACGGTGCTCGCGCCGTCCCTCGCCGCCCAGGTCAGCGCGTGGGGCATCACGGGCGCGGTCGAGGCGCCGCCCTCGGTACGGGTCGGCCCGGCGCTGGAGGCCTGGCGCGTGGGGCCGGACGGCGTGCCTCTCCGGGCGGTGCTGGACCTCGCCGTCACCGACGAGGGATTCGAGCCGGTGGCGCGGGCCTGGGCTCGCCGGGGTCCGCTCGCGGCCGATCTCGCCGCCTCCGGCGCCTGGCGCCCCGGCACGGCCGCGCGGGCCGGCCTCCTGGCCGCGGGCACCCGCTGGGACGACGGCGTCCGGGAGGCGGGGATCCGGGCGGTCCACCTCGGCGACGTCCCGGACCTCGACCAGGTCTGGGGGCTCGCCTCGTGGGCCCTGCCCGCCCGCGGCGACACCTGGCGGCCCGGAGTGCGGGTCCGGTGGTCGCCCGCGAGCGGGCGGTTCGTCGAGGTGGCCGGGTCCCTCGCCTACCACTCCCGGTGCGGGTGCCTCGACGCCCGCCTCGAGGCCGCATGGGCCGAGGACCGCGATCAGCCCGACCTGGGGCTCGCCCTCGACCTGTCCCCCGCGCGCCGGACCGCAGGCCTTGCCGGCACTGGCCGGATACCGGACCTCCGACCGCCGCCTCCGGAACCCCGATTCCTGCCTCGCCAACCCGCTCCGTGATCCGGTCCGGCGCCTCGCTGGCGGGCCTCGTCTTCTCGCTGCTCCTGGGCGCCGGGGTGCGGTTCGGGCTCCTGTGGGGCATCGACCTCCGGGGTGCCTTCGGGCCCGACGCACCCGCGGACGCCTGGGCGGCCTGGATCGACCCCCTCGGCCACCCGTACCCCCTCTGCCCCCTCCTCGTGGCGGTGCTGGCCCTGCCGGCCGGGGATCCCGTCTCCGCCGCCCTGGCGCTCTCGCTCGTGGCCGGCCTCGTGGCCGTGGGCGCGGCGTGGGCGCTCGCCCGCGCGGTGTCCGGCGAGGCCGTGGC
>JBFYZZ010000098.1:0-35116 GCA_041309225.1 Deltaproteobacteria bacterium | reverse complement strand
GAGGCCGCCGGGGTCCGGATCGCGTGGAGCCCGGCCGGCCTCCTGGTCCGGGCCGAGGGGCTCCCCGACGGCGCCCGCGTGGAGGTGACCGTCTCGGAGGGACGGGGCACGCCCCTCGCGGGCTCGGCCCACGCCCTGGTCGGAGCGGGGATCACCGGGATCCCCCTGGAGCCGCCCGCGGATGTCGGCCAGGTCCGCGACCTGACGGCAGCCCTGGTCCTCCCCGCCGCCGAGGGCGCAGTCGGCGGGGTCCTGCCGTGGGCGCCCACGGGCGACGGCGATCCGGCTCGGCCCGCCCGCCTGGTCCTCGCCGGCGCACCGGCTGCCGGCCGTACGGTCGGGGTGGATCTCGGTCCCGACGGCCGCCTGCTCCTCTCCGCCCCCGGGGCCGCGAGCGTCGAGGCCTGGCACGAGCGGCTCCTCCTGCCCGGTGGGGAGAGCGGCATCCCCGCCCCCTGGTCGACGGCGGGAACCCCCCCGCTCCTGGCGACCCCACCCGACGCGAGCGGCTGGTTCACCGCCCTGGCCACCTGGCACGATCCCGCAGGCCGGCCCGCGGAGGTGGCCGCCGTCCGCTTCCACCTCACCGCACCCGGTGCACCGGCCGCCCTCCAGCTCGACATGCACCCCGCGCCCCGGCACCTGGTGCTCCTGCCCGGCGCCCCCTTCATCCCCCAAACGGGTGCGCGGATCCACCCCGGCGATCCCTCGTTCCGGCCCGCGGCCGATCTCCTGGCCGAGGAGATCCGCCGCTTCACCGGCCTCGACCTCGTCGTGGCGGGTCCCGGGGGCGTGGCCGTGGGGGACGTCTGGATCGGGCGCGCGGGCCAGGCCTTGCCCAGGGCCCTGCGGGCGGGCAGCCCGGCGGGCGAGCCTCCCGGACCCCGAGGCTTCGCGCTGTCCGTCCAGGCGGCCGGGGTCGCGATCCGTGCGGACGGCCCCACGGCGGCCGTGCACGGGGCCCTCGCCCTGGCCGACGCCGTGGGGCCCGACGGCCGCGCACCCGCCTTCCGCGCCACCGACGCGCCCGACCTCCCGTGGCGCCTCCTCTACCAGCGGCTGGGCGGCTCCCTCGACCGGGATCGGTTCCGCACCTTCCTGCGGCGGGTGGTGGCGCGCGGGCGTTACGACGCGCTCGTGCTCGACCTCCGGGGCAGCTACCGCTGGAGGCGCCACCCCGAACTGGCCGTGCCCGGCGCCATGGACACGGCGGAGGTGCGGGCCCTGCTCGACGAGGTCCGGCGGCTCGGCCTGGAGCCCATCCCCGGATCGGACGCTCCCGCCCACGCCGAGTGGATCCTCGGGCCCCATCCCGAGTGGGCCGAGGACGGCCAGCCCGACCTCCTGTGCATGCGGCACCCGGGCGCCCGCGCCCTGCTCGCCGACGTCTACGACGAACTCGTCGAGCTCTTCGACCACCCCTCGTACCTCCACGTCGGGCACGACGAGGTCTTCTGGCGCACGGCCCGGATCCCCGAGGACCAGCGGTGCCCGCGCTGCCAGGCCACCCCCCGGTGGGCCCTCTTCGCCGAGGACCTCCGCTGGACCCTCGACGTGCTCGGGACACGCGGCGTCCGTCCCATCGTCTGGTCCGACATGCTGGTGGAGGCATGGAACGGCCGCCATGGCGACCTGCATCGCTCCCTGGCCCTGCTCCCCCGGGATCGCCTCCGCGACCTGGTGGTCATGACCTGGGCCCGCGTGGGCGAGCCCCTCGCGGCGCTGGCGGGCGGCCCGTTCGCCGTGGTGCGGGGCCACACGGGCTACGACGACTGGAAGCGCGCGGGCCTGGCGGCGGAGGCGCCCGGGCTCGCGGGCGAGGCGCTGGCCCTCTTCACCCCCCATCCCTGGTCGTCCCTGGGGCGGGAACCCGGGACCTGGGACCTCCGGTACCACTGGCCGGCCGTCCTGCTGGCCGGCACCACGGCGTGGCGGGCCGACCTCGCCGACCAGGCCGCCATCGATCCCACCCTGGCGGACCTCCTCCAGGCGCCGGCCTTCCTGCCGGGGTACGTCCGGCCCGCCGCCTGGACCGGCGCGTCCCGGTCCCTCGACCTGCCCCCGGCCGAGGCGTCCGCGGGGGTCCCCCGTCTCGTGCTGCCCGGCGAGATCCGGGTCGTGGACGTCTCCTTCCGGGGCGGGGTTCCTCGGGTCGTGGCGCCCGGCTCTCCCCTGGTGATCCCGATCGGCGGACGGGTCGCGGGCGTCTCGCTCCTCCAGGCGGCGGTGGTGCCGCCGGCGGCCGCGCTCGGGCTCGCCGCCGCCCGCCGGCGGGAACCCGCGGGCGCGGGGCCCGTGGTGGCCGAGGTGCGCTTCCGGTACGCCTCCGGCGCGGAGGGGATCCACCCGCTCGTCCTGGGCCTGCACACCGGCCCGGTGGACGTCCCCGCGCGGGGCGCGGCGCTCTTCGAGGCCGCAGGCTCGGTCCTGGTGCCCTCCGAGGAGGCCGCCGCGGTCGACCCCGAGGCGCGCGATCGCGTACTCGTCCGCTTCGACGCGTGGAACGCGGAGCCCGGCTCGACCGTGGACGCGGTGGAGGTGCGGGTCGTGCACCCCGACCTCCGCCTCCTCCTGGCCGGCGCCGCGGCACTCGAGACCCGGTAGCCCGGCCCGGGACGAGACGCGGCCCGTGTTATCCTCCGGGCGGCTCCGGTCTCCGCGTGGAGCCGGCCGGGAGGTCGCCATGCGCCGTTCCCTTCCCCTCCTCGTCCTCCCCCTCCTCGCCCTCCTGGCCGGCTGCTTCTGCCAGGAGATGGTCACGAAGGTGACGTGGCTGCCCGACGAGGGCCGGTTCCAGGTCGAGCGCCGGCTGCTGAACATCCAGAAGGACGGCCTCGAGTGCGAGGGGGTGGATGCGTGCGTCGAAAAGGTCAGGGCGTTCGTGGCGGATCCCTCCTCCTTCGACGATGTCGTGGGCAACCTCGCCGAGGACGTCCGGGTCGTGCTCTCCCGGCGGGGCGCCCGACTCGACGCCACCGTGACCTGGACCACGCCCGAGGGCAGCAACGCCGCCCCGGGCACCAACGTGTTCGTCGAGGAGGAGGGCAGGAGGGGCAAGGAGAAGCCCCACCTCGTGGTCCTCGTCGGGAGCGCCGCCGAGGACGGAGCCGGGCCGACCACCGCCGTGGAGGTGGAGGGCAAGGTCCGGCGCCGCTTCATCTGGTACACCGACCAGGACGACACTGCCCCCCAGCGCCTGGAGGTCTGGTCGCTCCCCGGCCGCACCCGCACGGTCACCCTGCGCTCTACGTTCGCGCCCGACGCGAGGCCCCTGTTCGAGGACGTCCCGGGCCTCGCCGACGCCCTCGTGGCGGCGGGCCTCCTGCCGGCCGCGCCCTGAACGTCGCGTGTAAGGTCTCCCCACCGCGGGGCGTTCCCCGGCGGGTGAAGCAGGAGGCACCCTGACGGCAGTCGAGACCCCGACGGCGCCCACCCTCGCCGAGGAAGCCGCGGTCGTGCAGCGGCTCCGCGCCGGGGACCGCGCCGCCCTCGCCACCCTGTACGGGTGGTTCGGGGATCGCCTCTTCCGCCAGGTGATCCTGCCGCGCCTGCCCCGGATCGACCTCGCCGAGGACGTGCTCCGGGACACCTTCCGCCTCACCGTCGAGCACATCACCCGGTACGAGCCCCAGGATGTCTCCATCTACGTCTGGCTTCGCCGCATCGCGATCAACCGCGCCATGGACGTGCACCGCGCCGACGGCCGGGACCGCCGCCTGCGGGAGGCCGCCGCCGCGGAGCCCGATCGGATCTTCGGCACGCCCCCACCCCCGCCCGATCGGGCCTCGGACGTCACCGATCTGCGCGACCGGGTCCGGGCCTCGCTCGACACCCTTCACGCCCGGTACGCCGAGGCGCTCAGACTGCGGCTCCTGGAGGATCGGGACCGCGAGGAGTGCGCCCAGGTCATGGGCGTCACCGTGGGCAACTTCGACGTGATCCTCCATCGCGCCTGCAAGGCGTTCCGCCAGGCCTGGAACCCCACATGACCCGCCCCCCCTCCATCGAGGACCAGGCCTCGCGCCTCGCGCGCTGGCTGGAGGCGCACCCCGGCGCCGCTCCGCCCGACGGCGTCGATCCCGAGGTCCTGGAGGCGCTCTGGGTGCTGCGTCCCGACCTCGCCCCGCCCCCCCGGGTCACGGTGGACGACATCCTCGCCGGCGTGACCACCGGTCCGTTCGCCCCCGAGGTGGTGCCGATCGAGGCGCACCGCCCGGCGCCGCCGGTCCGCGTGGTCCGGCGCTCGCTGGCCGTGGCCTGGTGGTCCGGGCTCGGCACCGTGGCGGTCGCCGCGCTGGCGCTGGTGGTGGTGCGGTCGTACCTGCCCCGGGGCGTCCCGGAATCCGCCGTCCGCGCCCCCTCGCCGCCCGTCGTCGAGGTGCCCGCACCGGCGGCCACGGAGGCCCCCCTCCCAAAGGCCCCTCCCCCGCCGATCCACGTCGAGCAGGAGATCCCCGAGGCCGCGGTACCTCAGGCGTCTCCTCCACCCCTGCCCATGGCCGCCGAAGCGAGGAAGGCCACCGTGGTCGGCTGGGACCAGGAGGTCACCGGGGGCGCGCCGGTCCTCGACGTCGCGAGCGGGATGGGAGCGCAGGCGAAGGCCAGCCGCCCGGAGATCCACCGGGCGCGGGGGGTGGCGCGCGAGGAGGCGTCCGGCGAGATGGCCGACGCCGGGTTCGCGTCCCCGGAGGAGGACGTATCCCCACGCGTGATGGTCGAGACCACCTTCGAGGCGGCGGATCGCCGGGCCGCCGGGGGCGACCGTGCCGACGCCCTGGCCCTGCTCACCCCGCTCCTCGAGGATCCGAGCCCCCAGGTGGCCCAGGAGGCCGCCTTCCGGGCGGCGAGCCTCCAACTGGAGGCCGGGCTCCCCACCGCCGCCCTCGCCACCGTGGATCGCGGGCTCGCCCGGGACGCCCGGGCCACCCCGATCCGGGGCCGGCTGCTCGCACTCAGGGCCTCGATCCTCGAGGCCCTCGGACGCCCCGACGAAGCGGCCGAGGCCCCGCGCGCCACCGAGGCTGGCGGGACACCCTGAAGGCGCATGGGCCTCCGCACCCGCCAGATCGCGCTCTGCCTCGCGGCCACCTTCGGGTCGCTGGCCCTGGCCGAGGGGTTCTTCCGCTGCCGGTCCCGGGACGAGCCACCCCCCGCCCTGTCGGAGGCCACGAGCGCCCGGTGCATGCGGGCCTCGACGGTCCTGGCCTACGAACCGGTCCCGGACCGGTGCGGCCGGAACGAGCACCTGGTGGTCCGCGACCCCCGGGCCGATCCTGCCGGCGGCCGCGCGGTCGACATCCTCGTCGTCGGCGACTCGGTGGCGGCCCGGACCTACGGCTGGATCACCCGGATGGCGACCGACCTGCGCTCCGCCCACGGAGGCGTCGGGTTCCGGGTCGCGAACGGCGCCGTGCCCGGGTACTCGACCTGCCAGGAGATGCTGCTCTACCGGGACCACCTGGTCCGGGAACCCGCCCAGGTCGTGCTCCTGCAGACCTGTGCCAACGACCTGCAGGAAGGCCCGGTCGTGATGCCCCACGCCCCGGGCCTGGCCCGGTACCTGGACGGGCGCCGCCGGGTCGTCTTCCCTTCCGCCCTCCTGCACTCCCGCATCCTGTCCTTCGCCCTGTTCCAGGCCCTGCACCGCGGGGGCGGCACGGCCTCGGCGGCCGACCCGGAGGTGACCCGGCACTGCCTGGAGTCCATCCGCACCATCGCGAGGGAGAACGGGCAGATCCTGATCGTGGTGGAGTTCCCGCTCCTGACGGACGACGAGCGGGTGCGGGCCCGGATGCCCGACCTTCAGCACGGCGAGGAGGTGATGCACGCGCTCCTCGACGGCCTCGACGGCGTGCACCGTGTCTCCGTGGCCGACCTGGTCCGGGTGAACGGCCGCAACCTGCCGGAGGCCGGCATCCAGCCGCACGAGCTCCTGCATCCCAACGCCGAGACCCAGGCCTTCATCGGCGCGGCCCTCGCCCGGACGATCGCCATGGAGGGCTGGCTGCGGGGGATCGTGCCGTGACGCCCCCCTGACGTGGACGACACCTGGACGCCCTCCGGTCCCCGGGTGCATCCGACCCGCCCGGCTCCTCGCTGCCTGGGCCGGGCCCGGACCTCGGGGAAAGCCCTCCAGGGACCGAGCCCATCCACGGGTGGCGCACATGACTCCGGCCCCCGGATCGGGTATCCTGGGGTCCGCGATGGTCCCGAACCTCCCCCTCGCCGCCCTCCTCCTCTGGGCCACCCCGGGCCTCGCCGCGGACGCCGCGCCCCGGGTGGAGCGCGTGGGGGACGGCTGGCAGGCCACCCTGGAACTCCCGGCTTCGCCTGACGCCGTGCGCCGGATCCTCGCCGACGCCCGCGACCTCACCCTGCGTCCACCCGACGTCCTCTCGGTCGAGGTCACCCCCCGTGACACCTGCCAGGAGATCCGCGGCCGAACCCGCGGTCTCTTCCGTCCCCTCACCTACCGGACGCTGCGCTGTCCCACCGCCACGGGGTACCGGGAGTCGCTCCTGGAGGTCGGGGACTTCAAGGTCTACGACGCCGAGTGGCGCATCGAGCCCGTCGAGGGAGGATCCTGCGTCACCTTCCGCGCGGCCGCCGACCCCGACCTCCCCGTCCCGCGGGCGCTCGTGCTCGAGAACGTGAAGCGATCCACCGTCGTGGTGATCACGGCGCTGCGCGACCGCCTGGCCGGGCAGCGATAGGGGCCTGCGCCCGACACGCCCCGCCCCCGTGGCGGATCCCAACGCCGAACCCCTCCCCGGGAGGACCCTTGATCCGTTCCACCGTGAAGGCAGGCGTCTCGCGCCTCCGCCGCATCGCGTCGCGCGTCCGGGACCGGGCCCTGGCGCCCGTGTCCCGGCCCGCACCCCCGGCAGCGCCCGCACCGCACGTGGCCGGAACCTCCCCGAAGGTCGAGCCACCCTCGGAGGACGCCGTCCGGCAGGTCCTGGAGGAGATGGTCCGGCCGGCCCTGCAGGGGGACGGTGGGGACATCGAGCTCGTCGGCGTGACGGGCGGCGAGGTCCGCGTCCGTCTCCAGGGCGCCTGCCACGGCTGCGCCGGCGCCGGCATGACGCTCCAGCTGGGGGTGGAAGCGCTTCTCAAGGAGGAGCTCCCCGGGATCACGCGCGTGGTGGCCGTGCCGTGACCCGCCCGCGTTGATGCGCGGGGGGGCCCGGCATAGGAGCGCACCGACCGGGCCCTCGTGCACCGGGTCCGAGACCCCCTCCAGCCGCCCTCCAGGGCGCATCCGATGGAGCCCCCCATGCGCCTCCGCCTCCTCGCGTCCCTCTCCCTCCTCCTGGCCTTCGCCCTCGCCTGCGGCGGCGGCGACGAGGCCGAGAACGTCACGCCTCCACCCGAGACACCGGTCACCTACACCGTGCCGCCGGTGGTGCCGACCGCGCCGGTGACGGCACCCCCCGCGGAGGCCACTCCGCCCGCGGAGGCCACTCCGCCCGCCGAGGCCACCCCGCCCGCCACCAGCACCTCCTCGTCCTCGTCCTCCACCTCCCGCTCCTCGTCGTCGTCGCCCGTGATGCGCACCTCCTCGTCCAAGCGGTCCGGCACCGACGAGAAGACCGGCACGACCACCAAGTCCACCACCACCAAGAAGTCGGCGACCAAGCGGAGCAAGTAGGGTTCGGCCCGGCCGGCCGAGCCTCCGGCCCCGCCCATGGCGACCCGGCCCCACGTCCTGGATCACCGGGACCACCGGCGATCCCTCGGACCCAACCGGTACGTCTACGCGGTGCTCTCCCGCCGCGCGGAGGGCCTGTCGGTCGGGGTCAACTGCAATCCCGACGCGGCCTGCACCTTCCGCTGCGCCTACTGCCAGGTGGACCGGGCGGCGCCCCGCCCGGCCTCTGCCGTGGATCCCGCCAGGGTCGAGGCGGAGCTCGACGCGCTCCTCGGCCGGCTGGCCTCGGGTGAGGCGTGGGCCTGGCCGCCGTTCGACACGGTCCCGGCCGAGCGGCGCGCGGTGGCCGACGTGGCCCTGGCCGGCGACGGCGAACCCACGGCGTGTCGCCGCTTCGAGGAGGTCGTCGCGGTCGCGATCCGGGCCCGCGATCGCCACGGGTTCGGAGCGGTGCCGGTCCGACTCCTCACCAACGCCTCCCGCCTGCACGTGCTGGCCGTGCGCCGGGGCCTGGCCCGGCTGGACGTGGCCGGCGGCGAGATCTGGGCCAAGCTCGATGCGGGCACCGACGCGGGCTACCGCAGGGTGAACCGCAGCCGGGTCCCCTTCGCCCGGATCCTCGCGAACCTCGCGGAGGCTGCCCGGGCGCGCCCTGTCGTGGTCCAGAGCCTCTTCGTCGCGCTCGACGGCCGTCCCCCGGACCCGGCGGAGCTGGACGCCTGGGCTGCGTGCATCGGCGGGATCGCCTCGGCGGGAGGCCACATCCGCGAGGTGCAGGTCACCACCCTCGCGCGACTGCCCGCGGACCCGGCCTGCGGACCCCTCGACCGGACCCTGCTCGAGGCCGCCGCGGACCGAATCCGCGCCCTCGGGATCCCGGTCCGGGTCTGGCCGGGCCTGCCGGTCCGCACCTAGGGGATCGCGGCCCATAGAATTGTTAGGGGCCTCCTCTCACGGGAGGTGTCGATGACCCGCAGGGACCGCCGCTACCGGCTCACCCGCGCCGTCGAGTGCGCGGGTTGAGCGTCCAAGCTCGGTCCGGAGGTTCTGGACCTCGCGCTCCACGCCATCCCCCGCTCGGAGGACCCCCGCCTCCTCGTCGGGATCGAGACCTCCGACGACGCCGGGGTGATCCGCCTCGGCGACGGGCGGGCCCTCGTCCTCACCGTGGACTTCTTCACCCCCATCTGCGACGATCCCGAGGTCTACGGGGCCATCGCCGTGGCCAACGCCCTCTCCGACGTCTGGGCCATGGGCGGTGAGCCCGTGGCCGCGATGAACATCACGTGCTGGCCCCGCGATCTCCTCCCCATCGAGGTGCTCGAGGCCATCCTCCGGGGTGCCGCCGCCGCCTGCACCCGGGCTGGCGTGATGGTGGTGGGGGGCCACACCGTGGCCGATGCCGAGCTGAAGTTCGGGCTCTCGGTCACCGGGCTCGTGGAGGAGGACCGCGTGTGGCGCAACACCGGCGCCCGGCCCGACGACGTGCTCGTCCTCACCAAGCCGCTGGGTACGGGCGTGATCAGCACGGCGGTGAAGCGCGACGAGTGCCCCGAGGAGGCCGAGGATGCCGCGATCCTCAGCATGCTCGAGCTCAACCGCGCCGCACGGGACGCCGCGCGCGACCTCGAGGTCCACGCGTGCACCGACGTCACCGGCAACGGGCTGGCCGGGCACGCCTGGGAGATGGCGCGCGCCTCCGGCGTCCGCTTTGCGTTCGAGGCCGCGGCGCTCCCGCTCCTGCCCTTCGCGGAGGCCCTGGCCGAGGCCGGCCACAATCCCGGAGGAGCGGCCTCGAACCGCGCGTTCGTGGAGGGACATGCGACCATCGGGTCGATCCCGCCCGGCCGGGAGGCCCTCTTCTTCGACCCGCAGACCTCGGGCGGCTTGCTCTTCGCGCTGCCTCCCGGCGCGGCCGCCCTGCTGCTCGGCCGCACCCGAGGCTGGGCCATCGGACGGGTCACGGCCGGACCCGCCTCGCTCCACCTCGGCCAGGGGCGCGCGTGAACCGGCCGGTCCTCGTCACCGCGGGGGCCACCCGGAACCCCATCGATCGCATGCGCTACCTGTCGGCCTGGTCCAGCGGCGAGACGGGGGTCACGCTGGCCCGCCTGCTCGCCACCGACCACCCGGTCCACCTGCTGGGCAGCCCCGAGGCGCTCCTGCGTGCGGGGGATCTTCGGTCGGTGGAGGTGTTCTCCTCCACGCGCCACCTCATGGACCGGATGGAGGCGTGGGTCCGCGGCCACCCCGACGGCGCGGTGCTCCACGCCGCCGCCGTGGGCGACTACGAGGCCGATCCGATCGACGGCAAGGTCGAGAGCGGGCGTACCGAGTGGATCCTCCGCCTGCGGCCGGCCCCCAAGATCGCCGATCGCCTCAAGGAGTGGGGTCCGCAGCTGCGCCTGGTCACGTTCAAGGCCGCCGCGCCCGGCACGGGCCGCGAGGAGCTCGTGGCCATCGCGCGGCGCCTGCTCGTCCGCACACGCTCGGATCTCGTCTTCGCCAACGTGCTCGACCACCTCGCCACGGACGTGGCCCTGGTCGAAGCCGACGCGGTGCGCTTCTTCGACCGCCGCGACGCCGCCGTGGCAACCCTTGCGGCCCACCCCCTGCTCTGGGACGCGGCGTCCCCCTCCCCGAACCACGCCGTCCACCCGCACCAGGAGAAGCCCCGATGATCCGTGAAATCACCGCTCGTGAGCTCGTGCCCGAGGCCTTCGTCCACGAGAGGGTCGAGGAGATCCGCCAGGCGGTCGGAGACGGGACCGCCATCAACGCCCTGTCGGGCGGTGTGGACTCCTCCGTGGTCACCATGCTCGGCCACCGCGCCCTCGGGCGGCGGCTCCGCACCGTGTTCGTCGAGAACGGGCTCATGCGGGAGGGGGAGCCCGAGCGCGTCCGCGCCCTGTTCGCCACGCTCGACGTCCCGGTCGAGATCGTCGACGCCCGGAGCGAGTTCTTCGCGGCCTTGAAGGGGGTCACGGATCCCGAGGAGAAGCGCGAGGCCATCACCCAGACCTTCTACAAGCGCGTCTTCGGGCGCGTCGTGCGGGAGAGCGGGGCGCTGCACCTCCTCCAGGGCACCATCCTGACCGACGTCGACGAGACCGTCGCCGGGATCAAGCGCCAGCACAACGTGTTCGAGCAGCTCGGGATCGACCCGCAGGCGGCCTTCGGCTACCGGATCCTCGAGCCGCTCCTCCAGCTCCGCAAGGACGGGGTGCGGATCGTCGGTCGGGCCCTCGGACTGCCCGCCGAGCTCTTCGACCGCATTCCCTTCCCCGGACCGGCGCTCGCGGCGCGGGTCGTCGGCGAGGTCACACCCGACCGCGTCGAGGTGGTACGGAAGGCCACGTCCGTGGTCGAACGGCACCTCGCGGGCACGAAGGCGTTCCAGTACATGGCCATCCTCCACGCCGACCGCGTCACCGGGATGCGCGACGGCCGACGGGAGTTCGGCCAGCAGATCGAGCTGCGCTGCTGGGACAGCGTGGACGCCCGCACCGCCACGCCGACCCGTCTCCCGTGGGACACGCTCGAGGCCATCGCCGCGGAGATCGTGGCGAGCGTGCCGGGCGTGGTGAGCGTCACCTGCAACGTGGCGACCAAGCCACCCTCGACGATCGAGGCGGTCTGACCCTGCAGCGTCAGTGCTTGGGGATCCGGTACGGACCGATGGTCTCCTCGATCCAGTGGTCGGGGGGCTCGAACCCGTTCCCGCAGGCCGTCTCGAGCATCGCCACCAGGACCTTGTAGGGGTCGATGTTGGCAGCCGGGCGGCGGTCCTCGATGTACCCGGCCCCGGTGTTCAGGGTGGCCATGGGGATCCGGATGGAGGCGCCGCGATCGCTGGGCCCGAAGCGGAACTCGTCGATGGCGCAGGTCTCGTGGCGACCGGTGAGGCGCTGGTCGTTATCGGCGCCGTACACGGCGATGTGGGCCTCGTGGAACCGCCCGAGCGTGCGGCAGGCGTCCTCCACGTGGCGGAGGCCTCCCGGCTCGCGCATCGCCCGGGTGGAGAAGTTGACGTGCGCCCCGGCGCCGTTCCAGTCCTCCAGGTGGCCCATGGGCTTGGGGGAGAGCTTCACGGAGATGCCCATGGGATCGGCGATGGTGTAGAGCAGCCAGCGGGCGAGCCACAGCTCGTCGGCCACCTCCAGCGGCCCGAGCGTGCCGACCTGGAACTCCCACTGGGCAGGCATCACCTCGGCGTTGGTGCCCTCGATCGAGAGCCCTGCCCTCAAGCACGCGGTGGTGTGGTGCTCGACGAGCTCGCGGCCGAAGACCTCGTCGCACCCGACCCCGCAGTAGTAGCGGCCCTGGGGATGCGGGCGCCCCTCGGCAGGCCACTCGTAGGGCCAGCTCCCCTGGCGGTTGTAGAGGGTGTACTCCTGCTCGATCCCGACGAGCGGCTGGTGCGCCGCGTGGCGCTCGGCGGCGTCGCGCAGGACGGCGCGGGTGTTGGTGGGGTGCGGCGTGCCGTCCGGCCAGGCCACCTCGCACAGAACGAGGACGTCGTCGCCGTCGCGGAGCGGGTCGGGCACCATCCGGACGGGGACCAGCATGAGATCGCTGTGGTGCCCCTGCGCCTGGTTGGTGCTGGAGCCGTCGAACCCCCAGCGCGGGATGGACTGGAGGTCCTGGACGGGGCCAGGCAGGATCTTCGTCTTGGAGCGCAGGGTGGACGTGGGACGGCGGCCGTCCATCCAGATGTACTCGGCACGGATCACGCTCCGGCCCTTGATGGTGAAGGTCATCGCCTCGGACTCCGGAAGGTGGGTGGCCCTGGAAGCGGCAACCCTAACCTCCACCCCCCTCGGCAGGGCGGACGAATTCTAGCGGGGGCGGGACCCCCAGGTGCAGCACGCGGGCCTCGCGCACCCGCCGCCCCCCCTCGAGCCGGACGGCCAGGGTGCCGCCCGTGACCCGGGGAGCGAGGCGCAGGGTGGCGGGCAGGCCTGGATCCGACGCCTCGGCCACCACCGCGAGCACGGCGTCCCCCTCCTCGGCCGCCCGCAGCAGGCGCCAGCCCGAGCGCCCGAAGGGGGCCGGGTCGAGGAGCACCACCAGGGGAACCGCTCCCGAGCGCAGCACCTGCTCCGTGGCCCAGGGGGCCTGCTCGGGGCCCGGCCGCACCAGGAGGAGGCGGGACCAGGCCACCCCCGGGAGCCCCGGCGGGTGGAGGCGGCCGAGGGCGTCGACCACGGCCACGACGCGGCCCGCACGGGTCTCGCGGGCGAGGGCCGGGAGCAGCACGCCGAGGCGGCCCGAGCCCGGGAGGCCCGCCACCTCGACCACCCCGGGCCGGGGCAGCCCCCCCACGGCGGCATCGAGGGCGGGATGGCCGCTGGGGATGCAGCGGGGCTCGGCGATGCCGAGCAGGCCCCGCGCCGACAGGGTGGCGCGGAGGGTCGCCAGGGCGGCGGCGCGGGCCGTCACGGGTCCGGTCTCCAGGGTCCGGATGGAACATATGTTCAATCATGGCGGGACGCAAGGACCGGAGCCCTGGGGTCCACCCAGGCCGGGGATCCCGGTGCCCGACCGCCCTCGGCGGCCGCCCCCGCCGGCGATAGGGTGGGCGGGATGTCGGCCTCCCCCACCGTCCCCCGCCCCGTCGAGCTCGGTCTCTACGCCGTCGTGGCCGTGGGTGGCGTCCTCCCGGCCCTCCTCGCCGGCACCGCCGTGGTCGGGGACGGGGTCGACCTGTTCGGCACCCTCTGGTTCTTCTGGTGGATCCGCGACTGCCTGGAGCACCTCCGGGATCCGTCCTTCACCATCCTCTTCTTCTTCCCGCTCGGCAAGGACATCTTCGCCCACACGGGCAACAACTTCCTCGACGCCGGGCTCTCCGTGCCGTTCCAGTGGATCCTGGGCTTCCCCCGCTGGGAGCCCGTGTTCGTGGCCGTGGTCCTGTTCGGCAACGCCCTGGCGTTCCGACCGCTGGCGGCCCGAGCGGCCGGGGCGCCCGGATCCTGGCACCGCCTGCTCCTGGGGCGCGACCGGATCACGGTGGGCGCCTTCCTCGCCACGATCCTGTGGCAGACCTGCTCGTACACGCTGTTCGAGCTGACCTGCGGCCGGATCACCCAGGCCTTCCTCTGGTTCCTGCCGCTCGCGCTCGATCGGCTGCTGCTCCTCGAGACGCCCGGGGGGCGCCGCCGGGACGCGCTGCTGGCCGGGCTCTGGGTCGGGCTCCAGGCCATGACGTACTGGTTCATGGGGTACTTCGTCGCCCTCCTGGGTGCCTGGCTCCTGGTCCTGGGCCTGGTGCGCGGCCCGGATCGGCTGCGTCTCCTCGGACGCTGGGCGCTCGCGGGCGCCGCGGCCCTGCTGGTGGTCTCCCCGTTCGTGGTGGCCATGGCCCTCCACGCCTCGTCGGGACAGGTTCCGGGCCTGGCTTCCGAGTCGGCCCCCCTCCTGTCCCTGCCCCGAGCCCTGGGCAACAACGTCGCCGCCCAGCTGCACGGCTACCTCCTCATGGAGCGCTGGGGCGCGCCGATGCTGGGCTACGTCACCTGGATCGGCGCGATCCTCCTCGTCACCGCCGTCGGCCCCCACCGCCTGCGGTGGATCGGGGGATCCGCCCTGGTCCTCTACTTCGCGATCGGCCCCATCCTCCCGTTCTCGAACGGTCTCCAGGTGCCCAGCCCCCCCTACCTGGTGGCCTACCACCTGGTCCCCTTCCTCGACCGCTTCTGGTTTCCCTACCGCCTCGTGGTCATGGTGTTCCTCCTGCTCTCGGCCGGGGTGGCGGGCTCCGCCGATCGCCTGTTCGGAGCCTGGGCGGCCCGACCTGGACGCCCGGGCCGCGTGGCCGCACGCGGGGGCGCGATCGCGGTCGTCCTCCTCGTGACCGCCTTCCACCTCGGGGAGCAGCACCGGAACCTCACCTGGCCCTTCGTGACGCGCGACGTCGCCCCGCCCGAGGTGGTGCGCTGGATCGGGCGGGAGACCGGCGCCGTCATCGACCTGCCCATCGGCATCAACAAGCACACCATCGTGTGGCAGACCGTGCACCGGCAGCCCACCTTCGGGGGCATGGGGGAGAACGCCTCGGTCTTCTGGCCCGAGGGGTACAAGCGGCGCCTCTCCATCGACCTCATCAACTTCCTGCGCGGTGCGATCCGGAACCCCGACGACGCCCGGCCACCCCCCACGGGCGCGGCCCGCACCCGCCTCGTGCGCGAGGGGTTCCGCTGGGTGCTCCTGCATCGCGACTACCTGACGCCCGACGAGGACAAGGACGAGGACAAGGACGAGGTCGAGGTCGACGACGAGGAAGAGGACGAGGAGGAGGAGGACCTCCCGCGCCGTGTCATGGAGCGCATCTCGGAGGCCCTGGGACCCCCCGTGGCCGTGGACGGGCCGATCGTGGCCTGGGACCTCGTCGGCGGGGCTGAGGCCCCCGCGGACCTCCGTCCCACCCCCGAACGCCTCCGGACGCGGGATTGGGCCGATCCGTACGCGCCGGCCTACGAGAGCATGCTCAGGGCTCGAGGCAGGCTGGCGGAAGGGAGCATCCCGACGGGCCGCGACCACCAGCCCGGCGGGCGTCCCTGACCCAGGGCGGCTCCCGTGGCCGCTTGACCCGAAGGGGTCGGGGGATACAGGTACCGGACACCCCTCCCCGGTGAGGCACCGGCGATGGAGCGAACCCATGGCTCCCGATCCCTCCGACGTCGAGAACACGGGCGCGAACCTCCCGGGCGAGCTCAACATCCCGGTCCTCGCGATCCGCAAGACCGTCATCTACCCGGTCCTCGCCTTCCCCATCAACGTCGGCCGGGAGAAGTCGCTCAAGGCCGTCGAGAAGGCCATGGAGAAGGACCGGCTCCTCGGCATCCTCTCCCAGCGTGAGTCCGACAGCGAGGACCCCCGGCCGGACGAGCTCTACCAGACCGGCACCGTGGTCAAGATCCTCAAGTCGGTCAAGATGCCGGGCAACAAGCTCAACGTGATCATCCAGGGTCTCGCCCGCATGCGGGTCCGCCAGTGGGTGCACACCGATCCGTACCTCCGGGTGGAGGCCGACGTTTTCGAGGAGTCCCAGGAGCACGATTCCAGCACCGACGCCCTCCTGGCGAGCCTGAGGGAGCTCGCGCAGAAGATCATCGACCTGTCTCCCCAGATCCCGGCCGAAGCGGGGTTCCTGGTCCGGTCCATCGACAACCCCGGCATCCTCGCCGACATCGTCGCCTCCAACCTCAGCATCCCGGTGGAGGAGAAGCAGGCGCTGCTCGAGACCTTCGACACGCGCGAGCGCATCCAGCGGGTCATCGCCCTCCTCAACAAGGAGATCCAGGTCCTGGAGCTCTCCAACAAGATCCAGACCGAGGTCAAGGGGGAGATGGACAAGGCCCAGCGGGAGTACTACCTGCGGGAGCAGCTCAAGGCGATCCAGAAGGAGCTGGGGGAGGTCGACGAGCGCCAGGAGGAGTTCGAGGAGCTCGAGAAGGCCATCAAGAAGGCCCAGATGCCCACCGACACCGAGAAGGTGGCCATCAAGGAGCTGAAACGGATGGCGCGCATGAGCCCGGGCGCGGCCGAGTACACCGTGAGCCGCACCTACCTCGACTGGCTCATCGAGCTGCCCTGGTCCCGGTCCACCCAGGACCTCCACGACATCGCCCAGGCCGAGCGCATCCTCGACGAGGACCACTACGACCTCGAGAAGGTCAAGCAGCGGATCGTCGAGTACCTCGCGGTCCTCAAGCTCAAGCCCGACATGAAGGGCCCCATCCTCTGCCTCGTGGGCCCGCCGGGCGTCGGCAAGACCTCTCTGGCCACCTCGGTGTCGCGGGCGCTCAAGCGCAAGCTGGTCCGGGTGAGCCTGGGCGGCGTGCGCGACGAGGCCGAGATCCGGGGCCATCGCCGGACGTACATCGGCTCCCTGCCCGGCAAGATCATCAAGGGCATCAAGAAGGCCGGATCGAACAACCCCGTGTTCGTGCTCGACGAGATCGACAAGCTCGGCATGGACTACCGGGGCGATCCGTCGTCCGCCCTCCTCGAAGTCCTGGATCCGGAGCAGAACCACGCCTTCAACGACCATTACCTCGATGTTCCCTTCGACCTTTCCAAGGTTCTCTTCATCGCCACCGCCAACCTGGCGGAACCCATCCCGCCCCCCCTGCGCGATCGCATGGAGGTCATCGAGATCCCCGGCTACACGCAGGAGGAGAAGCTGAAGATCGCCTTCAACTTCATCATCCCGGAGGTGCTCCGGGACCACGGCCTCACGAAGGACCACATCGAGTTCTCTGAGGAGGCGGTGCTGTACATCATCTCGTCCTACACGCGCGAGGCCGGGGTCCGGAACCTCAAGCGGGAGATCGCCTCCTGCGCCCGTGCCGTGGCCCGCGACGTGGCGGCGGGCGAGGTGCAGAGCCGGATCGTGGTCACGCCCGAGAAGGTCGAGGAGATCCGCGGTCCCATCAAGTTCTTCCAGGAGATCGCCGAGCGCACGGCCGTGCCCGGGGTGGCCACGGGCCTGGCCTGGACCGCCGCCGGGGGCGACATCCTCTTCATCGAGGCGACCAAGTTCAAGGGCAAGGGCAACCTGCACCTCTCGGGCCACCTCGGCGACGTCATGAAGGAGTCGGTCTCCGTGGCCCGCTCGTTCATCCGGGCCAGCGCCGAGTCGCTCGGCGTGGACGAGGACGTGTTCGACGAGATCGACATGCACGTCCACGTCCCCTCGGGCGCGATCCCCAAGGACGGCCCCTCGGCGGGCGTCACCATGATGACCGCCATCACGAGCCTCCTCACGGGGATCCCCGTCGATCCCACGCTCGCCATGACCGGCGAGGTCACCCTCCGGGGCGCGGTGCTCCCGGTCGGCGGCGTCAAGGAGAAGGTCCTCGCGGCGCACCGGGCGGGCATCCGCACCCTGGTGCTGCCCGACAAGAACCGAAAGGATCTCCACGAGGTCCCAGAGGAGATCCAGGCCGAGATGATGTTCTTCTTCGTGGCCCGCATGGAGGAGGTCCTCGACCAGGCCCTGGGCCGGGACAACCTCGCCCGGGTCCGGGCCGAGCTCGCCCAGCGCAAGGCCACGGTCGCGGTCGCCCAGGGGAAGCCCGACGCCCGCCCGAGCGCCTGACGGCTACCCCGCGGGGCGCGTCGGGCGCCGGGGCGCGGCCACCGCGGCCACGCCGATGCCGATGCCGTAGAGGGCGAGGAGCGGGATGGCCATCACCGCCTGGGACACGGCGTCGGGCGGTGTGATCACCGCGGCCACCACGAAGATGCCCACCACGCTGTAGCGAAAGGCCCGGATCATGCGCCGCGGCGTGACCAGGCCCAGGCGGGCGAGCACCCAGACGACCACGGGCAGCTCGAAGCACAGCCCGAAGAGCAGGAGCATCCACGCGGCCATGTCGAGGTAGGATGCCATGGAGATGACCGGCCGCGCCGCTCCTCGCGTGATCGCGAGCAGGAACGGGAACACCTGGCGGAACATCACGAGGTAGCCGAAGGCGGCCCCGGCAAGGAAGAGGATCGTGGACGCGGCCGCGAGGCCCAGGACGGTCCGCTTGAGCCCGCCGAGTGCGGGCGCCGCGAAGCCCCAGGCCTGGTGGAACACCACGGGCGAGGCCGCGACGAGCCCGGCGTAGAGGGCCAGGCCCATCCAGGTGGTCACCCCCTCGGTGGGGCTCGTGACCGCGACGGTCCCGTCTGTCCCCACGGCGTCCTGAAGCGGTGCGGCGAGGAAGGCCCAGATCCGGGGGGCCGCCACGAAACAGACCACCACGGCGGCGCCCACCGCGGCGGCGGACACGAGGAGCCGTCGCCTCAGGTCGGCGAGGCGCGCGAGGAGCGCATGCCCCTCCGAGGGGGGGCGCGCCGGCTCGCGCGTGGTCTCCCCGCCGTCCCCAGGAGCCCCGAAGGCCACGGCCTGGTCCGCGCGCCGCGCGGCGGCGTCGCCCTCGAGGATCGCGTCCTGCAGCTGCCCGGCCGCACGCCGCACCGCGCCGGCCTGTCGGCCGGTCCACCGCAGGGCCTCGGGCAGGCGCTCGGGCCCTCCAAGGACGAGGAGCAGGATCAGGACGAGCAGGAGTTCGGTGGAGCCGATCCCAAACACCTGGGCCCGCTCCGGTGGACCTACAGGACGCGGCCCACCGGCTCCACGCCCACGGGCGTGCTCCGGCAGGCGGCCGTGGCGGCGCCGAGGGCCTCGGCCAGGGAGCGGGCCGCCACGAGGACCACGGCGCCGTCGAAGACGATCCGGAAGCAGGCGGCGCCCTCCGGCCGCGACGTGTGCCAGGCCTCGAGCTCGCCGGGCGTAGCGGACCGGGTGGTGGGGGTGCGGGCGCGGCGGCGGCGGGCGGTCCAGGGGCGGATCCCGCGCGACTCGCGCAGGGCCGCGACGTCCCGTTCGGGGACGCCTGCGAGGCGGGCAAGCTCGGCGTCGTCCACGGTGCCGAGGCAATCCTGCAGATCGGCGAGCGCGGCCGCGATGGCCTCCAGGTCCACGGGATCCTCCTCCGGCCGCTCCCACCGGCCGCTCGCGCTCCGTAACGTGGCCCGCCGCGATTGACCCTGACGGACGGGGGCGCTACCCTGCCACCCCATGCTGGGCCTCCTCCTCGCCGTGGTCCTTGCCGCTGCGTGGGGCGCCGACGACGTGCCCCCCCCGCCGTCCCCGGCGCCGGTGCCCTTTGCACCCTCGCCCAGGGTGCGGCTCGACTCGGCCCTCCGCCACTACCTCGCGGGCGACCACGACCTGGCCCGCAAGGCGCTGGCCGACCTCCTCAACGACGAGGGCGTCACGGACACGGAGGTCCGGATCCGAGCCCGCGTCTACCTGGGCGAGGTCCTGTTCGTGGAGGGCAACCGGGACGCCTCCTGGGACGCGTTCTGGGCACTCCTGGAGGACGATCCCGGGCACCGCCTCGATCCCTACGAGCACCCCCCCGATGTGGTGGAGTTCTTCGCGACCGTCCAAGCCGCCCGGGCGGAGGGCCGGCGGGACACGCCCTCCACCCGCTCCGCCGCCCGCCCGCCCCTCCTGGCCTGGGCGCCCTTCGGCGCCTGGCAGATCGCCCACCGCGAGCCGGTCCGGGGGTGGACCCTGGCCTCCGTCCAGCTCGTGAGCGGCGCGGCCAGCCTCTGGCTGCTCGCCGACCTGACCGAGAGCCACGAGACGTACGATCCGGAGGTCTACGAGACGCTCCAGCTCAAGCGCCGCCTGTCGTGGACGTTCACCGCGGCGTTCTACGGGGCCTGGCTCGTGGGGGGCCTCGACGCCTTCGGCAGCGTCCGGCGGGAGCGGAACGCCGGCCCGGCCGTGGGGGTCGGGCCCCTCCCCGGCGGCGCCGGGGTGGTGGTCTCGTTCCGTACGCCCTGACGCGGCCGCCGGCCGAGGGGATATACTGCGGACCCCCGAGGGTCTCATGGCCTACCTGCACATCCTGGACACCGTCCGGCGCACCTCCCAGGACGTCGTGCTCCGGAAGCCGATCCTGACCCTCGGCCGGAAGCAGGGCGCGGACGTGGTCCTCGACGACGCCTCCCTCGCCCCCGTCCACGCCAACCTCGTCCAGAAGGCCGGCGGGGTCACGGTCTCGGTGGTGGAGCGCACGCTCGAGCTCTACGTGAACGGGCACCGGGTGCGCACCGCGGACCTCACGTCGGGCGACACCCTCCTGGTGGGCCGCTTCGAGATCCGCCTGCTCGACGGCTTCCCCCCCGAGCCGCCCCAGGCCGGCGCCAGCCTCGACACCCTGCAGCTGCTGGTGGACTTCTCGCGCGAGCTCATGCGTGACACCACGCCCGAGGCGCTCTTCCAGAAGCTGCTGCGGGCGGTGGTGGGGCTCACGCGGGCCGAGAAGGGATTCGTCATCGTCCTCCAGGACGGCCAGCGCCACCTCGCGGCGAGCCACAACGTCGGGGAGGAGCACCTCGACCTCTCCCGCATCAGCGACAGCATCGTGGATCACGTGGTCCGCCACCGGCAGCCGCTGGTGGTGTCCGACGCGCTGCACGACCGCGCGTTCGCCACCTCGAAGAGCGTGGTGGATCTCCGCCTGTCGTCCGTGCTGTGCGTGCCGCTCATCTACCGCGAGGATCTGCTCGGGGTGATCTACCTGGGCAACGACAACGTCGCGGATCTCTTCACCGAGCGCGACCTCTCGCTCCTCGAGGTCTTCGCGAGCCAGGCGGCCATCCTGGTCCACACGGCCCTCCTGCTCAACGAGCTGCAGACCACCAACCGCAACCTCCGCGACCAGCTCCGCCGCTCGGCCCAGGGGGAGATGGTGGGGTCCTCCCCGGTCATCCAGCAGGTCTTCCGCATGGTCCGCCGGGTCGCGCCCACGGACCTCTCCGTCCTCGTCCTGGGCGAGACCGGTACCGGCAAGGAGCTCGTGGCGCGCGAGATCCACCGCCTCTCGGACCGGAGCCAGCGGGCGTTCGTGTCCATCAACTGCGGCGCCATTCCCGAGAACCTCCTCGAGAGCGAGCTCTTCGGGCACAAGAAGGGCTCGTTCACCGGCGCCCTGGCCGACAAGATGGGCAAGTTCGAGCTCGCGGCCGGCGGCACCATCTTCCTCGACGAGATCTGCGAGATGCCGATGAACCTGCAGGTCAAGCTCCTGCGGGTCCTGCAGGAGCACCGGATCGAGCGCATCGGCGAGTTGCAGCCCCGGGCCATCGACTTCCGGCTCGTGGCCGCCACCAACAAGGTGCTCGACGAGGAGATCAAGGCCGGACGGTTCCGCGAGGACCTCTCCTACCGCCTGAACGAGGTGGTGGTGCAGTTGCCCCCCTTGCGGGACCGGGGGGAGGACATCCTGCTGCTCGCCCGGTTCTTCCTGAACAAGTACGCCGAGCAGGCCGCCTCCCGCGTCCGCGGTTTCACCAACGAGTGCATCGAGGCCATGAACGGCTACTTCTGGCCGGGCAACGTCCGCCAGCTCGAAAGCCGGGTCAAGCGGGCGGTCATCATGAGCGACCGCCCCCTGCTCAATGCCGACGACCTCGGCCTCTCGGCGGGCGAGCGCCGCCAGGTGGTGCCGCTCGCCCAGGCCGAGGAGGAGTTCAAGCGCTCCTACGTCCGGGAGGTGCTCGAGCGGAACAACTGGAACAAGGCCCAGACCGCGCGTGACCTCGACGTGGATCCCCGCACCATCTTCCGGTACGTCGAGAAGTTCGAGGCGGAGTAGGCCGTGCCCCTGCCGCGCCCGGTCCCGATCCTGCTCCTCCTCCCGCTCCTCCTCGGCTCCGGGGCGAGCCGGATCCCGTACCCGGTACCGCCCGACGAATCGACCGAGCGGTGGGTGGCGGACCTCCTCGGCGATGACCGCAGCGACCGTACCTACGCGGCGCGGGTGCTGCGCTCGCGCGTCCGGTTGGCCGTCCGCCGCGCCCGCCGGTCCGAGCCGGGATCGCTCGACCACGACGAGGCCCTGGCCACGCTCGACACCTTCGACACCCTGGTCGCGCCGGCCTGCGTCCAGGCCCTTTCGGCGCCCGGGGCCACCCGCGCCTGCGCCGACCTCCTGGGCCTCCTCGGCACGGGCGCGGCCGCCGGCCCCCTCGAGGCCCTCCTCGCCCGCGAGGGCCGGGACGCCCCGGGGCCCTGCACACGGCGGCGGATCGCCCGTGCACTCGAGCGGATCCGCGTAGCCGCACCCCCGGGGACCTCCCCGTGAGGACGGTCGGGATCACGGGCGGCATCGCGTCGGGCAAGTCCCTGGTGGCGACCCTCCTGGCCACGCGCTGGGGCGTGCCCGTGCTCGACGCGGATCGCGTCGCGCGCGAGGTGGTGGCGCCCGGATCGCCCGGTTTCGCCGCCGTCGTCGCCGCCTTCGGCCCCGAGGTGACGGCTCCCGACGGCACGCTCGATCGGGCTTTGCTGGGCGCCCTCGTCTCCCGCGACCCGGCCGCCCGGCGCCGGCTCGAGGCCATCACGCATCCACTCATCTGGGCCCGGGTCGAGACCTGGCTGGACGATCGCGCCGCCGAGGGCCACCCCGTGGCGGCGGTGGAAGCGGCCCTGATCGTGGAGACCGGCCAGAAGGGCCGCTTCGACGTCCTCGTGGTGGTGACCGCACCGCCCGAGGTCCAGGTGCGGCGCCTCGTGGAGCAGCGCGGTCTCGACGAGGCCCGGGCCCGGGCCTGGATCGGGTCCCAGGCCCCTGCCGGGGACAAGGTCCGTGCCGCTGGCGTGGTCCTCCACAACGACGGCGCGCCCGACGATCTCGCCCGTGCCCTCGCCGCCGCCTGGCCCCGGATCCTGGGGCTCGACCCCTGATCAGCAGATGACCAGGCTCTCGACGCCGATGCCGTCCAGGAGCTTCCGGCCGCCGAGGAATCCGAGCTCCACCACGAAGCAGCAGGCCACGATCTCGGCGCCCAGCGCGCGCACCAGGGCGCAGGTGGCCCGGGCGGTGCCCCCGGTGGCCAGCAGGTCGTCCACGACCAGCGCCCGCTGGCCCGGCCGGAGGGCGTCCACGTGGAGCTCGAGGCGGTTGGTCCCGTACTCGAGGGCGTACTCGTGGCCGATGGTCTTCCACGGGAGCTTGCCGGGCTTGCGCGCGGGCACGAAGGAGGCGTGCAGGGCCAGCGCGAGCGGCGCCCCGAAGAGGAACCCGCGGCTCTCCATGCCCACGACAGCGTCCACGCGGGCATCGCGGAAGCGATCGGCGAAGGCACGGATCACGTCCCCCATCAGGTCGGGGTCCGCGAGGATCGGCGTGATGTCCTTGAACACGATCCCGGGCTTGGGGAAGTCGGGCACGTCGCGCAGCGTCCGCTCCAGCCTCAGGGTGAGGTCGCGCATGGGGTTCTCCGGTCAGGTGGATCCGCGGTGGGCGCCGGCGGCCCGGACGGGGGTCGCGCCACCGAGGAGCGGCAGGTCCGCGACCGCATCGAGCCAGTCGCCGGCCGTGCCGTCCAGGGCGAGCGGCGTGACCGTGGCCCAGCCGGCGTGGACCAGGGGCCCGTCGCTGTCGGGCAGGTCCGCGAAGGTGCGGTGGTTGCCGCCGATCCAGTAGTAGGGCTGGTCCCTCAGGTCGCGCCGCTCCTCCACGTTGACGTGCCAGTGGCGCCGTCCGAGGCGCGCGGCGCGCACGCCGCGCTGCTCTGCGACCGGCCGATCGGGCACGTTCAGGTTCACGAGCACGTCGGAGGGCAGCGGGTGGGCGAGGAGGTCCTCCACGAGCCGGCGCGTGACGGACTGCGCCACCCCCCACTCGTGCGCGTGAGGCTCCCGTCTCCAATCGAAGACGTACAGGCTGGAGGCCATCGCCCGGACGCCCGCCATGGCGGCCTCGCGCGCGGCCGCCACGGTGCCCGAGTAGTAGACGTCGAGCGAGACGTTGCCGCCCCGGTTGATGCCGCACACGACAAGATCGGGCTTCTGGGGGCAGAAGTGGTGGATGCCCATGTAGACGCAGTCGGCGGGCTTGCCGTCCACCGCCCACCAGCGGTCACGCACGCGGCGCGCACGCAGCGGCCGGTGGAGCGTCAGCGCGTGGCCGGTGGCCGAGCGCTCGGTCTCGGGCGCCACCACCCAGCAGGTGCCGAGGGGCGAGAGTGCCTCCACCAGCGCCCAGAGCCCGGGCGCGTCGAAGCCGTCGTCGTTGGAGAGGAGGAAGTGCATCGCGGAGGGCGCCCGCCCTATCCCGAAACCCGGATCGGGGCCGCCGGCGGACGGCGGCTGCCCCGAGTCGCCGCCGCGCCCTCCCGCGGACCCGGCCGGGCATGCTATCCTGGCCCTCCCGTCCCCGTCCGCCCGCCATGGCCACCTCCGTTCGTCCCCGGTACGCCGATCTCATCCGGCGCCTCCAGGATCCGGATCCGCACTCGGCCGACAAGGCCTTCGACGCGCTCCTCTTCGACCGGGAGGTGGCGGTGCCCGACCTCGCGGTGGCCTACGGCGCCTGGAATCTGCCGCTCCTGGTGCGCCGGGACCTCGTGCAGCTGCTCGGATTCTCCGAGTGCCCGGACGCCGTGCCCGTGGTGGAGACCGCGCTCGAGGATCCCGCGCCCGCGGTCCGGGCCGAGGCCTGCCGCTCCCTGGTGGACCTCCGATCCCGGGCCAGCCTGCCCTGGATCCGCCGGCGCCTGAAGGACCTCGATGCCGAGGTCCGCGGTGCAGCGCTCGACGCCGTCCACGTGCTCGGCCGCAAGTAGCCGCCTCCGTCCGGTGCTACGTTGGAGGGATGACACCGCTCCTCCGCCGCCTCGCCCTGGCCGCGTGCGCCCTGGCCGTCCTCCTGCTCGCCGCGCCGGCCCGGGCCCGGCCCGCCTCGGATCCCTGGGAGGTCACGCTCGAGCGCGTCTCGCGCGCCGTCCTCGCGATCGAGGTCTCCGCCACCCGGCCCCTGGACACCGAGGGGGCCATGGCCACGGAGGGCACCGGGTTCGTGGTCGACCTGGCGAGAGGCCTCGTCCTCACGAACCGGCACATGGTCCACGTGGGTCCCGTCCGGGCCCGGGGCATCACCCTGGACAAGGAGGAGGTGGAGCTCGAGCCGATCTACCGGGATCCGGTGCACGACTTCGGCTTCTACCGCTTCGATCCCTCCGAGGTCCGCTTCATGGGGCTCACCGAGCTCGCCCTGGCGCCGGAGCGGGCCCGGGTGGGCACCGCGATCCGGGTGGTGGGCAACGACGCCGGGGAGAAGCTGTCCATCCTCGACGGCACCCTCGCCCGCCTCGACCGGCCGGCACCCCACTACGGCATCGATTCCTACAACGACGTCAACACCTTCTACTTCCAGGCGGCCACCTCGACCTCGGGCGGATCCTCCGGATCCCCCGTGGTGGACGTCACGGGGGCCGTCATCGCGCTCAACGCGGGCGGCGCCACCCAGGCGGCCTCCTCGTTCTACCTGCCCTTACACCGTGCCCGCAGGGTGCTCGACCACCTGCGCCGAGGGGAGCCCGTGCCCCGGGGGACGATCCAGGCCACCTTCCTCCACCAGCCGTACGAGGAGCTGCGCAGGCTCGGCCTCTCCCCGGCCACCGAGAGCGCCGTCCGCAAGGCCCTGCCCGCGGTCCAGGGCATGCTGGTGGCGGTGTCCGTCGTGCCCGAGGGTCCGTGCGACGGCGTGATCCAGCCCGGGGACGTCCTGGTGCGCGTGGAGGGCCGCCTCGCCGAGGACTTCGACGTCCTCGAGGACGCGCTCGACGCCCGCGTCGGGGGCACCGTGCGCCTGTCGCTCGAGCGGGGGGGGAGGCCCTTCGAGGCGGACCTGCGCGTGGACGACCTCGAGCACCTCACGCCCTCCCGGTACGTGGAGCTCTCCCAGGCCGTGCTCCAGGAGACCTCGCTCCAGCTCGCCCGGAACCACCACGTCCCGGCCCGGGGCGTGGTGCTGATCGAGCCCGGATACGCATTCCGGAACGCCCGGATCGGCAGTGACACCCTCATCGTTGCGATGGACGACCGCCCCCTCGACGACCTCGACGACCTCGTGGCCCTGCTGGCCCAACTGCCCGACGGTCGCAAGGTGCGGGTCCGGTACCGCGAACTCGCCTCGTTTCGCCAGGAGAAGGTCGCCGTCCTCACCGTGGACCGGCACTGGTCGCCGGCCCGCGACTGCCGTCGCAACGACACGAACGGCCTCTGGGACTGCCGCGATCTCCCGGAGCCACCGCCCCCCGCGCCATCGGTGGGGCCCCCGGCCTCCGCGACCTTCGAGGTGGTCCGCGATCCGGTGGCCGCGCGCCTCGCCCCGTCCCTCTGCCACGTCCGCTTCACCATCCCGTTCCGGACCGAGGGCGTGGAGGGCTGGTCCTACATCGGGACCGGCCTGATCGTGGACGCGAAGCGCGGCCTCGTGGTGACCGATCGGGGCACGGTGCCCATCTCCCTCGGCGACGCCGAGCTCACCTTCGCCGGGTCCGTGCGCGTGCCGGCCGAGGTCCTGTACCTCCACCCGATCCACAACGTGGCGGTCCTGCGGTACGATCCCGCCCTCCTGGGCGCGGTACCGGTGGTGGCCGCCCGCCTCCGGCCCGGCGCCGACCTGGACGCCGGCGACGAGGTCCACCAGGTGGGCCTCACGTCCGCCTTCCGGGTGGTCTCCCAGGACACCCGCATCACCCGCGTGGACCTCGCGGCGGGCGGCACGCCCGCGCCTCCATCGTTTCGTGAGACCAACGCCGAGATCTGGCAGATCGCGGAGGCGGCCTCCTCCATCGGCGGGGTACTGGCCGATACCGAGGCCCGCGTGGTGGCCCTGTGGGCCTTCCAGGTGGAGGAGTCCGGGTCGGGCCGCTTCTACGGGCTCCCGGTGGACGTCGTGCAGGACGTGGTGGGGCCCCTCCGGGCCGATCGCGCACCCGCGCTCCGCGATCTCGGCCTCGAGGTGGAGGTGGAGAGCCTCGCGGGCCTGCGCGACCAGGGCCTGCCCGACGCCGAGATCGCCCGCCTGGAGCGGGCCGATCCCGAGCGGCGCCAGGCCCTCGTGGTGCTGCGGATCCACCCGGACGCGCCCGCAGCCGCGTCCCTAGACGGCGGGGACGTGCTCCTCGCCCTCGACGGCGTCCCGGTGACGCGACCCCGACAGATCGAGACCCTTCTCGCCGCTTCCGGCCCCACGGTCCGCGTCACCCGGTTGCGCGAGGGCCGCGTGGAGGACGTCTCGGTGGAGCCCGTGGCGCTCGACGGCGGCGGGATCCGGCGTGCTGTGTCCTTCGCGGGAGCCCTGCTCCACGAGCCGCACCGGCCGCTGGGCCTCGTGTACGGCCTGCCCTCGGGCGGCCTGTACCTCTCCTGGTACTGGTACGGCGGCCCGGCGGCGCAGTATGGCCTGCACGCCAGCACCGTCGTGCGCGCGGTCAACGACGTCCCGATCCGGGACCTCGACGGGTTCCTCGAGGTGGTCCGCGACCTCGGGGACCGAGCGCCCGTGCGTGTGACGGTCCAGGGCACAAACGGCGCCGAGTCCGTCACCACGCTGCTCACCGACCAGGTCTACTGGCCCACCTCCCTCCTCGAGCGCCGGGCAGCCGGCTGGCACCACGCGCCCTTGCCCCAAAGAGATGCGACTCCCGCCCGGTCGCGCTAGGATTGCGCGTGGAACCCGGTAGACACGGAGGTGCCGCATGCGTCCCCACTTCCTCCTGCTCCTGGTGCTCCTGGCCTGCGATGCCTCCGAGGACGACAGCGGCGGTCCTCCGCTGCCCGACACGTCCGAGAACGTCGATCTCGACGGTGACGACTGGACCGTGGGCGAGGGCGACTGCAACGACGGCGACCCGGCCGTGAACCCGGGCGCCACCGAGATCGCGTGCGACTTCATCGACAACGACTGCCAGGGGGGCGACCTCGCCGACCAGGACAGGGACGGCCACAACTGCGAGGAGGTCGGCGGCGACGACTGCAACGACCTCGACGCCGGCACCCACCCGGGGATCTCCAACGATACCTGCGGCGACTTCATCGACCGCGACTGCGACGGCGACGACGAGTGCGACTGCGACGGCGACGGCTGGGACACCACCGCCAAACCCTGTGGCGGCCGCGACTGCGACGACACCGACCCCGGCATCCACCCGAACGCCGACGACGACGTCCCGGACGGCGTGGACGACGACTGCGACGGCGAGGTGGACGAGGACGCCCACTGCAATCCCTGGGTCCCCACCGCCAACGGGCCCGAGGCGCGTCGGACCTACGCCACCCTCTTCGAGGGGACCGACTGCACCGAGGTGGTCACGATCACCGCCTGGGACGACGTGCTCGGCCTCGCCACCGTGTCGCGCCACCTCACCGACCCCCTCGGCGGCACCCGCGAGGCGCAGGAGGCCTGGACCTGCGCGGGCGGCGTCCTGTCGGTGACCGGCTTCGCCTACCTGGAGGACGGCGAGCACGTGGCGAACGTCACCTACGACGCACCCCGCCGGTTCCTCCTGGATCCCGGCAGCATGGCACCGGGCGAGGACTGGAGCTACCAGTACACCGCCTCGGACGCCGATCTGGGAGATCTCTGGATCACGACCGGCCAGTGCGTGGCCATGGGGCTCGAGACGGTCGAGGTGGCTGCGGGCACCTTCGACGCGCTCGTCATCGAGGACACCTACGCCCAGCACGACCTGCAGTTCGGGACGTACGACGCCCAGGGCACGGCGACCCTCTGGTACGTCCGGGGGCTGGGCCTGGTCCGCTACGAGGACCGGGACCCGAAGGGCGACCTCCAGGAGTCTCGCGAGCTGGAGTCGTACTCGGGATTCTACCCCTGAGGCGCATCGCGCTCGCGCTGCTCGCGTCCTGCTCCGCCCCGGAGCCCGGGGCGGAGCCCCTGTTCGTCCGGGGCGGGGTGATCCTGCCCGACGACCCGTCCGCCGGCGCACCTCTGCCCTCGGGCGGCTCGTTCGTGCCATACCCGTGGATTCCCGGAGAGAGCGTCGAGATCGCGGGCCGCTCCCTCGTGGCGCCCCGCCAGGCGGCGTGCGTGTCGATCCTGCGCCGGAGGCTCGGGGACGTGTCCCGGGCCGTGGCGCTCGGGGGCGAGGCCCCGGACACTGCGCTGGCCTGGTCCCCGGACGGTACCCGCCTCGCGGTGGGCACGCGCCTGGGCGCACTCCTGCTCCTCGATCCGTCCTCCGGTGAGGTCACGGCCACGCGTGCATTCCCGGAGGCCATCGTGAAGCGGGTGGCCTGGTCGGACGCGGGGGACGTGCTCTACGTCGGAGAGCAGTCGCCGGACGCCCTGCTCCACGCCCTCGACGGGGCCACGCTCGACACCCGCTGGTCGGTGCGGCTGGCCGACGAGATCGGGACCTCCTCCCTGCCGCCGGGCGACGACCTCTACGGCCTCTACACACTGCCCGGGGTCTACGGGCTCGAGGTCCTCCCCGGCGGCACCCTTCTGGTCGCCGCGGTCCACGGCTGGAACGACGCGGACGGCGCCCGGCGCAACCGCTCGCGCCTCCTGCACCTCGATCCGTCGGGCGCGGTCCGCACCGCCTGGCCCCCGGACGGCGCGGCGGACGCCACGCTCATGCACCCCCGCGTCGATGCCGACGGCCTCTTGACCGTCGTGCCGGTGGGGCGATCGGCCGATGGCCCCGATCCCGCCGGACTCCCGGTCCACGGCGTGCAGGTCCTCTCGCTCCCAGACCTCATGCCGGTCGCCGCCTTCGTGCCGGCGCCCCTCGAGCCCTGGTTCCACGAGGCGTTCGCCTGGGAGGCGGTGGACGTGTCCGCCCGCCTCGGGCGGATCCTGCTCGGGTTGGGCGACGGCCGGCTCTTCGTGGCGCCACTCGCGCCGGGGGTCGAGCCCCTGGTCCTGCCGCTCGGCACGCCGGTCCTGGCCGGCGACGTGCCGCTGGCGGCCTCGGTGGGGTTCGGGTTCTTCCACGGCGATACCGTGGTCAGCCAGACGGCGCGCTCCAACATCCCCTACGGCACGCCGATCCCGGAGGCCCGGCCGGCGTCCGCCCATCCCGCCGAGAACGCCGTGCGGGTCCACGACCTCGACGGCCGCCTCCGCTGGGAATGGCGCGGCCCCCACGCGCTCGCCGGGCTGACGCCCGGGTCCGACGACACGCTCGTGGTCGGCGCGGGCCCGCGCGTCGCCGACGACCGCCGCGACCTCTTCGGCGCCCTCCTCTTCCGCCTCGACGGCGAGGGCACGGGTGCCGAGCGGCTCCTGGCCACCTGCCCGACCGCGGGCCCGGTGTTCATCCACCACGCCCTCTCCTCCGAAGGTGTCCTCGCGGTGGCCGCCTTTCCCTTCGTCGCGGCGGACGGCGACCTCGAGGGCGAGTACGAGGTCGTCGTGTTCCGCTGAGGAGGTGCCCTTGCGCGCGCTCCGCTTCGACGGCGAGCGGCCCGGCACGCTCGAGGTAGTGGCGGATCCGGCGCGGTGGGGACCGGCGTCAGGTCACGTCCACGGTGGTCGAGCCCAGCTCGGCCTCGTGGAACAGGACGTCGATGTCGTAGGTGCCCGGATCGTTCCCCGAGATCTCGACGGTGAAGTCCATGATGCACATGCAGTCGCAGCCCCAGCCGCTCTCCAGGTCGTCGAACGCCACGGTGATCTCGAACTCGTCGCGCGTGACGTCGGCATCGGGATCGGGGCAGCAGTTGGCCGTGAGGTCGTCGAGGTGGAGCAGGATCGTCGAGCCGTCGGCCTCGGCCCAGACCTCGGGCTCGGGCGCGGCGGTGTCGAACGACTTCCCGTAGGGGCTGCCCTCGCAGTCGCCGGCGGTGATGTCCACGCCACCGACCAGGCTTCCACCGCAGGCGGCGAGGAGGGGGAGCACGGGGAGAAGGATGCGCGACATGGGAACTCCTGGAGAGGAACGGGTCGCCCGAAGGTATAGCACGAACCGTGCCAGGTATGGGGCTACAGTACTTCGTCAGCTCCATTGCACGATATCGCGGATCGGTCGCCCGCGCGACGTCGGGTGGGGGATCCCGCCATCGGATCCGGGTGCCCGGATGGGTGGAGCGCAGCCCGTACTGCCGGCACCGGAGGGGAGCGGGGGCGCGCCGCGTCCGGGTGGGACGCGATGGGCTGGACGCGACGGGCCGGTCACTGTAGAGTCCGCCCCCCGCTCGGCCGAAGGGGTGGGGCGTCCGCCACCTCCCCCGCCGAGGATCGCGCCCGGCGCCCGGTCGCTCCCCTCGGTTCGCGTCCACCGCGTTTCCCGCCCGGAGGTCCTCGTGGACACGCTCGTCTCTCTCGGTTTCTCGGAGGCCTTCCGCGAAGCCCTCCCCGAGGGCGCTGTCCCGGCCCGCGTCGCCTCCGAGCGGCGCGGTCGCTACCTCCTCTGGCACGAGCACGGCGAGTGCCCCGGACAGCTCGCCGGGCGGCTCCTCCACGAGGGCGGCGTGCTTCCGCCCGGCGTGGGGGACTGGGTCTGGCTCCGCGATCCGCCGGCGGAGGATCCCGCGGTGATCGCCGGCCTCCTGCCACGGCGCACCGTGTTCCTGCGGGGAGCGGCCGGGCGCGCGACCCGCCCGCAGGTCGTCGCCGCCAACGTCGACCTGGTCTTCGTGGTCACCGACCTCGACCGCGACTACAACCCGCGGCGCGTCGAGCGGTACGTCGCCCAGATCTGGGCGAGCGGCGCCGAGCCCGCCGTGATCCTCAACAAGCAGGATCTCTGCCCGGATCCGTCCGAACGGGTGGTCGAGATCGAGCGCCGGTGCCCCTGCGTGCCCGTGTACCCCATGCGCGCGCTCGAGGGTGCGGGGCTCGAGCCGCTCCTGGCGCTCGGCGAGGGCCAGACCGCGGCGCTCGTGGGCTCCTCGGGGGTCGGCAAGTCCACGCTCGTGAACCGCCTGCTCGGCGAGGAGCGGGTCGCCACCGCGGCGGTGGCGGACGACGGGCGGGGGCGGCACACCACGAGCCACCGCCAGCTCCACCGCCTGCCGGGCGGTGGGCTCCTTCTCGACACCCCGGGGATGCGCGAGCTCTCGCTGCTCGACGAGGACGGCCTCGACAGGGTCTTCGACGAGGTGGCCGCGGTCGCGGCCCGGTGCCGCTTCCGGGACTGCCGCCACGAGGGGGAGCCCGGCTGCGCCGTGGCCGCCGCGGTGGCCGCGGGGAAGCTCGATCCGGGGCGCCTCGAGCACCTCCGCAAGCTCGAACAGGAGGCGCGCTCGGCGAGCCGCCGCCAGGACGAGCGCCTGAGGCGGCAGGACGAGCGGCGGTGGGGGCACCTCGTGGACGAGGGCAAGCGCCAGATGCGCCTCAAGCGGGGCGACTGGGGCTGAAGCGACGACGCTTTGCACGAGGTCTCACCGCTTCTCGCCGGGCGTGCGCGGCCACAACTCCGTGAGATGAATCCAACCCGTCGAGTCATGGCCGGGCTCCGCACCCCGCCCTCCGCGACGAAGCCCCCCTCCGGAGGCGGATCCGGAGGGGGGCTGTCCAGTAAGGTCGGGGCGACTGGATTCGAACCAGCGACCACCTGAACCCCATTCAGGTGCGCTACCAGACTGCGCTACGCCCCGGCGCACCCTGTCCTGTACCGCGAGTCGGGGCCGCGGTCAACTCCAGAGCGGCCCCGTCTCGTCGCGGAGCCCCGCGATGCGGGCTCGGATCTCGGCGATCCGGTCCATGGCGTCCTGTACCACGTCGGGCGAGATGCCGGGGGCGGACGAGCCGCCGTCCTTCAGCAGCTTCCGGGCTCCCGCCACGGTGAAGCCACGTTCGTGGAGCAGGTGGCGGATCTTGAGGAAGCGCGCGATCTCCTGCTTGCGGTAGAGGCGCTGGCCGCTCATGGATCGGACGGGGCGGATGCCGAACTCGCCCTCCCAGTACCGGAGGACGTGGGGCTCCACGCCGAGCAGCGAGGCGACCTCGCCGATCCGGAAGTACAGCTTGTCGGGGAGATCGGGAGGGATCGTGGGCTCGTCGCTCATGGGTCGTCCTTCTCTCTGAGCAGGGCGTGCAGCCGGCGGGCGGGCCGGAAGCGGACCACCCGGCGGGCCGGCAGGGGCACCACCTGATTCGTGCGGGGGTTCCGGGCGGGGCGCGGTCCGCGCTCGACGACGTCGAAGGTGCCGAACCCGGTGATCTGGATCCGCCCGTCGTCCGGGTCGAGGAGGGCATCCTCCATGGCCTCGAGCGTCTCGTCGAGGATGCGCGCGGCCATGGGGCCCGGCACGCCCAACTCGGCCCGGAGCGCGCTCGCGAGGGACGCACGCGTCAGGGTCCGGCCGTCCGACGGTGCCGCCATGCGTCCTCCGGGGCGCTAACCGCCCGTGTCGTCCGAGGGGCTCTCCTCGTCGGACACATCGTACCAGAGTCGGAAGGTGACGGTGTCGTCGCGGACCTCGTCCTCCTCCCCGCGGGTCACGAGCGTCACCGTCCAGGTGCCCTCGTCGGCGCTGTCGGAGTCCATCTCGTACTCGTCGGAACCGCGTCCAGGGCTCGACACCCGGACGGTGGTGCGCCCGACCTCGTGCTCGTACGCGTCGGCGACCACGACCACGAACAGGTGCTCGGTGCCGAGCGGGCCTCCGCCGGGCTCGACGCGGGCGGAGCCCACCTCCACCATTCCGCTCGACGAGTGGAGCAAAGTGGACACCGGGTCGAGGACCGCCTCGACGCCGACCTGCACGACGACCTCGTCCCCGGAGGCGTTGAACTGCTTCCAGACGGGATCCTCGTCGTCGGCACACGCGCCGAGGAGGACGGCGGCGGCGGCGACGGCCAGCGGGACCGGCGCGGTGCGGCGCGGGAATCGGCGCGGCATGGCCTCAGTCGAGGACCGCTCGCACCTTCTCGACGACGGCGGCGAAGGTCGCCGGATCCTCGAGGGCGAGATCGGCCAGCTGTTTGCGGTCGAGCGCGATCTCGGCCTTCTTCAGGCCGTTCACGAACCGGCTGTAGGAAAGGCCGTGCACTCGGACAGCGGCCGAGACCCGCTGGATCCAGAGGGCGCGGAAGTGGCGCTTGCGCAGCTTGCGGCCGGTGTACGCGTAGCGCTCGGCGTGCATCTGCGCTTCGGTGGCCTGGCGCAGGCGACGGTGCCCCTTCATGTAGCCCTTGACGGACTCGAAGAGGTTCTTCTTGCGGGTCTTCCGGTTCTGGGCCCTCTTGATGCGAGCCATGTTCGCCTCCTTGGGAGCCGCTTCCCTGCCCTCGGGGCGGTGGCGGCGGGGCGGTGGGGGGGTGATCTACTTGTAGGGAACGAGCACCCTCAGGTTGCGGCTGTCGGTCGCGTTGAGCAGGCCCGGCTTGCGGAGCCGGCGCTTCACCCCGGCCGACTTCTTGGCGAGGATGTGGCGCATCTTGGTGCGCTTGAACTTGACGCGGCCACCGGCGGTCACCCGGAACCGCTTGGCGGCGCTGGCGCGGGTCTTCATCTTGGTAGCCATGGCATCATCCTTCCAGGGAATCCGTTTCCTCGGCCGCGACCGGCTTCTCGACGACGACGCCCGGCTTGCGCCGGGTCGGTGAGAGGATGGCGACCATCAGGCGGCCCTCCATCTTGGGCGTCTGGCTCACGATGGCCAGATCCTGGACCGCCTCGAAGAGCTTCTGGCACTGGGCCTCGCCGATGTCCCGGTGGGCGATCTCGCGCCCGCGGAAGCGGACCGTGACCTTCACCTTGTCGCCGTCTTCGAGGAAGCGCCGGACGTGCCGGACCTTCACGTCGAAGTCGTGCTGGTCGGTCTTGGGCCTGATCTTGATCTCCTTGAGGTCCTGCACCGCCTGGTTCTTGCGGGCCTGGGCCTCCTTCTTCTTCTTGTCGTACTTGAGACGACCGTAGTCGGTGAGACGGCATACGGGCGGGCGGGCGTTCGGGGCGACCTCCACGAGGTCGAATCCACGCTCCCGCGCCAGGGCGATGGCGTCGGGGGTCAGGAACTCGCCGAGCTTCGCCCCGCTCTCGTCGATGACGAGGACGCGGGGAACGCGGATGCGCTCGTTGACTCGGGTCTCATCCTTGGCGGGGGCCTGTTCCTCCGGCTTCTTCGGGGGTCGCCTCAATGGGTCTCCGGGGTGGGGGGCGGGGGGACGCGAGCGACACCGCCGTGGC
>JBFYZZ010000097.1:0-3413 GCA_041309225.1 Deltaproteobacteria bacterium | reverse complement strand
ACGCCGGGCTCCGGGTCGACGGCTCCTTCGCCGCCGCCGCCGTGGAGGCCGGGGGGGTCCGGGTGGAGCGCCTCACCGGCGCCGCGAGCTGGAGCGGGGATCGCCTGGAGGTCGCCCTGGACGCCCGGTCCGCCGACGACCGGTCCATGGCGGTGGTCGCGGGCGAGCTCGACCTCGCCACGGGCGCCATCCGGGCCGAGACCCTTGCCTTTGCGCCGATCGACGGCGTGGCCTGGGCGAATGAGGGCCTGGTCCGGCTCACCCTCACCGAGGGCGGATTCCGCGATCTCGAGGCCGTGCTGGCCTCGGGCGACGCGCGGATCCGCCTCCGGGGCGACCTCGACGCGGCCGGCCCGGTGGACCTCGAGGTCCACGCCGCCGACGTCGCCCTCGCCCCGCTCGCCCCGCTCCTGCCCGACCTGCCGCCGGATCTCGCCGGCCGGGTGCAGGTGGACGTGCGGCTCCAGGGCACGCCCGAGGCCCTCACCGCGAGCGGCACCGCCTCGGTGGAGGATCTGGCCGTGCCCGGCGCCGTCCGTTCGCTCGACGCCGACCTCGCGCTCGAGGCCGCGTCCGGCGGGCTCGACCTCGCGCTCGACGTACCCGACGCCGCGGGCCAGCGATTCCTCCGGGTCGAGGGCCGCCTGCCCCTGACCCTCTCCACCGGCGGCGCGGCCCTGGACCCCGACGCCCCCTGGCGGCTCGACGTCCAGCTCGCCCCCGGCGGGCTCGACCGCCTCGCCGCCCTCCTCGAGATGCCCGCCCTGCCCGACGGCGTGGCCAGCGCGCACCTCGAGGTGGGCGGCACCCCCGGCGCGCCGACGACCGCCCTGGGCGGGGCCCTGGAGGCCGTCCTGGGGGAGGGCGGCGAGCGGCTCCGCGTCGAGCTCACCGCCCACCAGGACGGCGATCGGCTGGCCCTGGAGGCGTCCCTGGCCCGGGACTTCGTCACGCGGGCCACGGTGACGGGCCAGGCACGCACGCGGCTGCCGGAGGTGGCCCGGGCGCTCCTCGGGGGGGAGGCAGGCCCGGATCCCGGGGCGCCGGGCACCTGGGTCTCGGACCTGGACGTGGCGCTCGTGCCCCTGGACCTCCCGCTCGCGGCGCTCCGCCCCCTCCTGCCGGGCCTCCCCGAGGGCCTGGAGGGGCAGGTGCGGGGCAGCCTCCGCGTGCTCGGGGAGCCCGCGGCGCCCCGGATCGAGGGCGGCCTGCAGCTCGCCGGCGCTCGCCTGGGCGACGTGCCTCTCGACTACCCCACGGTCGAGATCGTGCCCGAGGGGAGGGGCTACCGCGTGGATGCCGCGATCGGGTTCGGCGAGCGGGGCAAGGACGGCGGCGTCACGCTCGCCGGCCACGTCCCGGCGGTTCTCTCGCTCGACGGCGCCGCGCTGGCCGCGTCGCTCGAGGCCCCCGGCCTCGCGCTGGAGGTGGGGGGCGCCGGGGTGCCACTCGGCGTGCTGGGGGCGCTGTCGGCATCGCTCGGCGATCCCGCCGGCCGGGTGCGGCTCACTGGCCGGGTGGGGGGCTCGCTCGCCGCCCCCGATCCGCACCTGGTGCTCACCCTCGAGGACGGTGCCGTCACCGCGCGCGACCTGGCCGTCCGGTTCGAGGACGTCCAGATCGAGGCGGCCCTGGAGGGGGAGCGCCTGGAGGTCCGCCGGCTCGAGGCAACCAGCGCCCCGCTGCGGGGCGGGGGCCGTGGCACGCTCTCGCTCCAGGGGAGCGCTTCCTTCGACGCCTGGCGGCCCGAGCTGGTGGCGGTGCAGGGAGACATGCGGGCCTTCCGCCTCGCGGATCGGCCCGACGCGCGCGTCGCGCTCACGGGATGGATCGCCGTGTCGGGCCTCTGGCCGGGCTTGAGGGTCAAGGGCCAGCTCGCCGCGGACGAGGTTCGCTTCGCCGCAGGCACCTCCTTCTGGCTGGGCGACCGGGCCCTCGCCTTGGACCCGCGGATCGTGCTGCGGCGCCAGGCCCCCGCGACCGCCCCGCCGGGGCCCCCCTGGTACCAAGCCGTCTCCGCGGACGTGGACATCGACCTGCGGAAGTCCGCCTGGGTGGACATCCAGATGCCGCTCGACGACCGCTTCGGCAAGCTCTACGCATCGCTGGCCAGGGTGGACCTCGTCGGCCAGCTGGACGGCACGCTCGTCCTCGATCTCGCCGACGGCGTCCCCTCGCTCGTGGGCGAGGTCGAGCCGGTCCGGGGCCGGGCCCAGATCCTGGGGGCGCTCTTCGAGATGAAGCCCGGAGGCCGGGTGGCGTTCACCGGCCGGGACGTGCTCGATCCGATGCTGCGGATCGACGCCGTCCACGACGCGGGCGAGTGGGGCGCCATCGACGTCGCCATCGGCGGCAGCCTCGACGCGATGACCCTGGCGTTCTCCTCCGCCGACTGGCCCGACGAAACGGACATCGCCTCCATCCTGGTGCTCGGACGCCCGCTCTCCGAGGCCTCGGGCGGAGCGGGCGAGAGCAACGCCCTGGCCCTGGCCTCGGGCGTGCTGGCGGGCGAGCTGGAGCGGACGCTGGGCGGCCTCGACGTCGACATGCTGCGCATCGACGCCGCCTCCACGGGCGGGATCGGCGCCGCCCAGGTGGGACAGTCCATCGGGCGCAAGCTGTTCCTCACGATGGCGTGGCGCCCCCAGGCCGACCCGATGCAAGGCGAGAACACCCTGGAGGCCACGCTGGAGTGGACCATCGCCCACGCGTGGACCGTGGAGGTGCGCTCCGGCGACCAGGGCGCCTCCTCCGCCGACCTCTTCCGCACGTGGAGGTTCTAGGATGCCCGGCACCACCTTCCTCGGCCGGCCCGGCGCGCAGGGCGCCCTCCTGCTCGCGGTCGTGGCCGCCGCCTACGCGGGCACGGTCCGCGCGGGCTTCGTCTGGGACGACGTCCCCCTCGTGCTCCTGAACCCGGCCACCGCCGACCTCGGGCACCCGGGCCGCCTCTTCCTCCAGGACCTCTGGGGGCGGGCCGACGGCGGGGCGGCCTCGGGCTACTACCGCCCCCTGGTGCTCCTCTCGTTCGCCCTGGACCGGGCCCTGTTCGGCCTGCGCCCCGCGGCGTTCCACCTGCACTCCCTCGCCTGGCACCTCCTCGCGGTGTGGGCGCTCCACCGGCTCTTGAGGGGCCTCGTCGCCCCCCTGCCGGCCCTGGTCGGGGCGGCGCTGTTCGGCCTGCACCCGGTCCAGTCGGAGGCCGTGACCTGGATCGCCGCCCGCAACGACCCCATGGCCGCGGCCCTCGCCGCCGGCGCCCTGGCCCTGCTCCTGCCCCGGGATGCCGGACCTAAGCGGCTCGCCGCGGGCGGGCTGGCCGCCGCGGGCGCGGTCCTGGCCAAGGAGACCGCCCTGCTCGCACCCCTCGTGCTCCTGGCGCTCGACCTCGCGGTCGCGGGTCGGCCCGTGGG
>JBFYZZ010000096.1:0-5868 GCA_041309225.1 Deltaproteobacteria bacterium | reverse complement strand
TGCCAGAGGTCGACGGACGAACATGGCTCCAGGTTCGAGGTTGCGGGCGCAGATGCACCTCGATATACTGCTGGTCCGCACGTTGCCTTCCTCCCCGGATGACGTTGTTTGATGGGAGAGGACGGTTTTCCCGGCAGCGCGCGGGCAGGATCCCCTTGGGGTCCAAGGTCGCGGGCACCTCCCAGCCCGCATGGAACCCGAGAAGGCGGACCACGCCTTCTCATGCAGTGGACGAGAAATGGCGAATAAACTGTTTGTGGGTGGTCTTTCCTGGAATACCACCGATGCGGGCCTCCGCACAGCGTTCGAGAAGCACGGCGAAGTGACTGAAGCCAGGGTGATCAACGAACGTGAAACGGGCCGCTCCCGCGGCTTCGGCTTCGTGACGTATACGACTGACGAGGCGGCCCAGGCCGCCATCGCGGCGCTCAATGGTACCGAGATGGACGGGCGCACCATCCGTGTCAACGCCGCCGATGACAAGCCCCCGGGTGGAGGCCGCAGTGATCGCGGCGGTTTCGGTGGCGGCGGCCGTCCTGGCCGAAGCAACGACCGCTGGTAGAACATCCGTGATCTGACGGGCACCTGCGGGTGCCCGCCGAGCCATCCAAGGGCACGAACGACGGGCGTCTGGCCGAAGGCGCACTCCTCGAGGTCCATGCGCCTCGGCATGCCTTCCTCCCGCCTGCGGCCCTGGATGCCCCCTCCCGGTACTCCGCCATGTACGGTAGCTCCTGGGGACCGACGGGACCGGATCCCGTGACCGTCAGTCGGAACGGATGAGCGCCTGGCACCGCAGGTAGTCCTCGGCGATGGCCACGGAGATCGCGCTCTCGGGGTTGATGCCCCGCATCTTCGCCAGCGCCTCGAGCATGCCCTCCACCCGGTCCGTCAACCGGACGGTGCGCAGGTTCATCCCAGCTGGTGTGTCGATGTCGGGCTTCCCGACGAACTGGACCGCGACCGGCTCGGGAACGACGGCCACGACAGGAGCCGGCACCGCCTCGACCGCCGGGACCGGAGTCTCGACGGCGGGCTCGACGGCGATCCTGGCCTTGCGTGGGGGAGCCGGGATGCCGTGGCGCAGGCGGTAGCCGTACACGTTGGTGACCGTCACCTTTGCGAGTGCGGCGATCTCGGAGTCGGGCAGCACCCCGATCCGGTCGAGGAAGGCGTCCATCCTGGTCTTGCGGACCTTGTGCTCCCTGCCGACCCCGGGTGTCGTACGCGCCACGGTCGCCGTGGCCGCCTCGGCAGGAGGTGAGGCGCTCGCGTCGGGTCGGTCCCGCTCCGCCTCCCGCTGGGCGTTCCGTTCGGCGAGATAGCGGCTGAGCATGCTCTTGCCCCTCTTGGCGGCGGTCATGCAGTCTCCGGTCGGCGTGCGGTGGCGGGCGGGAAATGGAGTGCGCGCCTCCCCATAACCCGTCCGGACCCGGACGTACCGCCTCCGTTGCCGGCCCAGGGTTCCACGCCGACCCGACTCCACGAGCAGCCCCTGGATCGGCCTCGCCGACCGACCAGGTCTGCGTGCCGGGTCCGTCCTCCACCGCAGGTCTCGCCGGCCATGGCGCGTACGAGGGCAGCGAGATGACCTGCCCGCTCCTCCTCGTCACCCCGGTCGCCGCCGAGGTGCAGGTGGATGCCCTTGAAGGACCTCGGGGTAGACCAGCTCCGGGCCCTGTACGAGTGGACCCTGCAGCGGACCACGGGGTCGACCGACCGCGGGGTACCTGGTCTGGAAGGTCCGCGAGGCCCGGACGGGGAACGTCAAGGTCGGACCCGCCGAGCACAGGGAGGAAAAGGCCGCCGGGAAGGCCGAGCAGCCCGAGGGGCGCGCCCGCCCCCCGGTCTGCGGGTGAACCATCAGCCCACGTACCGGCACCTATCGATCGTCGGATGCTTGAATCCTCCTCTTCCACCGGGACGTGCCATGATGCTGGCCCTGCTCGTCCACCTGGCCCTCGGGGCGACGACGACAACGGACTGCCACGCGACGATCACCCAGGACATCAACTGCAACTACATCGACGTGTCCGACGAGATCGACATGCCAACGGGCGATCCCGAGTGCGCGGCCAACCGCGACCCGTACGGCGTGCCGTACAACGCCGACTACTACAACGACTACACCTCCTTCGGCTGTGGCCTGTTCCTCGATCCCGCCGTGTACGACGCCGATGGGGACGGGTTCGGGAGTGGCGAAATCGACATCTACGACGTGGACGGCCGGCTCGCGGGGAAGGTCGTCCTCACGTGCGACGTCTGCGGGGGGATCTACAACCCCCGCCAGGAGGACTGGGACTGCGACGACCGGGGGGACCTCTGCGACAACTGCCCGGCGACCTGGAATCACGACCAGGGCGACTACGACATGGACGGTGTCGGCGACGCCTGCGACAACTGCTATAGGGTGCCCAATCCCGACCAGCTCGACACCGACGGGGACGGGCCGGGCGACGCCTGCGACAACTGCCCCGAGGACTGGAACCCGGCGCAGGAGAACGAGGATCGGGACGAGTGGGGCAACGTGTGCGACAACTGCCCCACCGTCGAGAACGACGACCAGGCGGACGAGGACGCCGACGGGGTCGGGGACGTCTGCGACATCTGCTGGCACGACTCCGACCCGCTCCAGTGGGACTCCGATCTCGACACCGTCGGGGACACGTGCGACAACTGCGTCTCGGTGCCCAACAACAACCAGCGCGACTCCGACGGCGACCGGCTGGGCGACGTGTGCGACTCGTGCCCCGACGACTGGGATCCCCAGCAGGAGGATCTCGACGGCGACGGGACTGGGGACCTGTGCGACCTCTGCCCGGACGTCCCGGACGCGGACCAGGCGGACACGGATCGGGACGGGATCGGGGACGCCTGCGACCCCTGCCCCGACGACGACTCCGGAGGTGCGATCGACACCGACGGTGACGGGTTCGGGGATGCCTGCGACGACTGCCCGGACGCCTTCGACCCCGACCAGAAGGACGAGGACGGCGACGGGATCGGCAACGCGTGCGATCCGGCCCCGAGCCTGAGGGGTGCCGGCCCCCTGTTCGGATGCGGCGATGACCCTGCTGGGCTCCCGGGCATCCGTTCGGGCGTCCTGGTCCTCCTGGGCGCGTGGGGATTCCGCCGGCGGGTCCGTGCCTCGTGCCGCCATTCCCGGAGGTACCGATGATCTATGCCCTCTTCGCCGCCCTCCTCGCGGTGGTGCCCCGGCCGGCCTACTCCGGCGGTTGCGCCACCTCCATGACCCAGGACCTCAACTGCAACGCCATCGACGTGGCCGACGAGCCGCTCGTCGATCTCGCCGACCCCATCTGCGCCGGCCACGTGGACGAGCTCGGCTACCCGTACGAGAGCGCCGACTTCTACTACGACTACTACATCTACGGGTGCGCGTACTTCATGGTGGGCTACGATCTCGATCACGATGGTTTCGGGGGCGGCGTGATCGTGATCGCCGGCGACTCGGGTTTCCCCGACCGCAAGTACAAGCTCTTCTGCGACAACTGCCCCTACCGGGACGGCTGGAATCCCCTCCAGGAAGACATCGACTGCGACGGGGTGGGCGACATCTGCGACAACTGCGTCGACCTCTCCAATTCCGACCAGTGGGACTCGGACGGTGACAACCTGGGGGACGTCTGCGACAACTGCGTCAACGACCAGAACCCGGGCCAGGAGGACCGCGACGATGACGGTGTGGGCGACGTCTGCGACGACTGCCCGGAAGACTTCGATCCCGGCCAGGAGGACCGCGAGCTCGACGAGGACGGGGAAGAAGAGGGCGACGGCATCGGGGACATCTGCGACAACTGCCTGGAGATCATGAATCCCGAGCAGGCCGACCTCGACTTCGATCTCGTCGGCGACGCCTGCGACGACTGCCCCACCACCGCCAACGTCGACCAGAGCGACGACGACGGTGACGGCATCGGGAACGCCTGCGACAACTGCCGCGACGTGGTCAACGACAAGCAGCTCGACGGCGACGCCGACGGTGTCGGCGACGACTGCGACCTCTGCCCATGGACCTACGATCCCGACCAGCTCGACAGCGACGCCGACACCATCGGCGACGGCTGCGACGACTGCCCGTTCGTGGCCGACATCGCCCAGCTGGACATCGACCAGGATGGCATCGGCGACGCCTGCGATCCCTGCGTGCACGACGGCCTGGGGTCCCTGGCGGACGAGGATGCGGACGGCGTGGGCGACGCCTGCGACAACTGCGTGTTCACCCCCAACACCGACCAGGCCGACTGGGACGGCGACGGGCTCGGTGACGCCTGCGACCTCGAGCCTGCCCTGCGTGGCGCCGGCCCCCCCGGCTGTGGCGACCCCGAGGACCTCCCCGGCAAACGAACCGGCACCACCGGGCTCGCCCTCCTGCTCGGCTGGGCCACCCTCCGCCTCCCAGGGGCCGGTCGCCCCCGGCGGCGTGGGGAATCCCCTCGGAGCAGGACACCAGCGGAGGGGAGGTAGTCCGTCGCTGATCCGAGGGGCGGCCCGCCCGGCTATGATCGGGCTTCCCCGGGAATCGGCCTTGCTCCTCGTCCTCGTCCTGGCCGCCGCCTGCACACCCGTCCTCGACGGTGACGCCGCCGAGGACGACCTCCTCTCCACCCCCACGCTCCTGGTGGTGGCTCCCGACGGGCTGGCGCAGGTATGGGAGCCGTTCGTGGAGTGGAAGCGCGCCCTCGGTGTGCCCACGGTCCTGGAGACGCTCGCCGAGGCCGTCGACGGCCAGCAGGGCGCGGACGACGCCGCGCGCCTCCGGGCCCGGCTCGCCCAGGCGGCGTCCGGCGAGGGCACCGTTGCCGTCCTCCTCGCAGGCGACGTCCCGGACATCCCCTCACGGCAGGTGTCCACGTTCTTCGCCCTCGACGTGGAGGGCGGCAACGAGACCCGCTCCTTCGCCTCCGACCTCTACTTCGCGGACCTCGGCTCCGACTGGGACGCCGACGGCGACGGCGCCTGGGCCGAGGAGGAGGACGCTCCCGACCTCCAGCCCGACGTCGCGGTGGGCCGGGTCCCCGCCGCCTTTTCGGACGAGGTGGACGCCTGGATCGCCAAGACGCTCGCCTACGAGCAGGCCTCGGATCCGACCTGGCTCGACCGGGGCATGCTCATGGGCGAGCTGGCCCAGCAGTACGGGGGCACGAAGTTCTACTCCTCGGTTGCCCTGGATTCCTGGATTCTTCCCCTGTTCCCCGACGACGCGGAGGTCACCCGCCTGTACGAGGACTGGGAGCGCTACGACGGCGCCCTGCCCAACGACGCCGCCACCCAGCGGGCGCAGGTGGAGGCCGGCCAGGCCCTCACCCTCAACTTCGGGCACGGTGACGCCTGGCACCTGGGCAACCTCTCGGTCGACGACCTCTGGGACCTCCCCGCCACGAGCCGCCCGGGCGTGTACACCACCGTGGAGTGCAGGGCCTGCGCGTTCGACGCCTCCGAGCCCGAGCACACCGCCTGCGAGACCTGGGTCCTCGCACCGGGGGGCGGTGTGGCGTTCCTGGGCAACACCGACATCGGGATCGGGTTCCCCACCCTCACCGACTTCTACAGGGACCTCTACACCGCACTCTTCGAGGAAGATCCCTCCCTCTCGCTGGGCGCGCTGGTCCGCGGAGCGCAAGCGTCCGCGTTCGACCCGGCGGCCCTCCTCGTGGAGGGGTCGCTCGACCGCTTCGCCGCCCTCACCATGGTCCTCGTGGGCGACCCGACGCTCGTGCCGTGGCGGGGGATCCCTCGCGAGCCCGAGGTCGCGGGCCCCGACCCGTACGTCGCACAGGACGGCACCGACGCCGCGTGCGTGGAGGCGACGCTCGACGGCCACGCGCTCGACGGCGCCACCGTGGC
>JBFYZZ010000095.1:0-15661 GCA_041309225.1 Deltaproteobacteria bacterium | reverse complement strand
CCGATCTGCCTTGTCGACCAGGATGCGCCCGGCCTGTTCCTCCCCGACAAGGCACGTTGCTGCGACGAGCTCCCTCGTGTTTGCTCGGCTGAACAGGAGGTCGCCACGCCGAGGCACGACGGGCTCCTTTGAGAACACGGGGTTCCCAACCGACTTGTTCTCCTCTGGCCGAAACACACCGGTCGTTACCGCGCTGATCTTCAGCACCCCCCAGTCGCCGGCCTGTGCTGGCCGGTCCGTTCCCTTCGCGCTCCATCCGGGTTCGATGGACGAAACCACTCGGCGGAGAGGCATCACCGGCCATCCCCTCGGGTTCGTGACCGGATCGCCGAACATCTCCAGAAAGGTCGCGCGGAGGAGGTCGTCCAGTAAGCCGAGGGCCTCACGGCGCTTGCGACGCAGGGCGTCGGCCTCGTCGAGGATGGCGGCGATGCGGCGCTGCTCGGGGAGGGGGGGGAGAAGAAGAGGAAAGTCCTTAAGAATACCCAGGTTGATATGAGGCACGCCCGTCGCAAGAGTCCTCAACTCCAGGTAGCGTTGGGCGCTCTGACTCCGGTAGAACCAGTAGAGGAATCGTGGCACCACTATCGAATCATCGACGCGAACACGCATCTGGCTCTGTGAGACGATGTAGGTGGAGTACCTAGCGTTCGCCGGGATGATCGCCACCTGTCCCAAGGTCCCTCGCTGCGTGAACACGAGGTCGCCGGGCACTGCGGTGTTGCGGCGAAGCTCCCGAGCCTTCTCGTCGGAGACGTAGACGAAGTCACCGTCCACGAACCGGCATTCTTCGCCCAATAGGTTTGAGCCACGGATGACAGGTACGCCATCTGGAACGTAGTCCGCCGACGTCAGGGACGAGCCGAAGGGCCCACCAACGACAGCATCGTGGCCATTTGCAGCCACATCAGCGAAAGTGACCAGTCTCCAGCCAGGAGGAACCGCAAACAGACCGTTCATCCCACCATCCCCTCCAGCCGGTCGATCCCCTCCAGGATCTCGGCCTCCAGCTTCCGCAGGCGGGCGAGGATGACCTTGGGGGGCTCGTGGTCCACGGCGTCGTACTTCACCTGCTTGTAGCGGTTGATGGAGAGGTCGGCCTTGTTGGCTCGGATCTCGGCCACGGGCACGAAGAAGGCCTTGGCGGAACGGTCGGTGTCCCGGGCTGGGTCGCGGGCTCGCCAGCGGGCGAGGAGGTCGGCCAGGTCGCTCGTGGGCAGCCTCTCGCGCTTGTCGTCGAGGGAGTAGCCGTCGGAGGCGAGGTCGTAGAACCACACGCGCTCGGTGGTGCCGCCCTTCACGAACACGAGCACGGCGGTGCTCACCCCGGCGTAGGGCTTGAACACGCCGCCGGGCAGGGAGATCACCGCCTGGAGTTCGGCCTCGGCGAGCAGGCGCTCCCGCAGCGTGCGGTGGGCGTTCGACGAGCCGAAGAGGACGCCGTCCGGCACGATGACGCCGGCCCGCCCGCCCACGCGCAGGAGGCCGAGGATGCGCTCCACGAACAGGAGTTCGGTCTTGGTCGTGGACAGGCGCAGGCGCTCGGAGATGTCGCCCTTGTCGATGCTGCCCTTGAAGGGGGGATTGGCGAGGACCACGTCGTACCGGTCGGACTCGTCGAAGCGCTTGCCCAGGGTGTCGGCGTAGCGCAGGTTCGGGTGGTCGATGCCGTGCAGCAGCAGGTTCATGAGCCCGATCCGCACCATGGTGGTGTCGAAGTCGAACCCGTAGAAGGTTCGCTCGCGCAGGGCGGCCCACTGCCGGCCGTCGGTGAGGCGGTCGCCCCCGCCGTGCTCGAAGCCGTCGGCGTCGGTGAAGCGGCTGCCGGGCGTGCTGTGGGCCGTGAGGATGTGCTGCCAGGCGCCGAGCAGGAAGCCGCCGGTACCGCAGGCGGGGTCGCACACCATCTCCCCGAGACGGGGGGACACGACCTCCACGATGGCCTGGATGAGGTGGCGGGGCGTGCGGAACTGTCCGTTCTTGCCCGCGGTGGCGATCTCGGAGAGCAGCACCTCGTAGAGGTCGCCCTGGGTGTCCTGGAAGGTCTGCCCGGACTGCCGCTCCCGCTCGATCTCGACGTACAGCTCGTCGATGAGCCCCACGGCCTCCACCAGCAAGCTCGCCTTGGGCACGATGAACACGGCGTCCTTCATGGCGGCGGCGAAGGGCTGGTCCTCGCCGCGCAGGGTCTTGAGGAACGGGAAGACCCGGTCGCGGACGTGGGCGAGCATCTCCTCGCCCGGCAGGTTGCGGAAGTGGGACCAGCGCAGCGAAGCGGCGGGCACGCGGTGGCCGGCGATCCACTCGAAGTCGCCCGAGAAGAGCGACGTGTACGGCTGCTTGAGGAACCTGGCGTCGTCCACGCGCTTCTGGTCCTCGTCGTCGAGGCGCCGCATGAAGAGCAGGTAGGAGATCTGCTCCATCGCCGCGAGGGGGTTGGCGATGCCCCCGGACCAGAAGCGGTCCCACAGGGCGTCGATCTTCGAGCGCATGGCGGAAGAAAGCATGGGTCAGGAGTCCTGGGGGTGGAGCGGCAGGTCGAGGGCAGCCAGGGCGGCTCGGGTGTCGGATTCAAGGCGCTGGAAAGCGGCGACTTGGCGGAGGGGGGACCAGTCGTCGACGAGGTCGGCGAGGCGCAGTCGGGCATCGGCAGGGTGAAACCGGCGTGCTCGTCGTCCAGTTTCGCCATGCGCGGTAACGAGGGCATCGCGCAGAACCCGCTTGGGATTGGACACCTGCTCAATGCGCGTCAAGGGCGGAAGGCCGAGGGGCTCACGCCCACTGACGCGTCCGGCGGCCGCCCGGATGGCCGGCTCGTCGATGAGTAGCCAAGCCTCGGTTGTCCGGATGGGAACGACGGCGACGTGAGGCTGAGCCCCCGCAGCTTGCCGGATCTCATCAAAGCGCCACTCGGCCGGCTGGTTGTCGGCATCCCGGTGGACGAACAGGAGGAGGCACGGCTGGACAGTGAGCGCGCCCCGGACCTTGTTGGCGAGGGCGGGTCCGGTGGTGAAGAAGCTTGCATCCACCCATACAATACGAAACTCGGCTGGCGTGGCGTGCTCCATTACCCATCGCAGGACCGGGAGCAGGGCCCGATCGCTCGACCCCTCCCCCAACAACGCGCAGATCACTTGGCATCCCCATCGGAAAGGGCGAACAGACCGAGCTGACGCACGTCGTCGCGGTCGATCACACGGCGTTCGGGACGATGGTGGGCGCGCGGTTTTTCCAGTCTCGCGGGCGAACGGAGGTAGCCAAACAGTGGCACCAGCGATGCATCGGATCCCTCGGGCACGCGCCAGGTGTTCGGAACGCCTCGCAGGGTGAGAGGCCGATCACGAGTCCGATCGACGACACGCTCGGTGGCCTCAGCGAGTAGCAGGGTGCCCTCTGGGACGCACTGCACGACTCCGGGGGAGTGCGTGTTGACGATGACCTGCCGCGTCGGGTTCTCGGATCCGACTTCCACGTCCACGTCTACGGCGATGTCCCGCAAGAGTTGGATCATCGCGGGGATGCGGTCCGGGTGGATGCCGTTCTCCGGCTCCTCCAGGCAGAGCAGGGTGGGTCCATGCTCGCTGGCCTCGAGGATCGCGAGCGCCAGGAACCGAAGGGTACCATCAGACAAGGAACTCGCAAGGTGCTCGGAGCCCTGCAGGTCCGTGAGCACGATCGAGTACTGCTCGCGCTTTGGGTCCTCGTCGACGGTGAGCGTTCGAACGTTCTCGAATAGTTCGGCGAGGCGGTTGGCGACCTGCTGATAGATGTCCTCCGGTGTCCCCCGGTCCTCACGTTCTGCGTCCTTGGCCAGGCCGAACAGGGCACCGGGCAGGTGTGCCCCGTTGTGAGCGATGCGACGAGGCGCGTGGAAGGGGTCTGGCGAGCGGAGCGCGGAAGGCTCGAGCTGGAACTGCGTCCACCCCATAATTTCCTTGCGCGCCAGCACCAGCGTTCGGTGCTCCGCCGCGTTGTTCGCCGTCGAGAGCACTGTCCTAGGCATGTTCGTCGCGAGCAGCTTGCGAGGACCGCCCCCGCCGAGGCCTCCCTCGCTGTCAGCGCGGATGAGGACGATGGACCTTTCGTCCTCGGCCTGCGTTTCGATGTACGGAACCGTTCGCCGACCGGTGATCACGGATTCGCGCCAAGCTGGCGAGTGAGGGAACCCGAGGACCTCACGCGCACCCGTCTTGTTGATGTGCTCCATCCGCTCGTAGACGACCTCCAGCGGACCGAGGGCGCTCAGGTCGTCGCGGTGGCGCAACCGGAGCTCGTACTTGAGGAAGGTCATCGAGGCACGGGCCTCGGAGCCGAGGTCGTCGATGCCGACCTCGGGCACGATCATCTCGACCAGGAAGGACATCTCTTCGGCCCGTCTGCCGCCAGAGGTTCTAAAGAGTCCTCGCACGTCCCCGACCCGGCCCTCGGTGCCGCGAACCTGGGCCGCAGCCTCCGCGAGCGGCCTGTCGGCCAGCGCCGCCAAGAAAGCGATGGCGTCGAACAGGTTGGACTTTCCCACGCCGTTGGGCCCCGCGATGCAGGTGAACGGCCCGAAGCGGACATCGACACCGTCCAGGTTCTTGAAGCCGTCGACCTTGAGTCTCGTGAGCATCGGTCACCTCTGATGCTGGTTCCTAATCCACTTCGCCCCACGCCCCCGGCCTTGGAGCACGATCACGCCCTCGTCGCGCATCTGCCGCAGGACGAAGCGGACCAGGTCGTGGCTCACGCCGGGGCAGTCCCGCTCGATGTCGGTGCTCGTGAAGGGCTCCACCCGGCGCAGCACGGCGGCCCGAACGAGGTCGCTCTTGTTCATCCGGCCGTCGGTGAGGCGGGCCACGCGATCCTCGAACTCGCGGCTGGCCCGCTGCATCGTCCCCCAGAAGTAGGAGAGCCAGGGGTGCACGTCGTGGGCGCCCTGGTGCCAGCCCTGGGAGCTGGCGAGGAGGGTGTCGTAGTAGGAGTCCTTCGACTCCTCGACGATGCGCTCCAGGCTGATGTACCGGCCGAGGGCGAACCCGTGGTGGTACAGCAGGAGCTGGGTGAGCAGGCGGGCCACGCGGCCGTTGCCGTCGGTGAACGGATGGACGCAGAGGAAGTCGAGAACCGCGAGCGGCACGGCGACGAGCGGTTGCAGGCCCAGCGGGCCCACCGCCTCCCGGTAGTGGGCGACCAGCGCCTCCATCGCGGCCGGCGTCTCGACTGCGGGCGTGGGGAGGAAGCGGATGCGGCGCACCCGGCCGTTGGGCCCGCGCTCGACGATCTGGTTGTCCGCCGCCTTGAACCGCCCGCCCGGCCCCGGGTGGTAGCGGTAGAGCATGCCGTGGAGCTGGAGGAGCACGTTCACGGAGAACGGCATGTGCGCGTGCGACTCGTGGATGAGGGCCAGCGCGTCGCGGTAGCCGGCGATCTCCTGCTCCGAGCGGTTGCGCGGTTCGGTCGGGCGCAGCACGAGGGCCTCGATGCGTTCGCGGGGCGCGACGATGCCCTCCAGGCGGTTGCTGGACTCGCTGGACTCGATGACCGCCGCCTGCCGCAGCGACTCCAGCACCTCGGGCTGCTGGTCCAGGTAGAGGTCCTGCCGCCCGCGGGCCTCGGCCAGCGCGGCGAGCGCGGCCACGTCCTCGGTGGAGAACGAGAGGCGGGCGAGGAAGTCGGGCGCGAGGGAGTGCACGGTCGGGGCTCCAGGTGGCCGTAGTCTATGGGGGTGGTGGTTCCGAGTAAAGGGGCAAAAATAGAATAAATCTTACCCCAATACGACGGACGGTTACCCCCTTCCGGTCAGGCGACGAGCCCCTCGGCCAGCGCGACCACCTCGTCCAGTTCCGAGCCGGAGAACACCCCGCGGATGCCGTACGGATGCACCTGGGTGAACGGCGCGTCGACCAGGTGCCTGCGTTCGAGGCGCTTGTTCTGGAGGAGAAAGGTCTTCAGGGTGCCCAGGAACCGGATCTGGAGCTCGGTGAGCGTGGTGTGCCGCGCGACGAAGTCGTCGAAGGCAGCGGTGACCGCCTCGGGCCACGACGGCAGGTGCTCCAGGCCGAGGACGTGGCGCAGGAGCCGGGTGAGGCGCGCGGAACGCAGGTCGTAGACCCGGCACAGCACATCGGGCGTGATGGCGGGGTCGAGCCCGCGGAGGATGGCCGCGAGCTGGTCCACCTCGTCGGCAGAGGGTTCTTCTCCGGCGGCGATGCGGGCCATGACAGGGTGGCCGTCTACGAGGGTCCGCACCTCGGCCTCGATGCGCTCGCGGTAGGTCTTTGTGGTGAGGCCCTCATGCTCGGGGCCGAAGTCCAGCTTCTCCTTGAGCACGGTGAGGTCGGCGAGGTCGAGGCGCATCATCGGATCGCGGGGCGGCTCGCGGAGCCGCATGAGCGGGGCGAGGGCGCGGGCGGCGTCCCGAACCTGGACGGGCGTGGCGCCGGCCCACCAGGCGGGCACGAGCGCCGCCTCCACCCGCTCGCGCTGGGCGAGAACGGTGTTCACCGAGAGCGGCAGTTCCGAGACCTGCTCGGCGAGGCTCTCCCGCAGGACGTCCATCCGGGCCTGCTGGCCGGACAGCATGGCGGTGACGAGTTCCACCGCCTCGGTCTCGAAGCGCATCCCCTTGGCCTCGACGGCGGGCCGGGCCCGCAGCACGGGCGCCACGCTCGTCCGCAGGAGCCCCAGCTTCTGCGCGGTGAGGACCGACCAGAAGGCGTCGTCGGCCAGGGGCAGGAGGTCCGCGCGTGCCTCGGCCACGATGGCGTTGTTGGCGGGGAGGGTGGCGAGGTCGGCCCGGAGGTCCTCGACCACGGTCGCCGCCACGTCGTCCCGTCCCTGGGCGAGCGCCGCCTCCAGGGTGTCGAGGCGGGCGTGGAAGAGGCGCACGGGCAGTGCCACCTGGTCACCCGGCTCGCGGCCCTTCGGGTGCATCTGGAAGAAGTCGAAATTGCCCCAGCAGTCGATGATGAGGAAGCGGTCCTTCGCGGGGCACCAGGGCTTGAGCTTCTTCGGGTCGAGGACCCGCGTGCCCCGGCCGATCATCTGCCAGAACTTGGTGTAGGAGAACACGGGCTTGGCGAAGACGAGGTTGACCACCTCCGGGATGTCCACGCCGGTGTCGAGCATGTCCACGGAGATGGCCACGCGCGGCATCGGGTCCTTCTTGAACTGGTCGAGGAGCCCGCCCTTGCCGTGGACCCTCGGGTCGTCGCTCACGAGCACCCGGGCGAGCCGGCCCTTGTGCTCCGGGTAGAGGAGGTCGAAGATCTCGGCCAGCCGCCGGGCGTGGCCCATGGAGATGGCGAAGAAGATGGACTTGCCCGGGAGCGTGCCGGTGGGGTCCTTGATGCACTCCTCCATGAACTCCCGGACGATCACGACGTTCGTGCCGGAGTTCGTGACCTTCCGCTCCAGATCGGACCCCTCGAAGTCGATCTCGGCCGGGTCCTTCCCCTCGGCGATGAGCTTCTTGCGGACCGCCGCGGGCAAGGTGCCGCCCTTGATGCCTTCGAGCTGGAACTTGGAGCGGACCTTCAGTACCTCGAAGTCGCAGAGGTACGGAGGCTCGTGGTCTGTCGCCTCCTCGTAGGTGTAGGCGAAGGTCGGGTCGTTCACCGCGCAGTCGAAGAGCGCGAAGGTGTCGTGGTCAACGTGGTCGCGCGGCGTGGCGGTGAGCCCGAGCTTGAGCGCGGAGAACCAGTCGAGCACGGCCTGGTAGGTGGCGTAGATGCTCCGGTGGCTCTCGTCGGCGATGACCAGGTCGAAGAAGTGGGGCGGGATGAAGGACTCGGGCGTGGTGCCCCGCTCGATCAGGCCGAGCATCGTCTGGTAGGTCGTGCAGTAGAGCCGGCGGTTGGCGGACCACTTCGTCTCGACCCGGTGATCCTTCGTACGCGGCCAGTAGGGGCTGCCGGGCAGGTGCTCGCGGAAGGCGTCGATGGCCTGATCGCGGAGAGCGATGCGGTCCACGAGGAAGAGGACGCGCTTGGCCCAGTGGGCGCGCTGCAGCACGTCGATGAGGCCCATGGCGGTGCGCGTCTTGCCGGTGCCGGTGGCCATGACGAGCAGGAAGCGGCGGCGTCGGGCCTCGATCCGCTCCAGGATCGACCGGATGGCAGCGATCTGGTAGCCGCGTCCTGCGATGCTGGGATCGATGAGCTCCACGGACAGCGGCTTGCGGCCCTGGCGGCGCTGGTCGAGCCACTCGAGGTCGAGCGGAGTCGGGTACCCGCGCACCTGGACCGGCGGGTAGGAGTCGGAGTCCCAGGACCAGAGGTCGAGGCCGTTGGTGTAGAAGACGAGGGGGATCGGCCCGCCCCTGATCGCCTGGATGTGCTGGGCGTACTGGAGTGCCTGCTCCTGGCCGACCCGGGGATCCCGGGAGGTCTTCTTCGCTTCCACCACCGCCGCGATGCGCCCGCGGACGAGCAGGACGTAGTCGGCGAACTCCCTGCCGGCGAAGGGGTCGGAGACGTCCGCGGCCATCGGCACGGCGGCGCCGGCGGCCACCAGGTCGATCTCGTGCTCCTCGATGACCTGCGTGGGATCGTCGAGGTTCCACCCCGCGAGTCGCAGGGCGGCGTCGATGAGCTCCTTGCGGGTCTCGAACTCGGTGGTCACGCCTCCTCCGGCACGTCCCTATTTGCTTTTCGGTAGGTCAAGGTGCCTACGCCAGTTTCCTGGCTCTCCCAGCGCCATCCTTCCACAAGGCCGTTGGGCGCCCGGGTCCGGGACTCATGGGCCCACCTCCATGCCCTGGGCGATCATGGCGGCGCGCACGGCATCCTCCATGGTACGGATCTCGTCGTCGGTGAGGGCTTCGAAGTCCTTGCGACGGCGGCCCTTCGAGAGCCGGCCGCGGTTCTCCAGGCAGCGGGTCACGAAGTGCTCGGCCTGGGGGTCCGGCATCTCAACGATCTCTGCCACGCGCCGCCGGGCATCGTGCCATGCGAGCAGGAAAGCCAACTCTCTGGGGATCTCTTCCTCGACGGTGCGCTCGACCCAGCCGTAGAGGGCCTCGGCCTGGGCCGTGAGGTCGGGGTATCGGTAGTAGCCGGACGAGTCGTGGAGCACCTCGACGGTGAAGTACTCGTCGTTCAACTCGTAGCGGAGCCGGGTCATCAGCGGCATGGAGAAGCGTTCGAGCGCGTCGTCGTACTCGCGCATGCGCGCGAGCATCGTCGCCGACACCGGCAGGAGGAAGCCGGGCGGCGAGAAGTGCTTGCGAGCCAGGACGTAGTGGACGAGGAACCTGTGGATGCGGCCGTTTCCGTCCTCGAACGGGTGGAGGTAGACGAACGTGAAGGCCACGGCCGCCGCCGCTACCACCGGGTCGAGGTCCGAGGCCACGGCGCGGGCGACCATGCGCAGCCACGCGGTCATCATGGGAGGCAGGTCGACGGGCCGGGGCGTGACGAAGGCGATGTCCCGCGGGCCCGGTCCACCGACGTAGTTCTGGCACTCCCGCCAGGCGACGGCGCGGTTCCGCGGGTCGACGACGATGAGGTTCTGGAGGCGGACGAGGTCGGCGTCGGTGAGGTCCGCCCACTGGTGGGCACCGCGGAGCACTTCGACGAAGCGCCGGAGCCGATCGGTGGTGGGCTTCTCCTGCTCGATCTCGAAGGAGGAGCGGGTCTCCTTGGTGTAGAGGTAGGAGACCACCCGGGCGAGGGTGTCGGCGTCCGGCCGGGCCAGGATCTCCTCGATCCGGCGCGCGAGACCCAGCCCTGCGAAGCGGTCGAGCGCCGGCGTGCGCCGGATGAGGGCGCAGAAGTCGCGGCTTCCGAGGAGGTTGTCGAGCACCCGGTGGCGTCGGCTGCGGACGCCTTCCGCCACGTGGTGGGACTCGGGATCGAGCACAGGGACGTAGGCCGCGGGAGGTGCATCCTTCAGCGCGAGCTCGCGGCCGGTGAGCCACTCGAAGAGGAACCAGGCGCGGCGCGCGTAGCCGCTCGTCGGGGAAGCGCGGACCCAGGCCTCGATCCGCTCCACCTCGTCCACCGCCAGCGTCTCGAACCAGGCGCGCAGGATCTCCAGGTTCACGCCGTCGTACTTGAGCGCGAACTCCACCTGCTCGGCCACCCCGTCGGGCTTGTAGGAGGCCGGGAAGACCTCCCAGGTGAGGCCCTGGAACTCGATGGACCGGCGCCCTCCGATCCGGGCGGCGAACGACCACCGGTGGTGCGGCATGACGTCGAGGTTCCGCTGCCTGACCATCCAGGCGTAGCCCACGGGCTCGGCGCCCTCGGGGAGATCCGGGGGCTCGTCCTGCCACCAGCCGTCGCGTACGTTCAGCCGCATGGGCGGGGATTCTATCACGGACGCCTGAAAATGTTGTGGAACTAGTTCATTCGCGGAAGAAATTTCACGCCTGTCAGGGCGCGGGGTCTCTCGGCAGCGACCGGAGGTGGTGGCGGGGGCCACGCGCGGAGAGGTGAAGTGCTGTTCAGTGGAGCCGCCATGTCGCCATGCGAACTCTGATTTCGAAGAGAATCCGAAACTGTCCGCCTGGAAGACGCGGAAAGCCATGCTCGCCGGATGGCCCGTGTAACGTTCGTGTAACAGGAGGGTCACGGCACCGCCTCCCGATAGTCGTCCAAGGAGACCGCGTGGGCCGGGCTGGCCCCGACGGCCGGGATCTTCATGACCGCCGCCCGCAGGTCCAGGCCTGCCGCGTCGATGTAGGAGTCGTCTACCCCAGAGGAGTGGCCGACGAGGGCCCGGACGCGGACGAGGTCCACACCCCCTGCGAGGAGGCCGGTCTCGAACCCGCGCCGGAAGGCGTGCCAGCCGTGGATGGCCGGTCGAACCTTCGCCGCCCGCCAACAACGGTTGATCCACTTCGCCTCCGGCACCCCGGCACGGTGGAAGAGCGGGCCTTCCCGGCGGCCGAGGCCGGCAAGGAACTGGATCAGGTGCGGACTGATGGGAACCGTTCGCTCCTTCTTGGTCTTCTCGGTCTCGCCACGGACGTGGAGGATTCCGGCGTCGAGGTCGAAGTCGTCCCACTCCAGGAGGGAGGCCTGCTCGATCCGCAAGCCCGTGAACCGCAGGACCATCGCGATGCGCTCGACCCAGCCGGGGTCTCGGGTGCTGCGTCGGTGCGCTGCACCATCACGGGCGGCCTGAACGCAGGCATCCATCTCGGGCCAGGACGGGGCGACCGGTTTCGGTGCGACCACCTTCCTCGGAAGGTCCGGGCTAACCCACGGAGCGCAGCGGGAGGGGTTCCTGCGCGCGGTCCACTCCCACCACTTGGAGACACGACGGACGTAGCCCACCCGCGTGCGCTGGCCGACCTTGCCCGATCTCGTCATCGCCGCGTACCACCCCTCCAGCGTCGTGAGGTCGAGATCCGTCATCTGCGTGGTCCGGGAACCAGAGTGGGACCACCACGCCACGAACTGGTTCAGCGTGGACTCGTAGGTGCGCTCGGACCCCGGGGCCCGGTGCGTGGCGATGAAGTCGAGGTAGGCAGCTACGGCCTCTTCCGCAGGAAGCGGATCCGTTCGCGCTGGGAGGCCAGGGAGGCCGCGTGAGACGCGGACTGCGACTTCCGCGCGGAAGCGTTCCGCTTCCCGCTTCGACGAGAAGACGCGGCCGTGCTGCCGTCCGTCCGGATCCCGCCAGAAGACCCGGTACTTGCCGCCGGAGTGTGGCTGGATCGAAGCCATGCGGTCGCCTCCTTGTGCCACCGACGCAGGGCGTCGGGATCTCCGGGGAGAAGCCAGTGGCGCCTTCGGCCTCCGACCCCCTTGAACCGGGGGAGCAGGTCGGCCGCGCCTGCCTTGCCGAGCGCGTTGATCAGGGCGCCGAGGGATCTGGGCGTCTCACCCAGGATACTGGCCCCTACGGTGAGTGAAACGTCCGGGATCGAAGCAGGAGGTGGGCTGCCACTGGTCTGCTGAACCTCACCAGCCACTACCGCTTCGACCGCCGGCCAGGAGGCGCACGTGACCGGCTGGGTGCCGGTGGAGGGGAGGGGACACGCGGCGAGGACCTCATTCAACCAAGAGGCAGCACCGACGTCGTGCGGATTGTACTTGAAGAGGAGGGTCTCCCCGAAGAGTGCCCACCCGTCACCGTGGGCCCGGAGAGGGCCGAACGCCAGTGGGGAGGGGACCCGCGCCAGAGCGGGGAGGACGATCCGAGGGAGGACGCCAGTGGTCACGGCCGATCCCGTCCGACCGGGTGGGGGGCGAGGCCAACATGGCCCCGCCACCCGGGCGTGGGGGGCGACCCCGCGCGGGCCGGACGCTGATGTCCTACCTTGGTCATGCGATCCTGTCAAGAGAAAATCGACGATAAACGTTACTTTACGCCGGACACGCTCTGTGATACCCCCGGCTCCGCAGGGTCAGAGGCGAGTGTATGTCAACGCCGTCCTCCCATTCTCCTCCACGCTTCCGCTTCGTGCTTGCGGGGTGGATTATCCCCTGACCCGGTGCGGTCCGGGCCGTGACCGCTGGCCACGCCGGACGCCGCAGGTCGGGATCCGGGATGGCTGTTCCCCTCCAACCTGAGGTAGTGTCCCCGGCCGTGGTGCACGAGCAAGCTCAACCTGATGACCCGACTCTAGTCGAAAGGGCAACAGCGGAGCCCACCCCTGGCCTTCCCCCGTTCGAGGCGAGTACAGCAGGGGGTCCCGGGAACCTGAGCCCGATCCGACCCCGCCAGGATCTCCGATCCGCCTCGAACATACCGAAAGCACGTTACCGCGCGGTAACGAGACTCGACCGATGCCCGAGGTCAGCCCTGCCCAGAGTTCCAGGTCCTACCCGGCTGGCCGTCACCAGGGGCGCTTCCTGCGGTGCCGTCTGGACGTGGAGGGGAGGGGCGACAGCGCCGTGGTAGTCCATGCCGATCCCTCGGCCGGGACTGCGGCGGAGGTGCCCGTGTGGACTGTCGTCACGGTCTCATCGGGAGCGCGGGTCGGGAGGTGGCCTCCTTGGCTGGCCGCCGGGCGGCCTGTGGCCTGGAGGACCTGGGGCGGGGGTCCAGGGTAGCCTGCAAGCTGGTGCCTTGGACGCGCGGCCCCGCCCCGCCCCTCCGTGGCCTTCGTTCTACGGTAGCTCTCGCCGGGTCCCTGTCGTTCGCCCCGATGGTGTCCGCGAAGGACCCCCCCTCCCTGCCCCCCCGTGGTACAGTCGAGGCCGTCCAGGAGGTTCCCACCATGGGACGCCCGCCCCGTCACCCGAACGCCCGCGTATTTCTCGTCACGGTCGTCCCCTCTGTTCTCCTACCGCTCGTCCTCGTAGCCTGCGGCTCCCGCGAGGAGGGCACCAGAAGCGGGGACTGCTCGGACGAGGCCGACAACGACGGCGACGGTCTCTTCGACTGCGACGATGACGGGTGTGCCGGATCGCCAGCCTGCGAGGGTGGGGATCCCGACGCCGACGACGATCACGACGGCTGGACCGTCGGTGACGGGGACTGCGACGACGAGGATCCGGACGTCCATCCATACGCCGACGAGGTCGTGGCCGACGGCGTAGACCAGGACTGCGACGGTGGCGACGACTGCTACCAGGACGGCGACGGGGACGGCTTCGGAACTACCACCGTGATCACCAGCTCCGACGTCGACTGCGCCGACCCGGGCGAGGCCGCCGTGTCCACCGACTGCCTGGACGTGGGCCTGTACGCCGCGTCCGCTTTCCCGGGCGCGGCACCGCACGACTCCGCCACCGACTGCATGCAGGACTACGACGGGGACGGGTACGGCTCCACCACAGCACCGGGCACGGGCGCGGCCGGCACCGACTGTGACGACGTCGATGCCGGAGTGAACCCGGGAGAGCGCGAGGTCTGCGGCGACGGCGTGGACAACGACTGTGACGGCGAGTCCTCCTCCTGTCGGTACACCGGGACCTTCGACCTTGGGACCGTGGGCATCGTGATCACCGGTGAGGGCGCAGGCGATCAGGCAGGTTTCTCCGTGGCCTCGGCCGGCGACGTCAACAAGGACGGGTTCGTCGACGTGTTCGTGGGTGCACAGTTCGACGACGACGGGGGGAACGACGCGGGGGCGGCGTATCTTCTCTACGGACCCTTATCGGAGGACCTCGGACTCGCGACCGCGGACGCGAAGCTCATCGGCGAGAACCGGGATGACTACGCAGGCTACTCAGTGGCCTCGGCGGGTGACGTCGATGCGGATGGCTATGACGACCTTCTCGTCGGTGCTCTCAACGGTGATGACTACGATATAAGCGCGGGTGCGGTTTATCTCGTCTACGGACCTCTCACGGGCGACCGGAACCTCGGCACTGCCGACGCGAAGCTCGTCGGGGAAGACGACTCGGAATTCGCCGGAAAATCGGTAGCCTCCGCCGGTGATGTCGATGATGACGGCTTCGCCGACATCCTCGTGGGTGCCCCAGGTCATGCCTTTGGGGGCGGTGCCGCGTACCTCGTCTACGGGCCCATTCTGTCCGATCTCGACCTGACGGAGGCGGATGCAAGGCTGTTGGGAAAGACGATGACCGGTGAAGTCGGCCGGAGCGTAGCCCCAGCGGGCGATGTCGATGGGGACGGCAATTCCGACGTCCTCGTGGGCGCCTCGACCAGAGAGGCCTACCTCTTCCTCGGACCCCTCTACGGTGACCTCCAACTCGCGGCCGCCGACACCATGTTCGTACCTCACAAAGGTGGTGTCGGCTCCTCTGTGGCCTCGGCAGGGGATGCGGACGGGGACGGCTATGGTGACGTCCTCTTGGGCGCCAGTAGCGACGACACCGGAGGTCGTGACGCAGGCGCCGCGTACCTCGTCCTCGGGCCGTTTGCCGGAGAAGAGCCCCTCTGGGTCGCAGAGGCGAAGTACATCGGTGAGGTGGCGGGCGATCAGGCGGGCAAGTGGGTTTCCTCGGCGGGTGACGTTGACGGAGACGGGCGCGACGACTCCTTGATCGGCGCCCCCTACCACGACAGCGGCGGCGCAGACGCGGGGGCTGTCTACCTGCTCTACGGGCCCCCCGCAGGGAACCTCGACCTCTCGGGCGCGGATGCCCGGATCCTCGGCGCGGCCGCAGGCGACCGTGCCGGTATCTCGGTGGCCTCGGCGGGCGACATGGACTCGGACGGCCTCGGTGACTTCCTCGTGGGTGCCTGCTACAACGACGACAGCGGTAGCGACGCCGGCGCAGCCTACCTCCTCCTCACGGCCGAAATGGCGCAGTGACGCTCACCTCCTTGCTCTCGCCGCCGTCGGCCTTGTCCACTGCACTACCGAGGCCCGCGCGTCCGGTGGCATTTCTTGCCGTTCTGAGGCCCACCGTCCATGACCCTGCGCTCCGCGCCGCCTGGCGTCCCGCAGCCGGCTCACGAGCCCCGATCAGGCCGCGGGCAAGAACCCTGCGAGAACGCAGCCGACAATTGGGGGGTTGATGTTGGCCGACTGAGCCCTCGCACGACGTGATAGAATGGCGGCCCATCCTGGAGGTCTTCCCATGTCCAGCCTGTCCTCCTGTCCGAGAAGTCTCCTTCCCCATGCGAGCGTCGGAAGCGTGCTCCTCTTCCTCCTGGCGATCACGTCCTGCTCCGGCTCCGACGAAGGCTCTTCGTCGGGAGACTGCAGTGATGGGGCCGACAACGACGGAGACGGCCTGTTCGACTGCGACGACGACGGGTGTGCCGGGTCTCCCGATTGCGAGGAGGCCGACGCCGACACCGACGTGGA
>JBFYZZ010000094.1:0-5404 GCA_041309225.1 Deltaproteobacteria bacterium | reverse complement strand
GGCTGGATCGCACCGACCCCGTAGAAGAACTGGTCGGGGTCGCTCCGGAAGCTCGGCAGCCGGACGTGGCAGACGACGGCCGGGTCGAGCCGCGCCCGCTCGCCCCCGAGGTCGTACAGGTACGCATCGATGCCCCCGCGGGCCGTCTGGATCGTCACCCGCTTCGGGTGCAGCCGCTGCAGGCTGCCGATGCCCTTCGACAGCCCGGGCGGGTTGACCGCCTTCGCGTAGCAGTCGCCCGTGAGCAGCAGGTCGCAGTAGAGGTCCCGGCGCCAGACCTGGCCGTCCACGACCGTCGAGGGCTGCTCCATGAGCGTGAGCAGCCAGTGGTCGGGCAGCTCCTCGCGCTTGCCGTTGGTGTACCTGAACACCCGGATCGGCAGCCGGGCCATCGCCGCACTCCGGCGCAGGATGGCCGCGTAGACCCAGCTGAAGACCTCGGCCGCCGACGCCGCATCGTCCGGCGAGTAGCGCGGGGGCAGGTCCCCCGCCGCGCCGTAGTCAGCACCGTAGTCCTCCGCATCGGGCGACGGGTCCGGCCTCCAAAGCCCCAGGCCTCCGAGGAGTCTCTGGAACCAGGTCGGCGTCGGTGTCGGTTTCGGGGCCGTCGCGGGTCAAGCCTCGTGGGCCTACGCGGTCACCCTAAACCGACCCGTGACAGGTTGTCAAGGGCTGCGACATTCGGTCAACGTCCCGACAGGTCGTCAGTCCTCGAAGGCGCCCGGGAGCAGCGGTACGACGGTCGCGCCCCAAGACCCGCGGGCTTGCCAGTAGAGCATCATCTGGCTGCACTCGTCGACCTGGTCATCGTTCGCGCCGTTCGGGAAGGCACAGTGCTCCTCGATCCAGTCGCCCACCCACGGCTCGGACTCGGGGAGCCAGATGTTGCCCGCCTCGGCGAGCGGTGCGGAGCCGACCGCGGCGCGTTCGTACTTCGACCGGCTGCCGGGCTCGAACGGGATGAGGCCCGGAATCTCGCGGCGCAGGTCGTCGATGAGCGCGCTCCCGTTCGCCTTGTCCTCGACGAGCTTCGCCCCGGCCTGCGGCCACTCGGCGGCGAGGTCGCGCAGGGCCTGCTTCGTCGCGGTGTAGCTCATCCGGGCGCGACGGTGGCCGAGCCGGTAGCGGTCGGCACCCTTCCTACCCCACACACCGAAGACCACGAAGTCGGCGTCGGACTTGTCCTTGAAGGTGGCGTCGAGCGAGATCGCCCACTCGTCCATCTGGAGGTCGTGCGGGTTGCCCCGGTACCGCTTCCCGAACCACGCCCGCTTGAAGAGCCCGCCCTCCTGCGCGGTCGGCCGTTGCTGGTACTGGCCCGCCCGGACGCTGGCCGGGGCGTCCGCGATGCGCTGTTGGATGTCCGCACCGAGCCAGTCCGGCGCGAGCAGCTCCCCCTCCTCGTGGCGCCAGTCGTCCGGCGATCGGTGGGGGTGGTTCGCTTCGAACGCCCACGGCAGGACGAGGTGGGACGCACCGCGCTCGAGGAGCACCCCCGCGAGGTCGGCCTGGTGGAGCCGCTGCATGATGAGCTGGATTCGGCCGCCGGGGTTCAAGCGCGACGTCCAGACCTCGTCGAGCTTCGTCCGCGCCTCCCGCATCAGGCGGGCCGTCTGGTCGGGGGAGGATCGGGAGACCTCCTCGGCGTCGTGCGGGTCGTCGATGATGAGCGTGTCGGCCCCGCTGCCGGTGATGCTCTCGCTCGTGGTCGTGCTCGACACCCGCCGCCCTCCCAGGCTGTTGGCGAAGTCGTGCACCTGGTCCTGGTCGTCGAGGATGGTCCAGGTCGAGGCCGGGTCCTCGCCCCGCTTCAGGGCCATCCGGGCGAGCAGCCGGCGGTAGGGTACCGACTTCACCACCCGGCGCATGAGCCGTGCGTCCCGAGCCGCGTTCCGGTCGGCCTTCGTGAGCGCCAGGAACTGCGCCTCCGGCTGGTGCAGCCACCACCAGGCCGGTCCCAGGACGGCCACGAGGGAGGACTTCGAGCACCTCGGGGGCACGTTGACGACCAGGTCCGGGGCGGCGAGCGTGCCCCGATACGAGGCCTCCACCCGGGCGCAGATGAGGCTCATGTGCCGGCCCCAGACGATTGGCCGACGGGGCTCGACCACGGGCCAGAGGTAGCGGACGAACCACTCCAGCCACCGGGCGGCCGCCTCCTCCTCCCGCTCCCGCTGTCGCCGGGCGAGCTCGGCAGCGGCCTGGGAGGTCACCCCTCCACCTCCACGATCTGCCGGAGCTCCTCGTCCGACATGGCGGCGATCCGGGGGTCCACCTGGACGTTGACGAGGACCTGGGCGCCGGGCGGCTGCCGGATGATGCCGAGGATCTCGGCTTCCAGCTTCCGGGCCGCGATGACGGACGGGAACTCGCCGGCTGCCTTCGCGTCGAGGGCGTCCTGTCGGACCCGGGCAAGGATGTCCGCCCGCTGGCCCGAATCGCCGAGCAGGTCGGCCTCGGCCTTCCAGGCGTCGATGATCTCCTTCCGCCAGACGAAGACCATCCGGGGGCTGACGTGGTGGGTCCGCGCGATCTCGGTGACGACGGCCTCGGTGAGCGGCCCCTGCCGCATGTACGCAGCGACCATCGCCTTGGCCGGGATCCGCTCCCGCCTCGTGAGGTGTGGCCCTCTTCGTGCCATTCAAATCCCCTTTAGGGCAAACCATATTGCCGCGGTAGGAGTCACCACGCCCCCGCCTCCTCCCCCTCGTGCGTCTCCGGCCTGGGCGGCGGTGCGGTGGGCCTGCCGATCTGCGGTCGGGGTCCCACCCATCGGGTCGGCCCGTCCCAGGTCAGCTCCCAGCGGACGAGGCGGCCCGACCTGCGCTTACGGGACTGGACCTCGAGCACGCCCGGATGCCCATGCCGATCCGGTCGGTACGCCTGGCCGAGTCGGTCCCGCCAGTACTCACCCCGATTGAGCGCGTAGATCTCCTCGGCGTCCTGGTGCGCACCCGAACTCCACTGGATCTGGTGCATCTCCGGGAACGGGTCGGGCGGAGGTCCACTCCTGGCGGTCTCCTTCTCGTCCGACATCTGCGCCGCGACGAGGATGGGGATACCCAGCCTGGAGGACAGGGCCTTGAGCGTGGCCGAGGCATGGCCCACCTGGACGACCCGTTCGCCGACCTTGACGCCCACCGACACGACGAAGTCCTGGAGGTAGTCCACGAGGAGCACGTCGCAGAGGTCCGCGTGGTGGAGCCGGGAGACCTCTGCGGCCATCGCCTCGACGGTCAAGCCCGCCCCCGAGACCCGGAGAGGCAGGGTGCCCAGCCAGGCGAGGGCCTGGTGATGGAGCCGGGCGAGCTCCTCGAGCTCCTCCTCGTCCTGCGGCCTGGCCCTGCCCTCGCCCCGAAGCCGGGTGAGCCAGTGGTAGCGACGCGGGTCGATTCCCGAGACCCCGTAGGCCATCGCGTCCACCCGAGCCTGCCGGGAGGTCTCCGTGCCGTGGACGACGACCCGGGTGCCCGAGGCCGCCATGAGCACGGCCGTCGAGTTGACGAACGAGGTCTTCCCCATCCCCGAACGGGCGACGATCATCGTGACGCCCTCGCTCGACCAGCCCTGGCCGTCCTCCGCATCGTCCCACGACCGCCATCCGGACCGGATGTAGGCCGTCCGACCGCTCCGGAGCCGTTCGTCCTGCCGCTTCCAGACCGCCTCGCCGATCGAGGAGGCCGGCTCGCACAGGTCCTCGCCGACGTCCCGGACGCCGTCCAGGTCCGCCCGGAGCTGGGCGTCCACCGAGCGCGCCGAGTCCCCCTCCTGGATGCGGCCCTGTGCCCGGGCGGCGGCACCCCGGATCTGGCGCCGGTGGTAGTCCTCCAGGATGAGCCGCTCGACGTAGGGGAGGACCTCGACCGTCGGTGCCGAGTCCGCGTGGCCCGTCGCGTACCCGAGCCCGCCCACGTCCTCCTCGAGCTGCCGGGAGGAGACGATGCTGTACGCGAGCTCGTCCGGCGACTCGAGCCGGCCCGCCCGCCGGAGGTCGAGCATGTGCCGGAGCAGGACTGCGTGCCGGTCCCGGACCAGGTGCTCCGGCCGGATCTTCGTCCGGTCCAGGGCCGACAGGTCGAGCAGGCAGATGCCGAGGAACGTGCGCTCGCGGTCGGGGAAGGGGGTCGTCATCGTATCACCGGGATCAGCGGGTTCGAGTAGGTGGACGGCGATGGCGAGCCGCTCCCGAGCCACCGCTGTACGTCACGGCCGAACCGGGCGAGGGTCGGCTGAGCCTCGGGTGGGACGAGCCCGTCCAGGACGTAGCGCTCGTGGGCGTCCAGGTACGCCTCCATCGCGTCCCGGGTACGGGACAGGGCCTCGACCCCGTCGTGCTCCGGGAGCGGGATCCGGGCGACGGCGATCACCCGGAGCGCGGCCTTCCGATCCTCGCTCTGCTTCCCGTGCAGGCCGAGGTCCCAGGCGTATTTCCGGCCGTACCTCGCCTTGAATGCGGCGCTCCACAGGTCGGTCACGATCCGGATGCGAGGGTCGAGGGGCGGCTTCACGCATCCGGCGGGTGCGATTCCGGGTCCAGCGGGTGCGGGCTGCCCCGTGCGAGCTCGCCCCGGATCCGGCGCTCGAGGTCTCGCAGGGAGCCGTCGAGCCGCACGCGGGCGTCGAGCGGGGCGTGGTTCTCCAGGGCCCCCAGGAGCCGCAGGGCCAGAGGGAGGGGCAGGGTCACGGTGCGGTCGGGAGTCGGGAGGGGCAGGGTTGGCATGGTGGTCCTCGTGTTCGGGCTGTTCAGGGCGCACGCACGACGCGGCAGCGTCGGGCTGTTGTTCTCTGGTCGGATCCATGGTCGGATCCATGGTCGGATCGGCTGCATGCCGTGCAGGGGTACCCCTGCATCCGGTGCAGGGGTGGGCTGCATGCCGTGCAGGGGTGTTGCTTTCCGACACATGCATGCCGTGCAGGGGTGCATCCGGTGCAGGGGTGCATCCGGTGCAGGGGTCGGGCAGTTGGTCGAAGGCGATCTGCCACGGCTGGCACTTCCAGCCTACATGCCGCTCCCGGGAGAGCCAGCCTGCGGCTTCGCCCGCCGTTGTCCGGGTGTAGATGGTGCGCTCACAGAGGCCGGACATGCGCGCGATGGTGGGGATACTCGGCCACGCGGAGCACTCGTCCCCGCTCATGTGGTCCGCGATCACGATGGCGATCAGCTTTGATTCCGGGTCGAGTCCCGATTCCAGGATCGCTCTCGTCCGTTCTTGCGGCTTCACGTCCCCTCCCCCCCGCACCCGAGCCCGGAGGCGAGGGCGACCGGCACCCAGGACGGCTCCGGCCGGTAGGAGGCCGCCACCGCGACCGCGAGGGCCTGCCAGGCGTGCCCGGTGATGCCGTAGAGGGGTCCGGGGGCCTTCTTCGTCCCGACCGCGGCAGGCCGGCTCCCCCCATGCATCTC
>JBFYZZ010000093.1:0-2600 GCA_041309225.1 Deltaproteobacteria bacterium | reverse complement strand
GTATCGGCCTTCACGTTCTGCATCCGGTAGTAGTCCATGATCCCCAGGTGCCCGCTCCGGAAGGCCTCCGCCATGGCGCGGGGGACCTCCGCCTCGGCCTCCACGACCCGGGCCCGCATCTCCTCCACCTTGGCCCGCATCTCCTGCTCCTGGGCCACGGCCATGGCCCGGCGGGCCTCGGCCCGGGCCTGGGCCATGAGCTTGTCGGCGTTGGCCTGCTCGATCTGGAGCTTGGCCCCGATGTTCTCCCCCACGTCCACGTCGGCGATGTCGATGGAGAGGATCTCGTAGGCGGTCCCGGCGTCCAGGCCCTTCTTCAGGACGTTCTTGGAGATGTGGTCCGGGTTCTCCAGGACGTGCTTGTGGGTCTCGGCGGAGCCGATGGTGCTCACCACGCCCTCGCCGACCCGGGCGATGATGGTCTCCTCCCCGGCGCCGCCCACCAGCCGGTCGATGTTGGTCCGGACGGTGACCCGGGAGATGGCGATGAGCTGGATGCCGTCCTTGGCCACGGCGGCCACCCGGGGGGTCTGGATCACCTTGGGGATGACCGACATCTTGACCGCCTCGAGCACGTCGCGGCCCGCCAGGTCGATGGCGGCGGCCCGCTTGAAGGGCATCAGGATGTTCGCCTTGTCCGCCGAGATCAGGGCGTTGACGGTCTTGGGGACGTTGCCGCCCGCCAGGTAGTGCGCCTCCAGGTCGTTGAGGGCGATGTCCAGGCCCGCCTTGACCGCGCTGATCCGCGCGGTGATGACCACGCCCGGCGGCACCCGGCGGAGGCGCATGGCGATGAGCGTGAAGATGCCCACCGGGGCGCCGGAGGACCAGGCCGCGATCCAGAGCTGGACCGGGATGAAGTACAGGACGAACCCCAGGAACACGACCACCAGCAGGATCGTGCCGACCATGGCCAGGAGCCCGAACTCGACGCTCATGCCGTCCTCCCTTCGCCCGTCCCGGCGACCCGCCGGACGACGATGCGGTTCCCGTCCACCCGGAGCACCTCGATCGGTTCACCCAACTCCACGTACTCCCCGTCCGTCACCACGTCCACCCGGGTCCCCGCGATGGTGGCGATCCCGGCCGGGCGGAGCGTCGTGGCGGCCACCCCCCGCTGCCCCAGCCAGGCGCGGTCGGTCGCCGGCGGCGAGGCGAACCCCCCCTGGGCCGGCAGCGCCGTGTCCAGGACCAGCCGACGCCCCACGGACGAGCGCGGCAGGACCCGGAAGGCGACGAGCCCCACGCCGATCGCGGCCAGCACGGAGCCGAGCACGCGGAAGGCCGCCCACGCCATGGCTTCGGCCGTCGCGCCGCTCCCCACCAAGGTCAGGGTCAGGCTGCCCAGGATGGCGCCGATCCCCAGGACCCCGGTGACCCCGAAGCCGGGCAGGACGAAGAGTTCCACGCCCAGGAGGCCCACGCCGAGGGCGAGCAGGAGCAGGACCTCCCAGCCGGCGAGCCGGACGAGGTAGTGCCCCCAGAAGAACAACCCGAGGCTGGCGATCCCCACCGTGCCGGGCACGCCGAAGCCCGGGGTCCGGACCTCGATGATGATCCCCAGCAGCCCCACGGTCATGAGCAGGCTGCTCAGCACCGGGTGCGTCAAGAATCGCACCAGGGACTCCGCCCACGTCTCGGACACGCGGCGGACCTCGGCGCCGGCGAGGTCGAGCGCGGCGAGGAGCGCCGGGAGGTCCGCCGCCCGGAGCTCGGCCACCTTGTGCTGCAGGGCCTCCGCCGTGGTGAGGGTCAGGAGCTTCCCCTTGGCGATGACCCGGGGGATCGCCACGTCGGCGTCCACCATGGCCTCGGCGAAGAGGGGCGGCCGGCCGCGGTGCTCCGCCGTGGCCCGGAACTCTTTCCGCATGTACGAGACGGTCTTCTCCGCGACCGGCTGCGGGGCCGCGCCCGGCGCCCCGGCCATCACCGGGGTCGCGGCCCCGATCGTCCCGCCCTCGGCCATGGCGAGGGTGGTGGCCGCCAGGCTGATCAGGGCGCCGGCCGAGATGGCCCGCTTGTCCACGAAGGCCACGGTCCGCAGGGGGGAGCGGAGGAGGCTGTCCCGGATCTGGACGGCGGCGTCCACGCGGCCGCCGAAGGTGTCGATCTGGAGGATGACCGCCGCCGCGCCGGCGGTCGCGGCCTCGGCCAGGACCCGGTCCACGTAGGGGACGAGGCCGAGGTCGATGACCCCCTGGACGGGGGCCACGTAGACCACGGGCTTTGCGGGAGCGCCCGGGGGCGGCCCGGGGGCGGCGGCGGCGAGCAGGAGCGCGAGGCCCAGAAGCGCTCCCACGATGGGCCGTACGTATTTCGGGCGCGGCGCGCCCCTCTTTTGTCCGCGGGTCAACAGAATGACCGCGTCCACGATGGACGTGTTCGTCTCGCCAACGTTCCCCGGGATCTCTTGTTTTCGCCTCCGGTCCATGTGCGTTCTCGCTCCGGGATGGGTTGTTCCGTCCGGCTTGCTCTCCGGTGGCGGCAGATGACCGTCGCCGGTTCCACCACGCAGATGCCGCCGGCCGCGGAACAGTGGCGGCAGGACAGATGCAGCAGGTGGAAGTACCAGTACCGCACGTCCACCCGGCCCTCGTGAC
>JBFYZZ010000092.1:0-6423 GCA_041309225.1 Deltaproteobacteria bacterium | reverse complement strand
CCACCGCGGCCCGAAACGCCGTCTGGCGCTCGGAGGTCACGCTCAACCAGGAGGCCACCCGGCGCGCGCCCGGATCCGCCGAGGCCTGGCTGGCCCTGGGCGACGCCCTGGACCGGAGCGGGGACGCCAGCGGTGCCGAGGCCGCCTACCGGACGGCCATCCGGCTCGATGGCGATCGCCTGGAGGCGTGGAACGCGCTGGGGCTCGTGCGCATGCGGGCGGGCCGCTCCGAGGAGGCGCGGAGCGCGTGGATGCAGGCCCTGCGGCGCCACCCCACCGCCTGCGACACCCACGGGCACCTCGGCCGGCTCCACGTCCGCGAGCGGTCCTGGAGCGCTGCGGCCGCCGAGTTCCGGGCCGCCCTGGACTGGTGCCCGGGCGACGTGCAGGCCCACGCGGCCCTCGGCGATCTCTACTGGGCACCCCTGGCCGATCCCGCCCGGGCGGCCTGGCACTACCAGCGGGTCCTCGCGCTGGATCCCGAGGCGGCCGAGGCGCTCCTCGCCCGCGAGCGCCTGCTCACGCTCACCCGCCCGTCGGGCCGGTGAGGAGGGTGCGGACCACGGGCGGGTGCTCCAGGTGCTTCTTGACGGCGCACACGTTCGCCGCGTTGAGGACCGCAGCACGGTAGCGCTCCGGGAACCCCTCGGGTAGCTGGATCTCCACGTCGATCCGGCCCAGGAGGCGCGTCGCGGGGTCGCGCTCCATGCGCTGCACGATGCGAATGCCGTCCGTGGGGATCCCCCGGGCACGGCAGAACTGCTGCACGTAGAAACCCGCGCAGGTGCCGATCGAGGCGAGGAACAGCACGAAGGGCGCGGCCGCCGTGCCGCCGCCGCCCGCCTCGACGGGCTGGTCCGTGTGCACGACCAGGTCGCCGAGCAGGGCGTCCACCCGGGTGCCCTCGCCCATCCGGATCTCGATGTCCACGGTGCACTCCTCGGAAACGGCCTGGGGGTGGATCCCTCCGGCTCGGGGGCATCGGGATGCGCCAGCGCGCCCCGATGTCACGCCGGGATCAGGCGCGGACCAGGGTCTGGCCCCGCACCTGCCATCCCGCGGGCGGCCGCGCGGCCACGTCCCGGGCCCGGTCGCCGAGGGTCCAGCCGCGGGTCGCGAAGGCGTCGGCGATGCGGGCCCGCAGGCGGTTGGACTCCTCCGCCGGGTTGGCGAGCACGGCGAGCAGGCCCTCCCGGCCGTCCGTGGTGCCCTGGGCCAGCACCGCCTCGGCGGCGGCGTAGCGCACGCCCTCGTCGAAGTCGCCCAGGAAGCGGACGGCGCTCGGGACGATCCGGGGATCGCGGTAGTCGGCGACCTTGACCAGGAGGTTCCGCTTCCGGTCGGGCTTGAAGTCCTCCCGGGCGGCTTCCTCGTCGAGCATCTCCAGGACCGAGGCCAGCGCATCCTCCCGGCCGCCGGCATCCTCGATCACCCGGAGCGGCCAGGCCATGTTCTTGCAGCGCCTGACGTAGCGCCGGGCGGGGCCGAGCACCGCCCCGCCCATCCCGCGCAGGAGCTCGGTCACCAGCTCCTTCTCGGCGGCGTCTTTCATGGAGTTCTCGATGGAGACGTCGAACCGGCCGAGGAGGCCGAGGATGGCCTGGTCGGAGCCTTCGTCCGCGAGCCACCGGGCGGCGGCCTCCCGATCCTCGGGCTGGGCGAAGATGTTGGCGAGCTTGCGGCTCTTCTGGAGGATCTGCTTCTCAGGACCGAAGAGCGCGTCGAGGAACCCCATGGTGCCTCCCTCGGGACGGCTCCGCCCCGTGCGGCGGCGAGTCTAATCACGCCCCGGGGGCGCAGGTAGGCCTCGGCGGGTCGGGGGCCCCGGCCCCGGCCCCGGATCGAGGGATGCGCCGACCCCCGGACCCGCGCCGATGGCCGGACGCGGGTGGGGCACGATCCGCGTTTCGGGGACCGGTCCTCTCGCGGCGGTGCTTCCGAGGCCCCAGAACGCAGGGGTCACCCTGCGTTTCACGCTGCGCTGGACCGGGTTTCGGGCCTCGAGGTGATGCGTAACGATTGACGTCCACGAGGGATCTTCTTTACAATGGCTCCACCGAAAGGTATCCGGTCGGAACACGGGCGAACCCTCCCAGTCCCCACCGCCGCCGGACACCTCGCCCCGGAGTCGGAGCCATGTCCCATCCTGCCAAGTACCTGCCGCTCGTCCTCCTGACCCTCGCCGCCGCCTGCGGAAGGGACGACACCGGAACCGAAAGTGGGGTTCCCGAGTGCGAGGGGGGGCCGTCCGCCAACGCCGGCCCGGACCAGACCGTCTCCCTCGCGGAGACCGTCTCCCTGAACGGGGCGGCCTCCAACCTCTGCGAGGACGTCGCCTACAAGTTCGTGTGGGGCTTCGAGAGCGTCCCGGTCGAGTCCGAGGTGTCCGACGCGTCCTTCACCCAGAACAACTCCGACGATCCGGACACCCAGTTCACGCCGGACGTCGAGGGCACCTACGTCATCTCCCTCGAGCTGAACGACGTCGACGCCGGCACCCTGACCGCGCCCGACATCATCATCGTCGAGGTGGCCTCGGGCAACCAGCCGCCCATGGCCGACTGCGGGGAGGACCAGACCGTGGCGGTGGGCGACCGGGTCAGCCTCGACGGCACGGGCTCCTCGGATCCTGAGGGCGCCCGCCTGTCCTACCAGTGGGCCCTCTCCTCGGTGCCCGACGAGTCCGTCCTCGGCAGCGACGACCTCTACAACTCCGGTGCGCCCGAGGCCACGGTCATCCCGGACGTCCCGGGCCTCTACCTGGTCGCCCTCGTGGTCACCGACGGCATCAACTGGTCCGAGCCCGACTACTGCAGCGTCACCGCCACCTCCTCCAACCGGCCCCCCGTCGCGGATGCCGGCACCGGCGGCCTCCTGCCCCCCTGCTCCGACGACGAGATCATCCTGAACGGGTACGGGTCCTGGGATCCGGAGGGCGCCACCATCGCCTACCTCTGGAGCCTCATCTCCGCGCCCAAGGGGTCCAAGACCTCCGACGCGAGCTTCGACGACCGCACCTCCCCCACCCCGCACTTCACATGGGACGTGTCCGGCACGTACAGCTTCCAGCTCCTCGTGAACGACGGCGAGACCGACTCCGCGCCCGACGTGGTCACCTACACCATCCAGGACCGGAGCTTCAACAACCCGCCGGTGGCCAACGCCGGCGCCGATCAGTCGATCTCCAACTCCACCGACTGCACCACGTCGTCCTACACCTGGACCTGCGAGGACTGCGAGCCCGACTCCGTCGAGCTCGACGGCACCGCCTCCGTCGACCCCGACGGCGACGACGTCCACCACGTCTGGTCCGAGGACTCCGGCGAGATCACGTTCGCCACGCCGTACGCCGCGTTCACCATGGCCACCACGCCGTCCGTGCCCGCCATCGTGGGCACCACCGTCCGCGTCAGCTGGAACGTCACCCTCCACGTGAGCGACTGCGCCGCGAGCGACGAGGACGAGGTCATCATCAACTACGCCTGCACCGGTAACCGGGACTACGGGCCTTAGTACCTGCTCCAGGAGCCATCCCATGCGCTGTCTTCTCCTCCTCGGCGTCACCTCCGCCCTGTTCACCGGGTGCACCGACAACAACGACACGTCCGCGCCCACGACCACGGGCAACACCCGCCCCGAGGCGAACGCGGGGGCCGACATCCTCCAGTCCGGCGACGAACCCGTCACCCTCGACGGGCACGGGTCCTTCGACGCCGACGGCGACACGCTGACCTACTCGTGGTCGTTCGAGTACGTGCCCGAGACCTCCGGCGTCGCCGACCGGGATGCCCCGTTCTCGGTGAACCACTCCATCGAGGCGGTCACCACCTCGTTCGCCCCGGACGTCACCGGCACGTACGTCGTCAAGCTGGTCGTGAGCGACGGCAAGGCCAACAGCGAGCCCGACCACGTGGTGGTCACCGTCTCCGAGCCCGAGGATCTCCCCGTGGCCATGGCCGGCCCGGACCAGACCCTCAAGCTGGGATCGGTCGCCTACCTGAACGGCAGCGCCTCGTACGACCCCAACGGCGGCCAGCTCACCTACGCGTGGGCCGTCGTGGACGTACCCGACGCGTCCGGCCTGACCAACAGCGATCTGGTCGGCCCCACCACCGTCGAGCCGCACTTCACGCCCGACGTGGCTGGCGTCTACCTGGTCAACCTGGTGGTGTCCAACGGCCTCGCCTGGTCGCGGCCCGACGCGGCCGTGATCACGGTCACCGGTCTGAACGGCCCGCCCACGGCCAACGCCGGCGAGGACTTCACCAACGAGGACTGCGCCGCCATCCCGCTCGACGCGACCGGCTCCATCGACCCCGACGGCGACCAGCTCAGGTACTTCTGGGAGCTCCAGGGGAAGCCTGCCGCCTCCGGCACCTCCAACGCCGACTTCGCCGATCGCACGGCCGCCGTCACCTCCTTCTGGGCCGACGTCGACGGCACCTACGTGTTCTCGGTGGCCGTGAACGACGGCACCTTCTGGTCGGTACCCGACATCGTCGTGGTCACGGTGTATGATCGCAAGTACAACTCCGAGCCGGTGGTCGAGGCCGGCCTCGACAAGTCGTTCGACGGCGGCTCCGCCGAGTGCGAGGAGTCCGGCTACGCCTACGAGTGCGACGACTGCGCCGTGATCCGGGCCGCCCTGGGCGAGAAGGCCTTCATCCACGACGCCGACAGCGATCCGTACACCTACCTCTGGACCGTGATCGACGGCGAGGCCACCATCGCCGACCCCAGCAGCCTCGAGACCACCGTGACCCTCACCGGGGCCGCGCCGATCGAGCCGGGCGCCTGCGAGAACAACGACTTCACGTTCCAGCTCACCGCGGTCGACTGCCCGGGTGCCACCGTCGGCGACACCGTCACCTACACGGTCGTCTGCTGCGGCACCAAGGAGAAGTAGCCGCGCGGGGCTCCGGCACGGCTGCAGCCCGCCGGCGCCCTCCGTTCCGAGACCGGGCGGCGGTCGTGGCGCTGGGGCTGTCGGCTGCCTGCGCAGCCGCTCCACCGTCGGCCCGGCCCGTGCCCGAGGTCGCCCCGGGCACCGTCCCGCTCGGCCGCCTCTCGGTCTCGGACCTGGAGCCCGGGGTGGGCGAGACCGTGCGGGTCTCTGCACCCTACGCCGGGCCCTGGCCGGTGGACCTGGAATGGGAGGGCGTGGATCGGGAGGAGGGGATCTCCGCCCGCGTGACGCCGTCCACGCCAGGGTCGCACGTGGTCCGGGCCGGGGGGCTCGCCGCCGTCCTCCGGGTCCAGCCGGCGGCCAACCGGTGGCTCCCATCGGTCGAGGTACGGCTCCTCCCGCTCCCCGCCCTGGCCGCCCCCTGCGCGGATCGCCGGTTCCCCCGGCTCGCCGGCCCATGGGCGATGGGCTGCGGCCCCACCGGCCGGGTGGACCGGGCGGTGGACCTGCGGACGCGCGAGGTGATCGAACTGGCGTCGGCCGGGTCCGCGCCGGGCGTCGGGTCGCCGGGCGTGCTCGTCGCGGTGGGACAGCGACCGGGCCGCTTCTGGCGCCTGCCCGCGCAGGTGCCCGAGGCGATCCCCGTGCCGGGCACGGCCGTGCCCATCGCCCCTCCGGCCGTCTCGGATGACGAGGTCGCCCTCCTCGTGCCGGGCCGCGTGGCCCGGTTCCGGGCCGGTGAGCCCGTGGCGCGGCTCCAGGACGCGGATCCCCTGCCCTGGTACCCCCCCGCGCTGGCCGGAGGCTGGATGGCCTGGGTGGACGGCCGCGAGCGCGGGGTGACCGGCACCGACGTCTGGATCTGGGACGGCGCGGGGAAGCCGCTGCCGCTCGCCCGGCAGGCGGGAAATGAGCGCCACGTGGCCGGCAGCGGCCGCTGGCTCGGCTGGATCGACGATCACAGCGTGGCGGTGGAGGACCTCTCCACCGGCGAGCGCCGCTCTGTCCGGGCTGAGGCGGGGTTCCGGGCGGGCCTCTCCCTCTGGGGCCCCGTGGCCTGCTGGGAGGATCGGGCGGGTGGCTCGGTGGACGCGGCCTGCTCCGACGGCCTTGCGATCCGGGGCGACGGTGACCAGGGGTGGCCCTCCCGCTGGGGTCCCTGGCTCCTGCTCCGCGTGGACGGCCAGGTCCGGCTGGCCACGGCCCGATTCCTGGTCCTGGAGGACGACGATCCCCGCGCGGTCTCGGACGCACCCCGGGTGCCGGGCGGGCACGGCGGGGCCCACCGCCAGGGCGAGGTGACCTGGACGCTCGACTGGCCCGTGGCCGGATGGTGTGTGGCGCAATGGGAGGCCACGCCCGCGGGCGGCGGGTGGCGCGCCGCGGGTCTCCTGCCCGAGGGGGAGGGTGTCGTGATCCGGCACCCGGGCGGCGACGCCGTCCGCCTCAGCCCGTGCGACGAGGAGGGAGCATGACACGTGGACACGGGGTGGCGGTGGCCCTCGTGGTGGCCTGGT
>JBFYZZ010000091.1:0-11848 GCA_041309225.1 Deltaproteobacteria bacterium | reverse complement strand
CACCGCCCCCTCCCGGTCGCCCGCTGCGGCACGCCGGCGGGCCTCGGCGAGCAGGGGTCGCTGGCCGCCGCCGAGCGGCTCGCCTCCCCCCACCGCGAGCCGGTCGGCCTCACGCTCCACCGCAATCCGATCGGCCAGGGCGTCGAGGCGTTCGAGGCCCTCGATCCCGAGCCAGTGCTCCCGGACCCGGGCGAGGAGGCGGGCCGCGGCGTCGCGGTCCCCGGCGGCCTTGAGCCCGGACGCCACGTCGAGCACCGTGGCCGCATCGGGATCGCCGTCGATGAGGTCGAGGTAGCGGTCGAGCGCGCGTTCGGCCGCACGGGGATCCCGATCCGCGAGGATCCGGGCCTCGCGCCGATAGGGCTCGGCGCTCCCGAGGTCGAGGGTCTGGAGCCGGCGCCAGAGCCCGAGTGCCGTCGCCGGATCGCGCCCTTCGAGCAGGACGGCGCGGGCCCGCACTGCGTCGGGCTCGTTGGGCAGGATCGCCCACGCGGCGTCCGCGCCGGCCACGTCCCCGAGCGCCTCCAGCGCCCGGCCGAGCCCCAGGACGGCCGGGACGAACGCCGGATCCCGGAGCAGGGCCAGGCGCCAGCCCGCAGCGGCCTTCTCCCACTCGCCCGCCTGCTCGGCGCGCCAGGCCTCCTCCACCACCGCGCGCTGGGCCGGCGAGGTCCCCTCCAGCTCGAGGGGCAACATCCCCGCGGCCCCCTCCTCCGCCGGTTGGGCCTCCACCGGCGTCGAGAGCGCGAGCGCGAAGACGATCCGGATCACGTGCCCTTCATGTCGCGGACGCGCAGGCCGAGCTGGTTGAACCTGAGCTGCACCTTGCGTGCACCCGAGGGATCCCCGAGGAGGATCCGGGCCATGCCGGCGAACGAGCCCTGCTCCTGCCGCCAGAGGGCGGCGAAGTACTGGCGCTCCACCTCGACGGACAGGGCGTTCAGGCTCTCGTGGGGCCGGATCGCCACCTCGTGCCGCCAGCCCTCCGGTACGTCACCGGGGGTGCGAACGGCCTTCAGCAGGTCGCGCACCAGCTTGGGGCGCACCTGGATCACGTCGGCCCGCTCCCCCGGGGGGACCCCCACCAGCTCGGCGAGCGTGAAGGTGAGGGCGTTCTCCACCACCATGGCGAACTCGCGGAGGTTGCCGGGCCAGGGATGCCGCCTGAGCAGGCGCATGGCCTGGTCCGTGAACAGCACGTGGAGCACGCCGGGCTCCCGCGTGGGCACCGCGCCGCCGGCCACGGTGTGCACGCGGCACCGGCCGAGCCGGGCACGCTCGCGGTAGTCGGCCAGCAGCTCCGCCGGGTAGGAGCCGTCCAGCGCCCGCTCCACGCAGAAGGCGAGGAGACCCGGGAGGTCCTCCCCGCGCTCCCTCAACGGGGGGAGTGCCACGGTGCAGGCCGGGTTGAGGCGCATGTAGAGGTCCGCCCGGAACCGGCCCCGCTCGACCAGGCGGCCGAGGTCCTCGTGGGAGGCCACCACGACCTTCACGTCCACACGGCGCTCGCGCGTGTCCCCGAGCCGCACGAGGAGGCCGTCCTGCAGGACCGTGAGCAGCATCCGCTGGGCTTCCTCGGGGAGGTTCCCAACCTCGTCCAGGAACAGGGTGCCGCCGTGCGCCGCCTCGAACGCGCCGGTGCGGTCGGCCACCGACCCGGTGTAGGCGCCCCTCACCGAGCCGAACAGGTGGGCCGCCACGAGGTCCCTGGGCATGGTCGCCAGGTCCACCGCCACGAACGCACCGGCGCGGAGCGACCGCGCGTGCACGAAGTGCCGCGCCACGAGGGTCTTCCCGGTGCCCGTGGGTCCCATGAGGACGATGGGGAGCCGCCCCCGCGAGAGGACCTCCAGCCGGCTCCGGATCCGGCGCATCGCGAGAGACCGGCCCCACCAGATCGGGCCGTCCCAGGCCTCGCCGCCCGTGGTCCTCAGGATGCCCTGGACCTGGGCCTGGAGCGCCCGGGCGTCGAGGTTCTCGTCGTCGAGGAAGTAGGTGTACTCCTGGGCGTCGAGCGCCTCGGCCTCCTGCTCGAGGGGCAGGTCGTCGCGGCTCGTCATCAGGATCACGGGGAGGTCCGGCGAGCGCTGGCGCAAAAGGGCGAGGATCTCCAGGCCCTGGCGCCGCCGCACCCGGGCGATCTCCGCCTCGTCGGCCCCGGGGATCAGGCCGACGAGGCGATCCGCGGAGATGTCGAAGTGGACGTCGAGCAGGACGAGGTCCACGGCACCGCGGCCCCGGCCCAGGCTCGCCTCGGCCTCGGTCCAGGACCGCGCGGGTCCCAGGACCTCGTGTCCGGGCAGGACGCGCCGGCAGAGGTCGCAGGTACGATCGAGATCGTCGATGACGAGGATGCGGGCCATGGGACCTCCGTCAGGCACGCCCGGACGCCTCCCTCACCCGGCGGTCGAGCCGCTTCAAGGCGTCCGCCACCGCGAAGGCCGCCGCCGCCCCTGCCGCGAGCCGGTCCGGAGACGCCGTCCCGAGGTCGGGCAGCAGAGCACGCAGGAGCGCCACCGCCGCGTCCACGGCGGTCAGGTCCGGATCGTCCCCCAGGGCCGCGAGCGCGGGCCTCAAGCGATCCCACAGCACGGGTGCGCTCTCCACCCGGTCGGCGTCCCGGCGGGTGGCGCCGACGTCCGCTCGGAGTGCGGCGCGAAGGGCGTCGGAATCGGCGTTCGGCGGCAGCCAGCGGAGCTCGAGCGCCACGTACTTCCCCAGGTCGTGCCGGGCTCGGGCGGCCGCCTCGGCGAGCGACCGGAGGTCCGGCGGCGCGGGGGGGCTGAACTTGCGCGATCGGGCAGGTTCTTTTATCATCGTCGGCAGGCTCCTCCTCGGGGCTTCGACCCACTCCCTATGCGATTCTCGCAGAAATACCCCGGTCCAGCGGGTCGAGACATGGCATCTCCGGCCGATTCCTCCTCGACACGACCTCCGCTGACCCCGGTTCCGCGCCCGCAGTCCAACGAACTCAAGCGCCGGTACGAGGAGCTCCTGGCCGAGCTCAAGCTGGAGCCCGGGGTCCGGGTGAGCCTGTCCTGGATGTTCGAGGAAGCCCTCCGGTCCGACCCGGCGCTCTCCGTCCCCACGCATGCCACGGGCGAGAGCACCCAACCGGCCCTGCAGGCCTCCGACTCCGCGGTCACCGGCCATCCGCCCATCGTGGCGAGCGACGACGTCGAGCCCCCGCCCCCGACGGCCCACTTCCCCCCCCTGTCGCTCCCCGGCCGCTACTGGTACCGGGGCTTCATCGGGGCCGGCTCCATGGGCGAGGTCCACCGGGTGTACGACCGCGCGCTCCGACGCCCGCTCGCCATGAAGGTCCTGCGGCCCGACCTCCCCAGCCCCGACCTCGCCGTGTTCCGGTTCATCGAGGAGGCCCAGGTCACTGCCCAGCTGGAGCACCCGGGCATCGTCCCGGTCCACGACATCGGGCTCCTGCCTGACGGTCGCTGGTTCTTCACGGCCATGGAGGCCCGCGGCCGCCGGCTCACCTCGGTGATCCGCGAGGTCCACGGCGTCCGCCTCCAGGCCGGGACGTTCGCCGACACGCCGGGCGGCTGGTCGTTCCGCCGGCTGGTGAGCGCCTTCCGCACGGTCTGCGAGGCCGTGGCCTACTCGCACGCGCGCGGGGTGGTCCACCGCGACCTGAAGCCCGACAACATCCTCGTCGGAGAGTTCGGCGAGGTGCTCGTCCTCGACTGGGGTCTCGCTCGCCCCATGCGGGCCGGGCCCGACCGCAAGCTCCGGGCCGAGCCCGTCCGCTCCGACCGGCAAGAGGAGGAGGCGTTCGCCACACGGGCCGGCATCGTGGCCGGCACCCCCGCCTTCATGCCCCCCGAGCAGGCCCGCGGCGAGGTGGACCGGCTCGGCCCCTGGTCCGACGTGTACGCCCTGGGCGGTGTGCTCTACGAGGTGGTATTCGGCAGCCACCCCTACGAGGGCATGTCGGCCCGCGAGGTCCTGGAGCGCGTCAAACGCGGGCCGCCCCCCTTCCCCCCGGCCCCCTGGGCCCCCATGCCCATGCTCCAGGCCTGCCGCCGCGCCCTGCGCTTCACCCCAGAGGACCGCTTCCCCGATGCCGGCGCCCTGGGCGCGGAGATCCATGCCTGGCTCGAGGGCGCGCTGCAGCGCGAGCGGGCCCAGGAGGCCGTCCAGCAGGTACGGGGACGGATCCCCAACCTCTCCCGTCGCTACCTCGAGGCGCTGCGCGTCCGCGAGCGCTCCCGTCGCGCGGTCTCGCGCCTTGCGCCGAGCACCGCCCTCTCAGAGAAGGAGCGTTCCTGGGAGGCCGAGGAGCGGGCCGAGCGCGAACTGGAGTCCGTGGAGGACGCCTTCCAGGACGTCGTGCAGCAGTTGCAGGCCGCACTCCTGCAGTGTCCCGACCTCCTCGAGGGGCGCGCCGCACTGGCCGACCTCTACCGGAACCGCCACGACGCCGCCGCGGCGTTCGGCCAGACCGAGCGGGCCCGGCAGTTCGAACGCCTCCTGCGCGAGTACGACATCGGCACCCACGCGGCCTTCCTCGCGGGCCTGGGGAGGATGTCGCTCTCCTCCGAGCCCCCGGCGAGCCGCATGGTGGTCGAGCGGTTCGAGATCAAGGGCCGTCGCCTCACCACCCAGCCCGTCCAGGTCATGGACCGGATCCCGGGCGAGGACTTCCAGCTCCCTGCCGGCTCCTACCTCCTCGGCCTCGAGGCCCCCGGCCGGATTCCCGTCCGCTACCCCGTCCACCTGCCGCGGGAGGGGACCTGGACGGCGGCGGCACCGGGCCAGACGGAGCACCGCCCGGTCTTCCTGCCCCCCGAGAACCTCATCCCCGACGCCTCCGCATACGTACCCGAGGGGTGGGCCATCTTCGGTGGCGATGCCGAGGCGCCGGGCAGCCCGCCCCGGCGCAGGCTCTGGATGTACGGCTTCGCGGTGGCCCGGTTCCCGGTGACCCACCAGGAGTACCTCGCGTTCCTCGACGCCCTGGTGGCGACAGGCCGCGCGGACGAGGCCCTCGACCGCATCCCGCGCCTGGCCGGTCCACCCGACACCGAGCCGGTGGCCCTCTACCGGATCGGGCCCGACGACCGTTTCCGCCCGGTCGACACCACCCCGTTCGGGTCCATCCGGCCGGGCGCTCCGGTCACGCTCGTCCGGTGGACCGACGCCACGGCGTACTGCCTGTGGCTCCGCATGCGCACCGGCCTGCCCTGGCGGCTCGTCTCCGAGGCCGAGCGGGAGAAGGCCTCCCGGGGCGTCGACGGCCGCTGCTTCCCGTGGGGCGATCACTCCGATCCCTCCTTCTCCTGCAGCCGCGACTCGATGCTCGACCGGCCCGGCCCCCCTGCGCTCGACACCTTCCCGGTGGACGTGAGCCCGTACGGCATCCACGGGCTGGCCGGCGGATCCGCCGACTGGTGCATGGACACGTTCCAGGCCGACGGCCCTGCCCACCAGGGTGCCATGGTGACTCCCCCCGGTCCCCTGGTCCCCGAGGACACTGAGATCCCGGGGCAGATCACCATCCGGGCGGTCCGCGGCGGCTCGTTCGACGCCCCGGACCGGGTCGGCCGCGCGGCGGCCCGGGCCGGCTTCCCGGGCACCATGCGTCGACCCGGCCTGGGTTTCCGCCTCGCGATGACGCTCGACGAGCTACGCGCCATCCGCGGCTGACGACCTACCTCGGGAACGAGAGCGCGTCGCCCTCGAGCACGGCGGGCGCCCCGTGGACGAAGGGGTGGTTCCTTGGGCCGTGGCCCACGGGGAGATCCGCGAGCACGGGGACGCCGAGGGGGGCGAGGTGGTCGAGGAGGACGTCGGTGACGCTCCAGCCGGCGTCCGCAGGGGCGTCGCACGCCACGAGGGAGCCGATCGCCACGCCGGCGACCCGTTCGAGGGCGCCGGAGGCCACGAGCTGACCGAGGAGCCGGTCCACCCGGTATGGAGCCTCGGTCACCTCCTCGAGGAGCAGGATGCAGCCGCGGGCCCGCAGTGCGTCGGGGGTGCCCGCCAGCGAGCCCAGCGTGCAGAGGTTCCCGCCCACCAGCGGACCGGCGGCCCGGCCCGGCACGAGGGGCGTGCCGCGCCAGGGGATCGCGGTGCCGTCCACCAGCAGCCGGCGGAGTGCGTCGCGCGTGTCCTCGTCGACGTGGTCCGCGAGGCTGTGCAGGACCGGGCCGTGGACGGCGCCCCCGATCCCCCGGCGGTGCAGGGCCTGGAAGAGCGCCGTGGCGTCGGAGAAGCCGATCACCGGCCGCGGTCGGACCCGATCCCAGCGGATCCTGGGGAGGAGCCTCGCGACCCCGTACCCGCCCCGGGCGAACCACGCGGCATCGAGGGAGGGGTCGCCGAGCGCCCACTCGAGGTCGGCGAGGCGCTCCTCGTCGGTGCCCGCGAGGTACCGCCAGACGCGGCCGAGGTGGGGCGCGGGGACGGGGACCAGGCCCCAGCCCCGGATCCGCTCCATGCTGGTCGCGAGGCGCGCCGGATCGTGGATGCCCGAAGGGCCGAACACGCCCACGCGGGCGCCGGGAGGAAGCGGGAGGAGCACCATGGCGCGAAGATACCCCCGGCGGGCGGCCGGCGCCCCTCCGGCCGACCCCCGAGGCGCTCGCGCCTCCGGCTTTCCGGTCGGCTACATTCGGGGCCCGATCCGGAGTCTCCCCGTGTCCCCCAAGACCGCCCGCTGGGTCCGCCCGGTCGCCTGGGTCCTCGCCGCCGCGGCGGTGATCGCGATCCTGGTGCTGCTGGAGCCGGTGATCGTGGGGGAGCGGAAGTTCACCCGGGATCGATCCGAGTCCTTCAAGGTGTGGATCCTCGGGGCGGGGATCCTCCTCGTGGCCCTCCGGTGGGCCTGGCACCGCTGGGTGGAGCCCCGCGCGGGGGCCCGGGCCCTCTGGAGCGGCCGGGGCCTGTCGTTCCTGCTGCTGGCCCTCTGCATCACCGGCACGGCCAACTACGGGCGGTTCGGGACCTACGTCGTCCGGGACCGCGTCGACGTCTACGATCTCATCCACTACTACCTGAACGCGCGCTACTTCGACGAGCTCGGCTACTACGACCTCTACCCCGCCTGCATCCTGGCCGACCTCGAGAACGGCGGGCCCTGGTTCCGCCCGAATCCCCCCACCTTCCTGGACCAGGACGAGCGCGGCTACGAGGTCAAGCCCATCTCCGAGGCCATCGACCGGGGCCGGGAGGTCAAGGCGCAGTTCACGCCCGAGGCGTGGGCGGCCTTCTCGCACGACTTCCTCCTGCTGCAGCGCGAGACGTACGGGCTCACCAAGGACTACTGGTGGCAGCTCGTCAACGACCACGGGTTCAACGGCTCGCCCGCCTGGGTGGGGTACGCGTCCCCCATCGCCCGACTCGTGCCCGTGGAGTCGGTCAAGCTCCTCGGGTACCTCGACCTGGTGCTCCTCCTGGGCGCCGTGGGGGCGGCGTGGTGGGCGTTCGGAGGCTGGTCCGCCGGGTTCGTCCTGCTCTTCCTCGTCACCACCTACAGCACGCGGTGGCCCACGGTCACCTGGGCGTTCCTGCGCTACGACTATGCCGTCGGGCTCATCCTGGGTGCGGCCCTGGTACGGAAGGGCAGGGGCTTCCTGGCCGGCCTGTGCACCGCGCACGCCGCGGCCATGCGCATCTTCCCGCTCCTGTGGGGCTTCGGCCCGGGCGTGCAGGGGTTCTGGAAGCTCGTCCGTCACCGGCGGATCGACCGCTTCGCCCTGCTCTTCCTCGCAGGATTCGTGACCTGGCTGGTGGTGCTCGAGGCCAACTTCGCGATTCGGTACGGCACGCACAGCATCGCCTCCTACTGGAGCGACATGGCCACCCACATGGAGCCCGCGAACCTCTCCTCCCGCCGGGAGGGGCTCGCCATCGCCCTGGCCTTCCGCGGGGAGGTGGACGCCGGGTGGTCAGAGGCCCGCATCGATCGGGTGGACCGCCAGGAGCCCGTCCGCATGGCCGTGGCCGCCCTCATCCTCCTGCCGCTGGCGTGGGCGCTCCGCCGTGCGGACCGCGCCGAGGCCTACGCGCTGGGGTTCATCCCGTACTTCGCCCTGACCACGGCCTCCTACTACTACTACGTGGTGCGGGCGCCACTCGTGGCCGTCTACGGCGGGAATCTGCGCAGCGGTCGCCACGCCGTCGCGCTCGCCTTCCTCCTCGCCGTGGATCTCTTCTCCAACGTCGCCGAGCAGCACCTCGGAGGGAACCGGATCTTCGTGATCGGGTGGCTCGGGTGGTCCCTCCTCGCCTTCTGCATCGGCACGATCGCGGTCCTCCTCTGGGAGGACATCCGCCGCGATCGCGACACCGCCCCCATTCCGGAGCCGTCATGAACCGCCTCGTCCGCCTCGTCGCCTGGAGCGCACTCGTCGTGTCCCTCGGCTCCTGTGGCGACTCCCGGAAGGTCGCCCGGACCTCCGCCGGGATCGTGGTGACGGGTGCCACGGCCGAGGAACGCCTCGACGGCGCCGTGGCCAGGGCCGCACGCGACTCCCTCGGGAAGGACGCCCTGCGGTCGCTCAAGGGCCTGCCCGGGCCGATCCTCCTGGACGCCCCCTCGACCGTGTCGGGCCTCCCCGAGGGCACCGAAGCCCGGCCCCTCCTGGCCGAAGGGCCCCTGCGCGAGGCGCTGTTCGGCACCGACGAGGAGGCGGCCGCCCGCAAGGTCCTGGAGGCCGGTTCGCGGGTGGTCGGGGTGCACTGGCGGCTCAAGTCGTCTGTGGACCGCGATCGGGTGGTCCTCTCCAGGCTCTACCACCACGACGACCTGTCCTGGTTCTCGCTCCTTCGCGTCACCGACGAGCTGTTCCTCTACCGCGTGCTCGACCAGCCCGTGGAGTTCCCGCCCGCCCTGGCCGGCCTCTGTGTCGCCTCGCTGCGCTCCCTCATCTCCGGACGGGGGCTGCCCCCCCTGCCGGAGGTCCAGCCCCGGGAGGGGAACTGGGACCTCGTGGCGCTGGTGCGCGGGCAGGGCCGCGAGCTGGCCATCGGGCTCGCCCACGGCCCCAGCCTCCGCAAGGTCCTGGTGGAGCTGGCCTCGGACCTCGAGCGAGGCCACCGCCGGTACGTGGAGCTCTACGGCTTCCCTCCCCTCTCCGACCACATCGCGGATCTCTCCATCGAGATCCTCCGGATCACCGAGATGGCCACCGTGGAACCCCGCGGCGAGGCGGACCTCGAGGATCTCTGGGAGATGGGCGTCGACGGGGCGATCATCCGCGACTTCGAGAACGCCAAGGCCGGCGTCTTCCCCGGCGCCGTGTCCTACACCCGCGCGTTCCGCACCGCCGACGACTTCCTCACCGAGACCGCGGCCTTCCACCGCATGGACGCGAAGCGGCCCTGGCGCGACGACGCCATCCAGCTCCAGGTGTTCCGCGCCCACCACTTCCGGGAGTACCCGGGCAAAGGCATCGTCTACCTCTTCCGAGGCGTACCGCCCGTCCCCATCGAGGCCGTCACCATCCGCAACACCGAGAAGGCCATCCTGCGGGCCGCCGAGTGGTATCTCGCCAACCTGAGGCTCGACGGCTCGGTGACCTACAAGTGGTGGCCTGCCGAGAACCGCGAGTCCGACGAGTACAACATCGTCCGTCACACCCTCGCCACCTGGAACCTGGCTCTGGCCTGGCACATCGATCCCCGGCCGGAGTTCCTCGAGGGGGCCGCCCGAGCCCAGGACTACACGCTCCAGTTCCTGGTGCACGAGGGCGACATGGCCTACTTCACGCACCAGAACAACACCAAGCTCGGCACGGTCGTAGTGGGCCTCCTGGGGATGATCGATCTGGCCCGCATCCAGGGCGACCACGAGCACGACGATCTGATGCGCCGGCTCGGCCGCTTCGTGACGTTCATGCAGATCCGGGAGGGCACCGAGAAGGGGAAGTTCAAGGGCTACCACGTTCCCGAGGACCATCCCTACTACGACGAGGAGAACGACATCGTCCCCGGCGAGGCCGCCCTCGCACTCGCCGAGCTGGCGGACTGGCTGCGGGAGCCCTCCTGGATCGAACCGCTCCGGGACTACTGGACCTACTACCAACCGTGGTTCCGCGAGAAGGCGGCGAAGAAGCGCCTCGACGCCCCCTGGCCGGCCTGGATCTACGAGAACCAGACCCGCCTCGACCTCGTGGAGTTCGGGCCCTGGACCGTCATGGCGGCCAACGCCTACCACCGGGCCACCCAGGATTCGGACGTGGCGGCCTTCGGGCTCGAGGTGGCCCGCTGGATGGTGGAGTCCTACCAGTACGACGAGGCCCGTACGCCCTGGCGCGACTACCTCGGCGGCTACTACAAGCTCCCCCACGAGCTGCCCGCGATGCAGGCCTTCTGCTACGCCGAGGGCACGGCCGCGGCGTACCAGCTCGCCCTGCGCGCCGCGCCCGACCAGGCGCCGTACTTCGAGAAGGCCTCCCGGGCCACGGTCCGATTCGCCTACGTGATGCAGTACGACGACTGGAGCACCTACCCGTTCTCCCGGCCCTGGGTCGTCAAGGGCGGCGTCCGGTACGCCATGAACGAGACCAAGGTCCGCATCGACTACGTGCACCACGCCTTCTCGGCGATGTACCAGTACCTCGTAGGTGCGCGCGCGGATCCCGCGCTGCCCGAGGGGGTGAAGGCCGACGTCCCCCTGCTCGACGAGCAGATCGCCGCCGCGCTGGCGCGGGCGGGCAGGCCCGCCGCCCCGCCCTCCCCCGTGCCACCGGCCGCGGGCTCGCGATAGGAGAGGCCGCCATGCCCCCCGTCGTCGCTCTCCTCGCACTCGCCGCCTGCTCCGGTCCTCCCGCCTGGGAGAGCCCGGAGGCCAAGGACTGGATCCACGTCCAGGCCTCCCCCAACAACGGCACCTGCGGGATCCACGAGAACGGCACGGCCGAGTGCTGGGGCGAGGACGTGGACCTCGGCATGCTCCCGCCCGACGGCCCGCTCCTGGACATCGCTGTGGCCCACCTCGTCTACGGGATCGACGAGGCCGGGGAGCTGGTCGTGGGGCCGGAGCGCGACGACGGCGTGATCGCCCTCGATCTGTCGGGCCTCAACGACGGCACCCGGTACGTGGACGTGGCGGCGGGCTCGGCCTGGGTCTGCGGCCTCACCGACAGCGGTGCGATCCGGTGCACCGGCAGCTCGCCCGTCGTCTCCGCCGTGTCCGGGTGGGGCGGCTTCGCCCAGATCTCCGGAGGGAGCTGGTATCTCTGCGGCCGCTACGAGGACGGCTCCGCGTCCTGCTGGGACCTCGACAGCGAGCAGACCGATCGCCTGGGCCCCTACACCACCCTCGACTCGGGCCAGCGGGGGGCCTGCGGCATCGCCGACTTCCAGGACCTGCGGTGCTGGGGCGACGTGTACGTGTCCGACGACCTCGGCCCCTTCAAGGACGTGAGCGTCGGGACCGCCATCACGTGCGTCATCGACCTCTCGAGCGACATCCGGTGCTGGTGGGATCCCCGCGTGCTGACCTCCGTGGTCCCCCCCGACGACGGCCCGTTCGCTGCGGTGGCCGCCGGCACGTTCCAGGTGTGCGGTCTCCGCACCGACGGCGGGATCTCGTGCACGAGGGGCGAGGAGGTCGAAGAGTAGCCCGCAGGCATTACCTCATTTCGGGTCGGAAGAGGGCCTGGAACGGTTCGAACCGCCGAGCGGAAGGGGTCGTGGTGATCCGGCCGGTCGGTTCGACGTCGGTCCGACTCGGGGCTCTGGGGGGATGGGTCCAGGCGCCCATGACGCGGTCCGTGGTGCAGGGGGACCCGAGCGTCTCGCAACTGGGCAGGTGACGGCTCACTCGAGGAGTTGCGAGACGCTGGCTGGCCGGCGTGTCTCGCAACTGGGCAGGTGACGGCTC
>JBFYZZ010000090.1:0-30364 GCA_041309225.1 Deltaproteobacteria bacterium | reverse complement strand
AGATAAGATGCGGCGGACGAACAAAACGAGCAATGGACAGCCTGAAAAGATCAATCCCTTGGGCTACATCGGCCTAGGTGCGGCCTCCTCTCGAAGAACCTCACCCTCCGATCGCCCACGGTTCACTCCCCGACGGGGACCAGCCTGCCCGCCTTGATGAGCCGTGAGATCTGCTTGTGCCCGCATCCGAGCGCCTTCATCAGGTCGCCTGCGGTGAGGAACCCGGCCGCGTGGATTTCGTCCACCATCCGCTCCACCCGGCTCTTCCCGTGCCCGCGGAGGTAGGTCGGGATCCCGACGGTGGCCACCCGGTGGTGGGGCCGGACCTTGATGGACCCCCCGCACCCGCAGGCGCAGCGCGGGTCCTTGGCCTGCTCGTGCTGGACCCACTCGTCCCGGGAGAGGGCGCTCTCGTCGTCGCCGTCCGCCTCGACCCGGGCAACCGCGACGAGCCGCCGGCCACCCGAGACGTCCGCCGAGTCGATCGCGAGTGAGACCCTGACCCGGTGGGCGTCGAGGATCTGGACCCGGAGGTCGTGCCGCTCTCGCAAGGGTCCACCACCCGGTCGAGCGCCGCACGTTCGGCGTCCGACCCGGACTCGGAGGCCTCGACGAGCCGGTAGTACCTGTCGATGGCCATCTCCATCTTCCGGATCCGGTCGTCGAGGTCTGGCACGCGGTTCACCATGGGCGCTCGCTCCTGCCGGGCTCGCCGGGTAGCGGCCTCGAGGTACGCGTGGACCTGCTCCGGGTGCCCGAGGAGGTCGGTGAGCACCTGACGCACCGCCGTCTCGGCCACGTGGACGGGAATCGACACACCGTCACCGCCACCGACCGATGGACCCAGGCCGGGTGGCCGTGCTGGCAGTGGATGATGCCTGTGAGTGCGTAGGGGCGACGTCTTCGGCCCCCACGGGCGGTGGGACCCGTCAGTGGCGGGGTCGTGGCGGCTCAGATCCGGATCGTCACCATCCGGCGCATCAGGACGGCGCCGGCGGCCTGGAGCGCGAACATCACGCCCAGGAACAACCAACCGAGCCGGGTGGTCCAGAGGCGCTCGACGAGCGCGTGGTCGATGGTCCACAGCACGAAGCCGAGGACGAAGGGCATGATCGTGAGGACCGTGGCCTGGGCGACGCCCTGGGCGGTGAGCGTGCGGATCCGGCCCGCGACCCGGCTCCGCTCCCGCAGCGTGTGGGCGATGGTCTCGAAGGTCTCGGACAGGTTGCCGCCCGCCTGCTTGAGGACGTTGACGCTGGTGACCAGGAGCGTGAGGTCCTCCGTACCGACGCGCGCCTCGAGGTGGAGCAGGGCCTCCTCGAGCGGCACGCCCACGCGCTGCTCTGCGACGACCAGCCCCAGCTCCTGGGCGAGCGGGCCGTCGAGTTCCACGGCCGCGGTGTCGAGGCACTGGACGAGCGAGAGCCCCGACCTCAGGCCGCTGGACAGGAACGCCAGCGCGTCCGGGAGCTGCGCCTCCAGCCTCCGGATCCGCCGGGCCCAGAGCCAGGCCACGCCCCGCCGGGGCAAGCGGTAGCCGAGCGGCAGCCCGAAGGGCCCGAACGCCAGGGACCCCACCACCAGCAGCCGGATGACCCCCGAGGCGCCGCCCGGGGGCAGGCCCGACGTGAGCCACCACCCGGCCGCGCCGCAGGCCGCCGTGGACCCCAGGACGGCGGCCAGGCACCACGCCGGCCGGACCCGCAGGAACATGCGGTCGCACGTGGACACCATCCACTGGACGTAGCCCCGCGTGGCCTCGTGGAGCCGGCGGGAGACCCAGGGAGCCAGCGTGAGCGCCAGCCCCAGCCAGCCCGCCATCCAGGCCACCGTGGCGAGCAGCCGCAGGAGCGTGCGGGCGTCCCACCAGGCGGGCACGGTCAGGCCCTCCCTCGCGGGATCGGAGCAGCGTCGCCGAAGAGGCCGTCGGGCAGCGCGATCCCCATGGCCTCCAGCCGGGGGCCGAAGCGGGGCGTCAGCCCGGTGGCCTCGAAGCGGCCCACCACCCGCCGCTCGGCGTCCACGCCCGTGCGGCGGAACAGGAAAAGGTCCTGGAGCGTGAGCGTGGATCCCTCCATGCCGGTGACCTCGGAGATCTGCACGACCTTGCGGGTACCGTCGGACAGGCGGGCGATCTGGACGATGAGGTGGACCGCGCTGGCCACCTGCTCCCGGATCGCCCGGGAGGGCAGGTCCAGGCCCGCGAACAGGACCAGGGTCTCGAGGCGGCTGATGGAGTCGCGCGGCGAGTTGGCGTGGAGCGTGGTGAGGGAGCCGTCGTGGCCCGTGTTCATGGCCTGGAGCATGTCGAGGGTCTCGGCGCCGCGGCACTCGCCCACCACGATGCGGTCGGGGCGCATGCGCAGGGCGTTTCGGACGAGATCGCGGATGGTGACCTGCCCCTCGCCCTCGATGTTGGCGGGCCGGCTCTCGAGCCGTACCACGTGCGGCTGCCTGAGCTGGAGCTCGGCGGAATCCTCGATCGTGACGATGCGCTCGCCGGAGGGAACGAACGAGGAAAGTACGTTTAAAAGTGTGGTTTTTCCCGATCCCGTCCCTCCAGAGATGACGACGTTGAGCCGGGCTTCCACGCAAGCGCGCAGGAGGGCCGCCATGGAGGGGGTGAGCGTGCCCGCGCGCACGAGGTCGTCCACCCCGAAGGGTTCGCGGGCGAACTTGCGGACGGTGAGGCAGGGGCCGTCGAGCGCGAGCGGGGGGATGACCGCGTTGACCCGGCTGCCGTCGGGCAGGCGGGCGTCCACCATGGGCGACTTCTCGTCGATGCGCCGACCGAGGGGCCGGACGATCCGCTCGATCACGGCCATGAGCTGGGCGTCGTCCGTGAACCCGACGTCGGCCGGGACGATCCGGCCCCCGATCTCGACGAAGACCCGGCCCCGGCCGTTGACCATGATCTCGGTGACGGCGTCGTCGGCGAGGAGGTCCTCGAGGGGGCCGAGGCCGAGGGCCTCGTCGAGGACCTCCTTGACGATGCGCTCCCGCTCGTGGCGATCCGTGACGCCGGCCCCCTCCTCGTCGAGGAGACGCGACACGGCGGATCGGGCCTGTCGCACGAGCGCCTCTTCCCCGCCCGCGGCCAGATCCCGATGCAGGCCCTTCAGGTCGAGCACCTCCACGAGGCGCTTGTGGAGGACCATCTTGAGCGCGGTGCGGGCATCGATCCGCGTACGGTCGGCCTGGGCACGGGGCCCGCGCGCCCGCATCCACTGGTCGATCTGAGCGGCCTGCCGGGCGCTCCCGGCGTCGAGACCCCGGGCCCGTCCCCCCTCGATCCGGACGCCGAGGGGCCGATCCTCCCCGGCAGGGGCGTCGAGGGCGCCCGCCTCGAGGAGGTGCCGGACGAACGCGTCGCAGGCGCGGGTGATCCGGGCCCGGGGCTGATCGGTCGCGAACGGTCGCCCCGCCAGGACACTCGCCTGGACCTCGGCGTCCTCGCGCGCGAACGTGGCTCCGACCGGGCGCCCGAGGGTGGAGGCGACGGTCTCGGGCGAGATGCCGGCGCCCGGATCGGCCCGGTTGAGCAGGACGTGGAGGAGACGGGCCGGGAAGTGGAGAGCCTGGAGGCGCTCGAGCAGGCGCCGCGTGTGCCGGAGCACGAGCACGTCGGGCGTGGCCACCACGAAGAGCCCGGCGGCCCGCTCCATGCACCGCACGGTGGTGGGGTTCACGTCGGCCCCGCAGTCGGCCACTGCGTAGTCGCACAAGGGGAGCGCGAGGTCGAGCAGGCGCCCGAGCGCGGATCCGTCAACGGTGCGGGCGGCGTCGGGCCCGTCGCCGAGGGGCAGGAACCCGAGCCCCGAGGGGTGGACCCCCACCTGCCGGCGCATGGCCTCGGTGGTGAGGCCGCCCAGGTAGGGGAGCAGCTCGGCGATCGTGCGCGGCGGCCGGAGGCCGAGCACCGCCGCGGCGTCGCCGCATCCGTCCACGTCGAGGTCGAGGAGCAGGACGCGCGCACGGGTCTGTGCGAGGAGGGACAGGGCGGCGTTCACCGCCAGCACGGTCTTGCCCACGCCGTCGCGGGCGCCGCCCACCGCGAGGACGCGGGCCGCGGGCCCGGGCGTCACGGCTGCGGCCCGAGGAGGTGGAACCGCTCCCCGATCCGGGCCCCGGCCTCGGTGGAGGAGGCGTGGACCTCCGGTGTGACGAACACCAGGAACCGGCTCCTGGACTTGCGGTAATCCTTGGACTTGAAGAGCGTGAGGAGCGGGGCGGAGCCCTCGTCGGGCGCACGGCCGTACGCGATGCGGTCGGACACCCGCTCGAGGCCCGCCACGACGACGCTCTCCCCCGCCCGGCAGGTCTCGGTCGTGCGGAGGGTCGACGACTCGATGAGCGGGTACCCGGAGGCGCCGACCTCGCCGAGCGACGAGACCTCGATCGCGAGGTCGAGGTCCACGCTCTCGCCGCGGGCGAAGGGGGTGACGTGGAGCTGGACGCCCACCTGCTCGTACTGGACGGTGGTCTGGCCGTCGGATCCCTGGACCGGGAACGGCACCCGCGCCCCCGAGAAGAGGGTGGCGGTCTCCCCGCTCCGGACCGCCACCGACGGGCTCTCCAGGACCCGGGCCGAGCCCGAGGAGCGGGCGCGGTCGAGGCGCGGCAGGAGCGAGTGGAGCGTGGCCTGCGCATGGCCGGTGAGGTCCCCGAAGCCGGTGGTCGAGGCGTAGGGGCTCCGGAACCAGGCCTCCACGCCGCTCTCGGAGGCCAGCGGGCTCCAGGTGAGGCCCCAGGCATCGACGAGGCTCTTGGTGAGCTCCACGAAGTGCACGGAGATCACCACGATCCCGCCGGGACCCGGCGCCCGCGCGGCGGGTCGGACCTCCAGCACGTTCACGACCGGCTCGTAGTAGGCCCGGGCGATGGCCTCGGCCCGCTTCGAGGCGGTCTCGGAGTGGACGACGCCCTCGAGCAGGATCCGGTCGGCCACGAGCCGCACACCGATGGCCGGATCGCCGATCTCCCGGGCCACGAGGTCCGCGAGGAGGCGGCGGGACACCGGCGAGAGGGTGACCATGGCCTCCACCAGGGGCTCGCGGGCGGCCAGGGCCTGAACCCGCTGGAGCTGCTCGTCAAGGGTGACCTCGCCCTGGACGTAGACCCGGTCGCCGATGACGCGGAAGGAGAGCCCCTCCACGTCGTGGAGGAGGTCCTGGACCGTCCGCATGATTCGCGAGAGGTTGGCCGGGACGACCGTCACCTCGAACTCGTCGCGCCGGGTGCCCCGCTCGTCGTAGACGATGACGTTGGCGGTGCCGGCGCGGCGGCCGGCCAGGAGGATCTGCCGCGACTCCCGCAGCGGCACCACGCGGATGATCTCGGAGGAACCGGCGGATACGTCGCCATAGGCGTAGGGGACGTCTACCGCCTCCTGGGCGTTCACCACCACGACCTGGTCGGGGATGGCATCCTCTTCGGCCCCCGCGGTGGCCGCCCCGACGAGGAGCGCGAGGGCCGCACCCGAGAGGGGGTGCACCTCAGTACCCCCCGGCCTGGATCAGGCGGTAGCGGGGCCGTGCCTGGAAGCGCACCTGCTGGGGGATCCCGAGGGTGGCGTGGATGGTGGCGGGCCCCAGGTCCGCGGGCGGCTCGGCTTCCCAGAGCGAGCGGAGGGTGAGCGAGAGCTGGCCCAGTTCCTGGGCCAGCACGAGCCGCTGGGCCTCGTCGGGCGTGAGCTCCAGCGTGACCGTGCGGGCCGGTTCGGCGGGCAGCTCCAGGGCGAGATCCGAGCCCGACCCCTCGCCGAGGTCGGCGCCCGCGTGGATCGGGGCCGGCCCCGGGCGCCCGAGGTCGGCGCCCACCGCGAGCACCCGGACGTCCTGGAAGAGGGTCACGGTGCGCATGTCGGCCTTGTCGCCCTGCCCGAAGTCGAAGGTGCCCAGCACGTCGACGGCGTTGCCGGGCTTGAGGTGGCCGCCGACCGCGGTGACCTCGTCGGCGGCGAGGGTCACGGCGCGGAACCTCCGCCGGACGACGCTGGCGAGCCCACTCTCCTCGGGCAGGACCAGCTTGGTGCTCGCCACCTGCTCGCCCTGGAGGACCGGTGCGGCGGTGATCCGGCCGAGGACGTCCTCCACGGTGGCCAGGGCCCGTGGCTGGCGCCAGCGCCGCGGCACCGCCTGGACCTCGACCATCGTCTCGTCGAGCCGGACGTGGGCGGGCACGTCACGGAGCGCCACGAGGGTGGGGAGCGGCTCCGACTGCCAGAGGAGCGCCGCCTCGCGGCCGGCGACGTACCGCCACTGGAGGACGCCTGCGGCGAGCGCCACGATCAGGGCCACGACGAAGGCTCTCGGATTCCGCACGGCACGTCCCGGGGTGCGGTCGGGGCGGCTGAGCGTATCTGGGGGTGGTTTCCCCCGGGCTCACGTCGGGGGCGTCACCCTCGGCTCGCTGCGACCGGCGAGGTCGACGAGGAACGTCTCCACGAGCTCCAGGACCCGGGCGTCCACCTGCCGGTCCGGGTCGGTGTACAGGCCCATCCCGGACGCGCCCTCGACGGGCATGAGCAGGTGGTCGACCCCGTCGAGCACCACCACGCGGGCGTCGGGCCGGCCGGCCAGGACGGCCTCCATCCGGCCGGCTTCCTCCACGGGCACCTGGAGGTCCTCGCGGCCGAAGATCGCGAGCAGGGGCACGTGGACCCCCTCCAGCGCCGCCCGGGGATCGTGGGCGAGGTGGCTGCGCATCCAGTCGCCGGCCGCCGTCCCCCAGCCGGGGGACGCGACCTCCCGATCCCGGCCCTCGGCCACCACCTTGAGGCTGGCCGCCTGGATGCGGGCCGCGCGCTCCACCGCGGCCTCGTCTGCGCCGTGGGCCGCGAGCAGGAGCCGGAGCTGCGCCTGCATGATGGCGTCGAGGCGGCTCACGGGGCCGGCCAGGATCACCACCCCCCGCACGCGCGGATCCCGGCCGGCCACGATCGGCGCGATGTACCCCCCCTCGCTGTGCCCCACCAGGAAGATCCGGCCCGGATCGAGCCCGGGCATGGCCACCAGGTCGTCCATCCAGGTCTTCACGTCGCCCGCGAAATCATCGAGGGTGAAGGAGCGCTCCCGGCCGAGCACCGCGCTCCCGCCCACGCCCCGCTTGTCGTACCTCAGGACGGCGAGGCCGCGGTCGGCGAGGCGCCAGGCCAGCGTCCGCTGGAGCCAGATCCGCATGCCGCCCACGTTGCCGTCGCGGTCGACAGGGCCGGAGCCCGAGATCAGGATGACCACGGGCAGGGGGGCGTCGGACACCGCCGGACGGGTGAGCGTGCCGGCCAGCCGCTGCGTCGGGGTCTCCGCCACCCAGGACAGCTCCTCGACCCCCGACGGCGGGGACAGGACCGGGGGGATCGGGAGGTCCACGCCCTCCCGCCGGAGGAGGATCCGCTCGAGCGGCGTCGAGGACGCGAGCAGCCGGGTGCGGTCGGCCGCGTACCAGAGCACGCGGCCCTCGCCCGCGGTGTGCGCGAAGGCCCGGACCGCGGGCACCGGGACGCCGTCGACGGGGAGGTCGCGGATCTCCCGGGCCTCCACCCGGAGGTCGAGGAGACGGCCCGTGGCGAGGTCCAGGACGCGGAACGCGCGCCCGTCTCCCGGCCGGTCGGGGAGATCGGGCAGGAGGACCTGCCAGGCCACGAGGTCCGATCGCCAGCCCGGTTCCCCGGGTGACGGCACCTCGGCCAGGCAGGCGGCCGGAACCTCTGCGAGTGGGCGGTCCCGACGCTCGAGACCCCGGCGCCAGGTCCACCCGCCGGGATCCGCCGAGGCCTCCCAGCGCGCCCGGTCGAGCCGCTCGCGCCGGGCGCAGCGCCCGGGCGCGGCCAGGCCCTCCACCTCCACCGCGCCGTCGCGGGTCCGGATCCGCTCGACCCAGCCGCCGCCCGCGGCGGGTGCGAGCCGGGCCTCGCCGAGGACCACGCCGTCGGGATCCTCCACCCGCCAGCGCTCCTCGGGGCCCGCGGCGACGAAGGGATCGGGCCGGCAGCCCATGGCCAGGAGGAGGCCGAGGATGGCCGGGCGCACCTCACACCTCCGTGCGCGAGAGGATCCGGTCCGCCACGATCAGCGCGGCCAGGAGCACCCCCACCCCGGCCACCACGCCCGCGAGCGGGGCCTCGGGGACCCGGCCGGCCACGAGGTCCGCAGCCGTGGCCAGCAGGCCCGCCGGGGTCCAGCGGCCCAGCGAGGGCAGGGCGGCCAGCCCCAGGCACGCGGCGTAGTACGCGAGGCCCAGGCCGGCCGCCGCGCCGGTGCTCCGGAAGGCGGTGCTGCCGAGGAGGGTCACGGCCGCGACCGAGGCGAGGAAGAGGAGGAGAAGGCCGTTCAGCGCGAGGAACCCGACCGGATCCACGGGATCGAAGAGGACCCCGGTGTACAGGGCGCACCCGGCCGCGGCGAGGAGCGTGCCGCCGGCGTGGAGCGCCCCCGTCACGAGGATCTTGGCCAGGAGGTAGGCGTGGCGCGACAGGGGCCTGGCCAGCAGCATGGGCGTGACGTGCCGGGCCCGTTCCCCCGCCACCGCGCCCATGGCGAGGAGCACGGCCAGGACGGGCAGCATCTGGAAGTTCTTGGCGTACTGGACCAGGGCGTCGGTGGCGGTGGGATCCTGGGTGAGCAGGATCTCCACGCCGCCCATCTGCTCGGGCGGCACGAGGTCGAGGAGCCGGGGCAGGGCCCGGGCTGCGAGCGGGGATCCCAGCCCCACCAGCAGGTAGGCGACGAGGGCCACGGCCAGCCGGCCGGTGCGCACCGCCTCGCGGGCCTCCTTCCCGATCATGGGGCCCAGGCCGCCCAGGGGTGCGCCCCTCATGGCGAGGCTCCGTCGAGCATCCGGAGGAACACCTCCTCCAGGGTGGGCTCCACGGCCGCGAAGCGCCGCAGGGGGACCCCGAGGCGGGCCACCAGGGCGGGCACCTCCCGCCCGACGGCGTCCCGGTCGCGGGCCCAGACGCGCAGGCGGGGGGTGGGCTCGGCGTCCTCCACGAGCGCCACGGAGGGCAGGGCCGCGAGCCCGGTTCGGAGCGCCTCCCGGTCCCCGTCGGCCTCGATCTCGAACACGGGCCGGAAGAAGCGGCCCTCCAGGGAGGCCAGCGGCTCGCTCGCCAGGATCCGGCCCTGGTGGAGGATGGTGACGTGGTCGCAGGTGCGCTCGAGGTCGGCCAGCACGTGGCTGGACAGGAACACGGTGGAGGTGCGGCCGAGCTCCCGGAGCAGGGTCAGCACCGCGGCTCGGCCGAGCGGGTCCAGGGCGGCCACGGGCTCGTCGAGCAGGACGAGTTCGGGGGCGGCCAGCAGCGCCTGGGCGATCCCGAGGCGCTGCCGCATGCCGGACGACCACCCGCCCACCCGCCGACGGGCGGCCGCGGTGAGGTCGAGGCGCTCGAGGAGATCGCCCGCCCGCCGACGGGCCTCGCGGCGGGCGAACCCGTGCAGCGCCCCGGCGAGCAGCAGGGCCTCCTCGCCGGTCATCCAGGGGTGGAAGGCCGGCTCCTGCGGGAGGTAGCCCATGCGGGCCCGCACGCCGGGCATCCCCGGACCCACGGGCTCGCCGAGGACCCGCACCGTCCCCCCCGTGGGCTCGAGAAAGCCGACGAGGATCCGGAGGGTGGTGGTCTTCCCCGCGCCGTTCACGCCCAGGAACCCGAAGCAGCCCGGCCCGTGGATCTCGAGATCCACGCCCCGGAGCACCTCGAGGGCGCCGTAGCGGTGCGCCAGCCCCGCGAGGTGGATCGCCGGGATCATCCCTCGTCCCGGCCCGCGATCAGGAAGGCCACCCAGCCGAACAGGTTGACGAGGAGGATCACGAACACCCAGACGGTCTTCGGACCCCGCACCCGCGGGGCCCGGGTGAGCGTGACCAGGGCCCAGATCTTCCCGCCCAGGTCGAGCAGGGCGAGTGGGGCCACGAGCAGGAGGAGGGTGGTGTCGTCCATGTCAGTGTGGGATCACGAGCCAGTCGGGCAGGAGGCGGAAGGCGATCCAGGCCACCGCGATGGCCACCGCGAAGGGGGTGGACGCGGGTTGCGGCCCCTCGGCGTCCTTCTGAAGGCCGGCCTTGAGGACCCGGAAGAACGACACGAGGCGGCCCGAGCGCCACAGCTTCCAGAGGCTGAACGGAATCGAGACCACGATCACGAACGCGACGAGGCGGAGGCCCTCCCACGGCCCGAGCAGGGCGCCCGCCGCCATGAGCAGCTTGACGTCGCCCGCCCCCCAGGCGCGACCCAGGCGCCAGAACACGAACCCGGGCAGGAAGGTGGCCACGATGCCCAGGATCCCCGAGAGGAAGTCGCCGTGCAGGGCCTGGAGCACGATGCCCACCGCCATGCCCGTGAAGGTCAGGGCGTTGGGGATCCGGCTGGTGCGCACGTCCGTGTAGACCGCCACCCCGAGGAGGGCAGCCAGGAGGACGTCGGTGATGGTGACCGGGGACACGGGAACCTCACGGGTAGGGGAGCTGGGCCGTGCTGTGCGCGTGGTCGAAGAGGCCCCGCACCGCCTCGCCGAACGCGACGAAGCCGAGGGCCACCGCCACGGCCAGGATCGACGCCCCGAGCAGGTACTCGACCGTGGACTGGGCTGCACGGCGTGGGGTCATGGGCCGCACCTCCCAGGCGGGTCCAGGGCCGAAGGTAGCCGGACGACCGCCCAGGCGCACCGCTGCGGGCCCGGAGGGGCGGACGCGGAGGCCCGGAGGACCGGAACGGGGTAGGGTCCACCTCGCCCCAGGCGGTGGCGCCCCGTGAGTCCACCCAGCCCCGAGACGTTCGGCAAGTACCGCATCATCGAGTGCATCTCCTCGGGTGGGACGGCCGAGGTCTACAAGGCACGGCTCGACGGCGTGGGCGGTTTCCACCGTACCTTCGCCATCAAGCGCTTCCTCCCACGTCCATCCACCGATCACGCCTTCGCCGAGCTCCTGGTGGACGAGGCCAAGGCGGCGGGGCTCCTGTCCCACGCCAACATCGTCCAGATCCTCGACCTCGGCCGCGTCGACGATCACTACTACGTCGCCATGGAGTACGTCTCCGGCACCGATCTCGGCCGGATCCTCTCGCGCTGCCGGGAGAAGGGCATCACGCTGCCGGTGCCTCACGCCGTGTTCGTGGCCATCGAGGCGCTCAAGGGCCTCGAGTACGCCCACAACCGGCAGGTCATGCGCGACGGTCGCCCGGTGCCGCTACACGTCGTCCACCGGGACATCACACCCTCCAACGTGCTCGTCTCCTGCCAGGGCGAGGTGAAGCTCACGGACTTCGGCATGGCCCGGGCCTCCGGACGCGTCCCCGATCCCGCGGCACCCCCGGGGCGCTTCGACTACCTCTCCCCCGAGCAGGTCGACGGCCACGAGGGCGACGTCCGGTCGGACCTCTTCTCCCTGGGGGTGGTGCTCTACGAGATGCTCACCGGCGAGCACCCCTTCCGGAAGGACACCGGCGCCGCCACCCTCGAGGCGATCCGGGCCGCGCGCCACACCCCGCCCAACCACGTGAACATGGACGTCCCGGCCGCGCTCGACGAGGTGATCGCCCGGGTGCTGGCCGCGGATCCCGAACGGCGGCACCCCACGGCCACCGCCTTGAAGGAGGATCTCGACCGTTTCTTCCAGGAGTCCGAGTTCATCTTCACGCCGGTCACCCTCGCGTCATTCGTCACGGGCCTGTTCCCCCCCACGCTACCCAGGCCCGGCTCCACGCCGGTCCCGCGCGAGGGGCCGGCGCGTCCCCGGCCGCCCGAGGCGGCGATCCAGGAGGCCGCGGACCTCCTCCGCCGCCTGCCCGATCCGAACGCCCCGCCCGACTATGCGCAGCCCGGGCTCGCCGACGCCTCCACGCTCATCCGCGGGAATCCCTCGCTGGTCCAACCCGATCCCCCCGCCGGCGGTCGCCTCGGTCCCCCCGTGGGCGGGCTCCGGGAGGCGAACACCCCCGTGGGCGTCCTGACACCGCTGTCCCCCCCACGCTCCTCCGAGAGCGTGTCGGCGCGCGATCGGCCCACCCTGCCGGTGGGGGTGCCCGCGCCCGCCGGGGCAGCCACGGGGCCCGTGGTACCGCTCCTGTCGTCCCGGCCGCGGGCCGGCCCGCGACCGGCCATCCCCCTGGGCCTCCTCCTGCTCAGCGTCGCGACCCTCCTGGTCGGCCTCTGGGTCGGCTACCTCGCGGGCGGCCGATCGCGGGGAGCCTCCGACGGTGCGGCGACCCTCGAGGTCCGGGCGCCGGCTGGCGCCGAGGTCGCGATCGACGGTCAGGCGCTCACGGGTTCCTCTCCCTGGCACGTGTCGGTGTTGCCCGACCATGCCCATACGGTCCGGGTCGCCCTGGGCGGTCGCACCCCGCTCGAGGTGCCGGTCACCCTCGCCCCTGGCCAGACCCGCGTCCTCGACATCGAGATCCACGCCCTGGAGATGGCCCGCCCGTGAGCGCCGCGCACCCTCCCGAGCCGGTCCGCCCCGGGATGGTCGGGGCGACGGTCCTGGCGCTGCGGCCGCGCCAGTGGACCAAGAACGTGCTCCTGTTCCCCGCGCTCGTGTTCTCCTACCGGTTCGAGGAGCTCGCGGGCTGGGCCGAGGTGCTTCTGGCGTTCGCCGCCTTCTGCTTCCTGTCGAGCGCCGGCTACCTGGTGAACGACATCCGGGACCGGGAGGCCGACCGCCTCCACCCCACCAAGCGCCTGCGGCCGGTCGCGAGCGGCGCGCTCCCCCTCTCCAGCGCGGTGCTGGTGGCGATCGTCGCGGCGGCGATCGGGTTCGGGCTCTCGGCGGCCCTGGGGCGCGGCTTCCTGCTGGTGGCGATCCTCTACGTGGCCACCACCCTGGCCTACTCGATCGTCTTCAAGCACATCGTGATCCTGGACGTCATGTTCCTCACGGCCGGCTTCCTCTGGCGGGCGATCGCCGGGGCCGTGGCCATCCAGGTGTACATCTCCCCCTGGCTGCTCCTGTGCGCGTCCTTCGGGGCGCTGTTCCTGGGCTTCAACAAGCGCCGGGGCGAGATCGCCTCGCTCGGCGAGGGTGCGGTGGAGCACCGCCGCAACCTGGCCGAGTACAACCCGGAGGTCCTGCGGGACTTCCAGTCCATCACCACCAACGGCACGATCCTCTCCTACGCCCTGTACACGGTCCTGGGTTCCCCCACGGAGTGGCTCCTGGTGACGCTCCCGCTCGTGCTGTACGGTGTGTTCCGGTACACGTGGCTGGTGGATCGGGGCGAGGGTGCCGCGCCGGACGAGATCCTCTTCCGGGACCGCCCCATCCTGGTCACCGTGATCCTCTACGCGATCACGGCGGTGCTCGTACTGGTGCTCGCACCCGGCGCGGCCATCTGACCGACGCGGAGCCTCACCGGGCCCCTCCGAACTGCCAGACCGCCTCCACCTGCCCCATGGGCCGCGTGGCGACCACGTCGGAGAGTTCCTCGAAGACGAAGGGCATGAAGAGGAACTGGCGGTACCCCAGCCGGACGCCGACCGGACCGCGGAGCACGCTGACGTCCACCCCCCCGAATCCCGCGGCCAGCGCGCTCACCGTGTACGGGGGACCGAAGTCGCCCACCGGGTCGGAAAGGTCTGCCACCCAGGCCGCGGCGGCGCCCACCCGGAACACGACGTCGTAGCTGAAGGCCCGCGGCTGGGCGTGCGGAACCCGGATGCCCGGGGACACGGTGATGCCGTGCCGGAGCCGGAGGGCGCCCACCGCCTCACCCTCGCCGTCCCAGGCGTCGGTCGGCAGGCCGAGGGGCGAGGCGAACGCGCCGGCGTCTACGAAGATGAGGCGCGTGAGCCGGGAGTCGAGACCCACGGACAGGCCCACGCTCGACGGGCCCTGCAGGACGACGGCGCCCACGTGCAGCCGGTTCATGGGATCCATGGCCATGCCCTGCGCCGCGGCGAGGCGGGGGAGCAGGAGGACGATGATGCCCGGGATCAGGACTCGGAGCGGGTGGAACACGGCGTGCTCCTACGCGGTCGGGCGGGGGTCGGACCGTCCGGGGACCAGGATAGCCCCCGGGCACGCCTCCCGCTCGCCGAACAGGTGACGGGCAAGCTCGTCCAGCCCCGCCAGGTCGCGCACCGGCTCGGGTAGGACGGGGATCTCGCGGTGGACCAGCTCCGGGCTCGCGTAGCGCCGGATCCGGTCCCGCACGGGGACCTCCCGGGCCGCCACGGCCCGGAGGCGGGCATGGGCACTTTCGCAGCGGGCCAGGACGACCCGGGCGCGGGCCGGCCGCAGGTCCGCGAGGAGGGGCCGCAGGACCTCGCGGACGTTCACGGCCCCGGCGTCGGCGACATGCACCTGGTTGATGACGAACCCGGCCAGCGGGAGGCGGCGCGCGAGGAGCTCCTCGCGGAAGAAGGTGGCGACGTCCAGGGAGGCCTCGTTGGGCGCGCACACCACCAGGAACGCGGTGGACCGATCCTCGAAGATGCGGACGACGGCCTCGTGGCGGTCTCGGAAGCCGTCGTACATGTCGCGGAAGGCGACGAAGAACCTCGACAGATCTGCGAGGAACTCGCGGCCGAAGATGACCCCGAGGAGCCGGAAGACGACCCCGGAGGTACCCACCAGGACCCGTCCGAAGACCCGGTTCTCGTCGTAGGGTGTGAGGAACCACTTCACGATGCGCCGATCCAGGAACCGGGCCAGCCGGCCCGGTGCGTCGAGGAACTCGAGGGCGTTCTTGACCGGCGGCGTGTCGAGGACGACGAGGTCGTACCGCCCGGACACCACGACGTCGTACAGCTTCTCGGTGGCCATGTACTCCTGGCTGGACCCGAAGGAGTCCGAGACCAGGCGGTAGATCGGGTTGTCGAGGATCTCCGCGCGGCGCACCTCGTCGGGCGCCAGGCGCCGGATGAGATCGTCGAACGTGGCCCGGGTGTCCAGCATCAGGGCGTCGAGGGCCCCCTCGGAGGGCGCGCCGGGCACCGCCACGCGGCACACGTCGTTGCCGGTGGCTCGCAGGCCCAGCGCGTCCGCCAGACGTCGCGCCGGGTCGATGGTGAGCACGAGCACCTTGCGGCCGCGCCGGGCGGCCTCGAGCCCGAGCGCCGCGGCGGTGGAGGTCTTGCCGACGCCCCCGGACCCCACGCACACGATCACCCGCCGCTCGAGGAGGAGATCGATCGGATCGGGCGGGATCATGCCGAGGTCTCCGCGAGCGCTTCCACGAGGCGCGCCTCCACCTGGCCGACCCGCTCGAGGGGATCCGCCAGCGTGTCGAGGAGGGGCACCACCACCACCCGGGCCCGGACCTCGCGGGCGAGGCGACGGAGCGCCTCGGCGGTGATCTCCTCGCGCTCCGCCTCCCACAAGCCCGCACGGAGGACCTCCCCCGCCGGGCCCTCGGGCTGGAGGGCGGCCAGCCGGCGCACCTGCTCCCGCCACCGGGGATCCGGATCGGGGGACAGGGCCTGGTTGAGCACCACGAGGGGCAGGGCGAGGGGGGGGCGGAAACCGGCGATCTTCTGCCAGGTCTCGATCGTCTCGTTGACGACCATCTCCTCGGGGAGGGCGGCGAGCACGACCTGGGTGTCGGGCCGGGCGAGCAGGACGACGAGGCCGTCGAGGGTCCGACGCAAGGGACCCGTGGGGAAGAGGCTCGCGGACTGCTGAGGAACGCGCAGGAGGGAGACGGCGTGCCCCGTGGCGGGCAGGTCCACCACCACCTGGTCGTACTGGTGGAGCAGGGCCTCGATCCGCGCGAGGAGCACCACCTCCCGGGAGCCCGGGGTCACGTCCAGGAAGAGGTGGACCATCCGGTTGGTGAGGATGAGGCGGACGATCCGCTGGACCGGCACGATCCCCGTGAGCCAGTCCACCAGGGCGTCGAGCCACGTGACGTTGGCGACGTCCAGGCCGGGTCCCGCGGGGACGGGGGTGTAGGCGGTCTCGATGCCGAGCCACGCAGCGAGGGTGGGCCGGTGGCTGTCCACCTCCACCAGGACCACCCGGCGGCCCTCGGCCGCCGCCGCGCGCGCCAGCGCCAGGGCCACGGTGGTCTTGCCCGTGCCTCCCTTGCCGGTCACGAACAGGAGGCGGGCGTCGAGGACGTCGCGCGCCGGCACGTCAGATGTCCAGGTTCCGGACCGACAGGGCGTTGCGGGTGATGAACGCGCGCCGGGGCTCCACCGCATCGCCCATGAGGGTCTCGAAGATCCGCTCCGCTTCGCTCGGATCGTCGACGCGGACCTGGACGAGGGTGCGGTTCGCGGGATCCATGGTGGTGGTCCAGAGCTGGTCGGGGTTCATCTCGCCCAGCCCCTTGTAGCGCTGGACGTCGCACCCCCGCGCGGCCACCCGCATCACGTCCGCCTGGAGCCGTATCCAGGAGCCGATCTCGGGGCCCTCGCCCACCCGCACGGGGTGGGGCAGGTTCCGGGACAGGAAGTCGCCGGTCTCCACGAGGGGGTCCACGTCGCCGCCCAGGGTGCCGGCCGTGAGGAGGACGCTGTGGGCCAGGCCATGGTGCACGGTGTGGACGACCACGCCTTGCTCGCCGGTGCGGGGATCGGCCTCGACGTCGGTCGAGATGGGGCAGAACTCCGGCAGCCAGTGCTCGACGTGGGCCACCAGGGCCCGCGCTCGCGCCTCGAGGCAGGCCGTGTCGGCCCCGGGGCGGAGGCCGTCTACCGCGATCCAGGCGTCGAGGATCTCGGCGGGCGCGCGGCGCTCGAACAGGTGGAGGTGCTCGGCGTACCGGTTGAGGGCCTCGACGACCGGTACGATGCGGGCGCCCTCGACGACGCCCGCCGAGGTGCCGATGACGACGTTCTCGAGGCCCTCCTTGAGGAGGAAGGCCTCCAGCGCCCGGTCGTCCTTGAGGTAGGTCTCCCGGCGGCCCCGCTTGACCCGGTAGAGCGGCGGCTGGGCGATGTGGATGTGCCCCCGCTGCACCAGCTCGGGCATCTGCCGGTAGAAGAACGTGAGCAGCAGCGTGCGGATGTGGCTGCCGTCCACGTCGGCGTCGGTCATGATGATGATGCGGTGGTAGCGGAGCTTCTCGGCGTCGAACTCGTTGCCGATCCCCGTGCCGAGGGCCGAGATGATCGTGCGCACCTCGGTGTTGGAGAGCATCTTCTCGAGGCCGGACTTCTCGACGTTGATGATCTTGCCGCGCAGCGGGAGGATGGCCTGCACGCGGCGGTCGCGGCCCTGCTTGGCGCTGCCGCCGGCGCTGTCTCCCTCCACCAGGAAGAGCTCGCACAAGGAGGCGTCGCGCTCCTGGCAGTCGGCCAGCTTCCCGGGCAGGTTGCTGCCCTCGAGCGCGGTCTTCCGGCGAGCCAGGTCGCGGGCCTTGCGGGCGGCCTCCCGCACGAGCGCCGCGTCGATGGAGCGCTTGACCACCGCGCGGGCCACCTGGGGGTTCTCCTGGAAGGCGGCCTGGAGGTGGTCGCCGGCGATGCTCTCCACCACCCCCTTGGCCTCGGAGTTCCCGAGCTTGGTCTTGGTCTGGCCCTCGAACTGCGGATCCTGGATCCGGATGGAGAGGACGGCCGTGAGGCCCTCGCGGATGTCCTCGCCCGAGATGGTCTCGCCCTTCAGGTCCTTGAGCAGGCCCTCCTGCTGGGCGTAGGCGTTCACGGTGCGGGTGAGGGCCGCCTTCAAGCCGCTGACGTGGGTGCCGCCCTCGACCGTGTTGATGTTGTTCGCGAAGGAGTAGAGGACCTCGTTGTAGGCGCTGGTCCACTGGAGGGCAATGTCCACCTCCAGGGTGTCCCGCCGGGCCCGGATGAGGAGCGGGGTCGGGTGGAGGGGCGTCCGGCCCCGGTTGAGGTGCTCCACGAAGGAGGCGAGACCGCCCTCATAGGCGTGGATCTCCTCGGTGCCGTCGCGGTGGTCGCGAAGCACGATGACGAGGCCGGGGTTCAGGAAGGCCAGCTCCCGGAGGCGCGTGCCGAGGCGGTCGTTCTCGAACTCGAGGGTTTCCTGGAAGATCTCGGGGTCGGGGTGGAACCGGACCCGGGTGCCGTGGCGGTCCGAGGGCTCCAGCCGGGCGAGCGGGGCCTCGGGCACCCCTCGCCGGTACCGCTGCCGCCAGTGATGCCCCTCGCGCCAGATGTCCACCTCGAGCCAGACCGAGAGGGCGTTCACGCAGGACACGCCGACGCCGTGGAGCCCGCCCGAGACCTTGTAGGAGGAAGTGTCGAACTTGCCGCCGGCGTGGAGGGTGGTCAGCACGACCTCGGCCGCGGTGCGCCCCTCGGTGGGGTGCATGCCCACCGGGATGCCGCGGCCGTCGTCGGTGACGGAGCAGGAGCCGTCGGTATGGAGCTCCACATCGATCCGGGTGCAGAACCCGGCGAGGGCCTCGTCGATGGCGTTGTCCACGACCTCGTGGACGAGGTGATGGAGCCCTCGGCTCGAGGTGGTGCCGATGTACATGGCGGGCCGCTTGCGGACCGCATCCAGCCCCTCCAGCACCTGGATGCTGGAGGCGTCGTAGGACTGTCCGGACTGGGTGCCCCGGTCGCCCACGGATCGGCTCCCTCTGGCGGATCGGACGGCGGAACGCAGCCGATCGGAACCTGGATTCCTAACCCCGTGGTCCCCCCGGGTCCACCGTCCCGGCCCGGATCTCCAGGGCCTGCACATTGCTCCCGGCGCGACACAGGAGGGGCTTCGGATCGGTGGTGGTGACGAGCACCTGCCCCGACAGCCGCTCGAGGAGCCCGACGAGCCGCCCGAGACGGGTCGCGTCGACCTCGCTCGAGAGATCGTCGAGGAGGAGCAGGGGCGGCTCGCCACCCGTGCCCGCGACCGCCAGCTCGGCGAGGCGCAGGGCGAGGGCGAGGGTCCGCACCTGGCCCTGGGATCCCCAGGTGCGCGCGGTCCGGGAGTCGCCCTCCGGCCCGAGACGCACGTCGAGGTCGTCGCGCTGGACGCCCACGAGCGGGATGCCCCGCCGGATCTCCTCGGCCCGGGCCTCCTCGAGGAGGCGGCGGTAGGTGGCGGCCAGCTCCGCCACCCCGCCCTCGCCCAGGGCGCCGCGGTAGCGCACCGCGGCGGGTACGCCACCGGAGAGGGCGGCGTGCACCTCCGACAGAGGGTCCGCGAGATCCCGCGCCACGCGCGCCCGGCCCAGCGCCACCGGGACACCCGCTCGGACCAGGGCCTCGTTCCAGGCGTCCAGCAGGCCCCCCTCGATCCGGCCCGAGCGCAGCAGGGCAGCCTTCTGGGCCTGAGCCCGGCGCCAGTCGCGCACGTGGTCGAGATGTCCAGGGTGGGCGTTGAACGCTGCCCGATCGAGGAACTGGCGGCGGCACTCCGGGCCTCCCCGGACGATCCAGGTGTCGTCGGACGTGAACACCACCGCGCGCAGGGCCAGGAACCAGCGGTCGAGATCCCGGATCTCCCGCCCGTCGAGGAGGAGGTGCCGCGTGGCGGCCGTCCGGCCGCCCAGGCCCGCGCGTCCGCCGGCCTCGACGCGGATCCGGTGGTCCGTCCGGCCCGCGGCACCCTCGACCACGCCCGCCACGGCGGCCTCTGCCACTCCCCAGGCCACGACCTCGTTCCAGGCATTGGAGCGAAAGGACCTCAGCGTGGCCAGGACCGCCACCGCCTCGAGGAGGTTGGTCTTGCCCGCACCGTTCTCGCCCCAGAGCACCACGAGGCCCGGCGAGAGCCGGATCTCCGCCCCTGCGAGGTTCCGCCAGTCCGCGACGGTGATGCGCTGGAGGCGCACGCGGTGGCTACTCGAGCCGGATGGGCATCACGATGAAGAGGGCATCGTCCCGATCTCGCGGCCGCACCACGCATGGGGAGAGCGCCTCGCCCAGCTCGAGGATCAGGAAGTCGTCGGGCATGGAGGACACGACGTCCAGGAAGAAACGGACGTTGAATCCCATGAAAATGGGTTCACCCTCGAGCTGGATGGGCACCGGGTGGTTGGCCTCGCCGTGATCCACCGAGCGGGAGGAGAGCAGGATCTGGTCCGCCGTGAACTGCATCCGCACGGTGCTCGACTGGTCCACCGCCTCGAGAGCCACGCGCCGCAACGCGTCGAGGAACGGGACCCGCTCGACCTCCACACGCCGCAGGTGGGCCTTGGGGAGGACGCTCCGGTAGGCGGGGAACTCGCCGTCCACGAGGCGCGTGTGGAGGATGGCGCCGCCCAGCGTGAAGGTGGCGGCGCGCTCGCCGAACGCGATCTCGACGTCTTCGTCGGGGCGATCGAGCAGCTTGCGCAGCTCCACGAGCGCCTTGCGCGGCAGCAGCATGTGGCGACCCATCCCGAAGGTGCCCGTGTAGGGCGTCTCGGCGTAGCAAAGGCGGCTGCCGTCGGTGGTCACGAGGCGCACGCGGCTCTCGCCGTCCGGGCTCTCGACGCTCTCGAGGTGGCCGCCGTTGAGCCCGTAGCGCTGGTCGTCGAGCGGGATGGCGTAGACCGTCTGGTCCACCACGGCCTTGAGGCCGCTGCACGTCACGTGGAGCCGGGAGACGGCGTCGATGGCGGGAAACGCGGGGAAGTCCTCCGGGGGCAGGCCCATGATCCGGAAGTGGGCTGGCGGGGCGTCCACCACCAGCTGGTGCCCTCCCTCCATCACGAGGTGGACGGGCCCGGTGGGCAGGTTCCGGGCGACCTGGAAGAGGTGGGCCGCGTGGACCGAGGCCATGCCTTCGCGGGTGACCTGGGCCGCGTGCCGGCTCACCAGGGTGAGCTCCGAGTCGGTCGCCATGACCTGCAGCTCCCCGGCCGCTGCGGTGAGCAGGGCGTTGGAGAGGGTCTGGTGCGTACTCCGGCGCTCGACGACGCCCTGGACGGACGCCAGGGCCCGGACGAGTTCGTCCTGGGTGATGTGGAGATCCATGGTTCGACTCCTCAGAGACATCTCCCAATAGCCGGAGCGCGCCCACCGCGGGAGGGAGCGGGAGAGGTCCCGGCCATCGTTCACGCCGACCCGATGGATCCAATCAGATCCATCAAGATGGATACAGATGGAGATGGATCCAGGGGGACGCAAGACAGGGAAAACCCGGACGTTGTCGCTCGAAGGTGGGTAGAGGGGCTCCGGTCCTATGGAGGACGGTGGTGGAGGACGGTGGACGGGCTGGGGAGCACGGACGGGTGGGCGGGGTGGCCCTCGATGCCCACCGGACATCCCCCGTCCGTCCACCCGCCCTGCACCGGTCTTTCCACCGCGTCCTCCCCAGGACGCCTTGACGCCGGGCGTCAGACCTTGAGGTTCTTCTCGAGAAGGTCGAGGATGGCTGCGACGTCCGGGTCCTTCCGTCGCATCTCCGCCATCTTGCGGCAGGCGTACTGCACGGTGGAGGAGTCCCGTCCGCCCATGAACCGTCCGATGTCCGGGAACGAGAGCTCGGTGTGCTCCCGGATGAGGAAGATGGCCAGGTGCCGAGGTCGGACGAGGCTCTTCTGGTGGGACGGACCCTTCAGATCCTCCACCTTCACGTTGTGGATCCTCGCCACCGTCCGGAGCACGAGATCCGGGGTCACCACCGGGCGATCGGGCGCCCTCAGGTGGGGGAGGCGCCGGACGACCGTCTCGTGGGTGAGGGGCTCGTTGTACATCGCCATGAGCGCGGCGAGCAGCTTGAGCGCCCCCTCCAGCTCGCGGATGTTCTGCCCGACCCCGGTAGCGATGTAGATCGCGGCGTCGTGTGGCACCTTGAGGCCGAGCTCCTCCGACTTCTTGTGGAGGATGGCGAGCATCGTCTCCAGGTCGGGTGGCATGAGGTCCGCGTTCAGACCGCTGGCGAAGCGGGTCTTCAGGCGATCCTCGAGACCCTCGATGTCCCGGGGCAGCATGTCGGCGGTCATCACGATCTGGCGCCCGGAGTTGAGCAGCGACTCGAAGGTGTGGAAGAACTCGTCCTGGGTGCCGCGCTTGCCCCCGAGAAACTGGACGTCGTCCACCATGAGCACGTCCGCCTGGTTGCGGTAGCGCTCCCGGAACTCGGGCATGCGGTTGAACCGCAGGGCCGAGACCATGTCGGTCATGAACTGCTCGGCCGTGACGTACACCACGCGGGCGCCGGGCGTGGACTTGAGGATGGCGTTGCCCACGGCGTGCAGGAGGTGGGTCTTGCCCAGCCCGGAACCGCCGAACATGAACAGGGGGTTGTAGACCCCGCCCGGGAAGTCCGAAACCGCCTGGGCCGCGCCGTGGGCGAAGTCGTTGCAGGGGCCCACGACGAAGTTGTCGAAGCGCTTCTCGGGGTTGGGACGGCCCTTCCAGCCGAAGGTGTGGGCGCTGTCCGTACCGGTCCGGCGGTGGGCGGCGGGCGCCTCCTCGGCCTCGGCGGGGCTGCGCCGCCCCTCGTTCTCCACCACGCGCACGGTAGCGGCCCGCCCCAGGACCCGGCCGAACGCCCGGGCGAGCGGGGCCTGGTAGTTGTCCAGGATCCAGTCTCCGTAGTAGCGGTTCGGGACCTCGAGGATCGCCTCGCCGTCGCGGATGGACTGGAGGGACACCTCTCCGAGCCAGACGTCCAGGTTGGAGGGGCTGATCTCCTCGGCGAGGATGGCCTTGACCTGGCTCCAGACTTCGGCGGGGGGGTCCTGCATGCGCTCGTCACCGGCGACACCCCCCCGTCCGCCGGACCCTGGGGTCGGCGATGCGGGATCCGGGGGAGACCGTCGCAGGCTGCCACGCTACCCGGGCCCTCCCCCTCCGACAAGGGGGGATCGGGTACGATGACACGAAATGAACCTTTCAGAGGGACTTTCACGATCATCGCCGACCGCGGGTCACCCGCCCCCGGTTGCCAGGGGCGGGCGGCGGCGGCGCGCGCGATGGATGCCCCGAGGACGTCCGTCTTGACCGGAGCCAGATGGGGCGATAGAGGCGCCTGCTCGCGCGGGTCGGGGCCGGAGCCGCCGTCCCCCCATCCCCCGCGCGGAATCCAGGACGGTCCCGCGCCGTCCCTCCCCGTACGGGGCGCGCCCCGAGGAGGATCTCGTGAAGCGCACCTACCAGCCCAGCAAGTTGAAGCGCAAGCGATGCCACGGTTTTCGTGCCAGGATGAGCACGGTGGGCGGGCGGAAGGTCCTCTCCCGGCGTCGGGCCAAGGGCCGCAAGCGTCTGGTCCCCACGATCCCCACCAAGGAGAGGTAGCCCGGGTCCGCGCGGGCTTCCCGCGCAGCGCCCGGTTGCGGGCCTCCACCGACTTTCACAGGGTCAAAGCCCATGGATGGCGCCTACGTCTCGGCTGCCTCACCCTGGTGGCTGCCCCCGGCACCGCGACCTCGAGCCGGGTGGGCCTCGCGGTGGGACGTGCCGTCGGCGGCGCGGTCGAGCGGAACCGCGTGAAGCGCTGGATCCGCGAAGCCGTGCGTCGGGCCCTGCCGGCCCTGGTGGGCACGTGGGACCTGGTGATCGTCGCCTCGCCCCGCGCGCTCGGTGTTGGAGCCTCCGGCATCGCCGGGGAGATCGACCGGGGCTTCGCGCGCCTCGGGAAGGGCCGACCGTGACCCGGATCCTGGTGGCCATCGTGCGGACCTGGCAGGCGATCTCCGCGTGGATGCCGCCGATGTGCAGGTTCTACCCATCGTGTTCGAGGTATGCGGTGGAGGCTCTCCAGGTCCACGGCCCGGTGCGGGGCCTGTGGCTGGCCACGCTGCGCGTGCTGCGCTGCCATCCCCTCCACCCCGGGGGCCTCGATCCCGTGCCCCCCTGCCGGGGCCTGCCGGCGCCGGACGGAGGTACGCCGTGAACGAGACCGGTCGAGAAGGCAACGAGACGCGGGCGATCGTCGCCATCCTCCTCAGCCTGGCGGTGTTCTGGCTCTGGTCCTCGTGGTTCGCCCCCAAGCCGCCGATCGAGCCGACGCCTGCTCCGGACGAGGCGACGGCCCAGGTCCCGCCGTTCCCCGCACCCGCGCCCACTGCGACCCCCGCGCCCGACGCCGGGAGCCCTCCACCGGCGGTCGCAACCCCCACCCAGGCGCTGCCCGAGGCCACCGGGACGTTCACGAGCCCGGGCTGGACCGGCCAGTGGACCACCCGGGGCGGGGTGCTCCGCCGCCTGGAGCTCCCGGACTACCCCTCCTCCACGGAGGTCACCACGATCTACGGGTGGGTGTGGAACCGGATCCGTGGCCGCACCACCGAGCCCTGGCAGCCCTACCGCCAGTCCGAGGACCCGGCCCGCATCCTCGGCGAGGCCGGGGCCATGGGCCTGGCGGGCGGTTTCGAGGTGGGGTTCCTCGACGGCGACTACGAGGCCGTCGAGACCGGACCGGACCGGGCCGTCTTCCAGCGCGTCACGCCGGCGGGCCTGCGGATCGTCAAGACCTGGAGCGCCTCTCCGGATCCCTTCCGCGGTCGCCTCGTGGTGCGTTTCGAGAACGCCGGTGCCTCCCCCCTCGCAGGTCCCCTCTGGGTCGGCGTCGCGGATCGCCTGGAGGGCACGGCCTCCCGCTACGCCAACGTGGCGCGGCCGTCGTCGGTGGTGGACGGCTCGCTAGAGACTGAGACCAAGGTCAAGGACATCCTCGGCACCCCGGTGGTCCGACCCGGGCCGGTGTCCTGGCTCGGCTCCAGCAGCCGCTACTTCCTGGCGGCGCTGGTGCCCGAGGACCCCACCTGGGGCACGCTCACGGCCCTCGCCGACACCGAGGACCACGCCGGGCTGTACCTCGTGGCCCAGGACGTGACCCTGGCGCCCGGGCAGGTCCGGGAGATCGCCTTCGAGGTCTTCTCCGGGCCCAAGAGCCACAAGCTCCTGGCCGGGATCGGCCACGATCTCGATCGCTCCGTCGAGTACGGGATCTTCGGCTTCTTCGCCCGTCTCCTGCTCTGGCTGATGCAGGCCTTCCAGACGGTCCTGAAGAACTGGGGGCTGTCCATCATCGCCCTCACGGTCTTCGTGAAGCTGGCCTTCTACCCGCTCACCCAGACGTCCATGCGCTCCTCCCGCAACATGCAGCGGATCCAGCCACAGCTCGCCGAGATCAAGGAGAGGTACAAGGACGACCGCGACATGCAGACCCAGGAGACCATGCGGCTCTTCAAGGAGCACAAGGTCAATCCGCTCGGCGGCTGCCTGCCCATGCTCATCCAACTGCCGGTCTGGTTCGCGCTCTACAACGTGCTGCTCTTCAGCGTGGACCTCTACCACTCCCGCTTCCTGGCGTGGCGCGATCTCACCGCCGCGGACCCCTACGCCGTCCTGCCCATCCTCGTGGGCGTCCTCATGTTCCTGCAGCAGCAGGTGACGCCCATGACCGGCATGGACCCGACCCAGGCGAAGATGATGCGCTGGATGCCGCTCATCTTCGTGTTCTTCATGTTCCAGTTCCCGTCGGGGCTCGGCGTCTACATCGTCGTGAACAGTGTGCTCTCCATCCTCCAGCAATGGATCGTCAACCGCGGCCTGCATCCCGCCCCGAAGCCCGCCTGAGGGACCGTGAAGGGAAGGAAAGAATGACCGATCTGAAGCCCCGCCTGGACGCCGTGTCCGGCATCGGGCCCAACCTCCTGGCGGCCATCACGGACGCCGCCGCCCGGCTCGGCCTGCACGAGGCCGAGGTGGATCACGCCATCGATCGCCAGCACTTCCGCAGTGCCGATGGACGCAGCATCGGCGTGGACAGCGTCAAGGTCTGGGTGTGGCCCAAGGAGCAGGGACTCGTCCAGGCCTCCCAGGACGCCCGCACCTGGCTCGACACGCTCCTCGCCGAGATGGGGTTCAAGGGCTCGGTGGAGACCCGCGTGTCCGACGGCGAGGTGGTGGGTCGGATCCGCACCGACCAGGCCGCCCACCTCGTCGGCCGGGCCGGTGCCACTCTCGATGCCGTGCGAACGCTCCTCGAGGCCACGCTCGCGCCGGCGCACCCCGGCTTCCGCTTCCGCCTGGACGTGGTGGACGAGCGCCGGGACCGCCCGGAGCGCCGCGACGAGGGGGACGAGGGCCGCGGCCGGTACGACCGCCACGACCGGGATCACCGTCGCCGGGACGAGGGTCACGCCCGCCCCGAGGGCGCGGACCACCGGGGCCGCCACGACCACCGGGGAGGCGAGCGCCATCGCCGGGACGAGGGTCACGCCCGCCCCGAGGGCGGAGAGGAGACCGGGGAGCGCACCCGGAAGCAGAAGGAGATCGAGCACCTCGCCCACAAGCTCGCCCGAAAGGTCCTCGAGACCGGCGAGCCCGAGCTGATCCGGCGGGAGCTCAACTCCTACGAGCGTCGGATCGTGCACGTCGCGGTGGCCACCTACGACGGCCTGGGCACCGAGTCGATCGGCGAGGGCAGCTACAAGCAGGTGCGGATCCTGCGCAAGCCCGCCGGCGAGCCCGAGGAGACCAGCGCCTGACCGGTCCGTCCCGGGACGACACCATCGTCGCCCCCGCCACGCCCTGGGGCCGATCGGCGGTGGCCTGGATCCGGTTGTCCGGGCCCGACACGGCTGGGATCGTGCAGCGGGTCTGCGGCCGCCTGCCGCCCGCCCGGCGGGCCGTCCGCGTGGTCCTCCGGGATCCCGACGGCCCCTTCGACGAGGGCCTCCTCGCCTGGCTGCCGGGTCCGCAAAGCTACACCGGGGAGGACATGGCGGAGGTTTCCTGCCACGGCAATCCCGTGATCATGGGCCGGCTTCTCGACGCCTGCACCACCGCCGGCGCCCGCCTCGCCGAGGCGGGGGAGTTCACGCGCCGGGCCTTCCTCCACGGCCGGCTGGATCTCACCCGGGCCGAGGCCGTGCTGCAGGCCGTCGAGGCGCGCACGCGGGCGGGCGCCGAGCTCGCGGCGCGCGGGCTCGCTGGCGAGGTCGCCGTGTGGATCGGCACGCTCCGCGCCCGCATCACGGAGGTGGCCGCACAGATCGAGGGAGCGCTCGACTTTCCGGAGGAGGTCGAGCCCGGGCCCGTGGGCCCCGCCCTGGAGGCGCTCGCCGCGGAGGTCCAAGCCGCGGCAGATACGGTCCGCACGGGCCACGCCTGCGTGCACGGGGCCAGGGTGGCACTGGTCGGCCCCGTCAACGCGGGGAAGTCCAGCCTATTCAACACGCTCCTCGGGCGGACCCGGGCGCTGGTGGACTCCGAGCCGGGCACCACCCGCGACGTGCTGGAGGCCATCCTCCCGCTCGGGGGCGTGGAGGTCACGCTCCTCGACACGGCCGGGGAGGGCGCCGCCCGCACCGGCCTCGAGGCCCGGGGCCAGGCGCTTCGGGACGACGCCGTCGCGGAGGTGGACCTCCTCGTGGTGGTGCTGCCGGCCCACCGCCTCCACGCGCCCGAGACGGCCACCGCCCTGGCCCGCAGCGAGGGACGGGCCCGGATCCTGGTCGGCAACCACGCCGACCGGGAGGGGGCGGCGTTCCGGGCGGACGGGCTGGACCTGCTCCCGACCTCGGCCATCACCGGCCTGGGCATGGACGCCCTCCGGATCGCCCTGAGGGACGCGCTGGTGGGGGAGTCCCCGGGCGGGGCCGGCGTCTGGCTGGCCAGCCGGCGGCAGCGGGACCTCCTCGCGTCGGTCGCGCGCGATCTCGCCGCGGCGGCCGCCGCCTGGGACGGCGACGCCGGGCCCGCCGTCGCCGCCGAGGAGCTCCTCGGGGCCCTCGGCCGACTCGACACGGTGGACGGCCGCGATGCGCGCGAGGAGGTGCTCGATGCCCTCTTCGCCCGCTTCTGCATCGGCAAGTAGGGCTGTCCCACCGGAGCCTCCGCCCGGATAGCGGAGGATGGTCCCTGGGCCTGCCATGCGCTCCCTGTTCGTCATGGATCCGCTCGACCGCATCGATGTGCGCACGGACAGCACGTGGATGCTGATCCGGGCCGCGAGGGCGAGGGGCTGGCCCGTCCATGCCTGCGAACCCCGCGATCTCGTCCTCACCCCCGAGGGGCCCCGGGCCCTGGCACGGCCCGTCGAGACGGCGGACGATCCGCCCCACCTCCGGGCCGGCCCCCCCACGCCGGGTCCCCTCGACGCGTGGGACGTCGTCTGGATGCGAAAGGACCCTCCCTTCGACGAGGACTATCTCTTCGCGCTCCTCCTCCTGGATCGCGCCCGGCCCGGCACCCTGGTGGTGAACGACCCGGCCCAGGTGGCCCTGGGCAACGAGAAGCTCCTGGCCCTCCGCTGGCCGGAACTCGCCGCGGACACCGTCGTGGCGGCGGATCCCGCCACGCTGAGGCGCGCCGTGACCACGTTCGGCGACGCCGTCCTGAAGCCCTGGAACGGATGCGGCGGCCATCGCGTCCTCCTCACGTCCGCCCGGGATCCCAACCTCCCGGCCCTCCTGGAGATCCTCACGGACCACGGCCGCCGCCACGCACTGGCCCAGCGCCGCCTCCCCAGGGCCGCTCTCGGCGACAAGCGCGTCCTGCTTGTGGAGGGGGAGCCGCGGGGGTGGCTCCTGCGGGTCCCCGGCCCGGGCGATCACCGGGCCAACCTGCACGTGGGCGGCCGCGCGATCCCGTGCGACCTCGACGATCGCGACCACGCGATCTGCCGGGCCGTGGGTCCCGCGATGAAGGAAGCCGGCTTCCTCTTCGTCGGCCTGGACATCATCGATGGCACGCTCACCGAGATCAACGTGACCAGCCCCACCGGGATCCAGGAGGCCGACCGCTTCCTGGGCGTCCACGTGGAAGACGAGATCCTCGATGCCGCCGCTTGCCGGGCCGGCGTCGCCACCGGAGGCCATCCATGACCCGTCCGCTCTGCCTCGCCGCCCTCTGCCTGCTCGCGTCGCTCCCGTCGACCGCCCTGGCCGTGGAGAAGAAGACCTCCAAGGGCCGGGAGGAGTCCCAGGAGGAGGTGGACGAAGACAGCGTCACCGGCAAGCGCCCGCCGCCACTGCCCACCACGCCGGCACCTTCGGCGGTGGGGGCGTTGGACACCGCGGCCCGGGCGGCCCGCCCGTACGAGAACCTCACCTACATCGGCGCGGAGATCCTGGGGCTCGAACCGGCCTTCGTGGACGATTCCCGCCAGGGCCTGGAGCGCATCTACCGCCGCGACTACAAGGCCGCGAAGGAGCACTTCGACCGGATGAGCACCCAGTACCCCACCCAGGCGGTCGGGCCGGTCGGGAACGGGCTCATCTGGCAGGCCCTCATGCTGGAGAACTTCGACTTCAAGTACGAGTCCCAGTGGCAGACCAGCTTCAAGCTGGCCAAGGACCGCCTGGACGCCGCCCTGAAGGTCCCGGGCGAGGAGGCCTGGGAGTTCTTCCTGCTCGGCGGGGTGCTCGGCATCGAGGCCATCCACGCCACGCGACACGGCGACTTCCTGCCCGCCCTCGCCCGGGGGTACGAGGCACTGCGCACCCTGGGCCGGACCCGGGCGGCCGCGCCCGAATTCCCCGACATCCTCCTCGGGGACGGCCTCTACAACTACTGGCGCAGCGTGGTCACCCTCAACTCGAGCCTCCTGCCGGACTTCGAGGACAGGCGGGCCGAGGGCATCGCCCAGATCCAGAGGGCCGAGAGCGAGGGCATCTTCGTGGGACCGCCCGCGACGCTCGCGCTCACGTTCTCCTACCTCGAGGAGCGGGACCTGAAGCGGGCCCTCGGCAGCGCCCTCCACGCGAGGAAGGCCTATCCGGACAACGTGATCAACAACCTCGTGACCGCCCGGATCTACACCTACATGAAGCGCTACGACCGGGCCGAAGAGGTCCTCAAGGAGATCCTGGAGGACGCCCCGACCAACGAGCGCTCCCACTTCTACCTCTCCTCGATCTACGCCCGCACCCGCCGCATCGACGAGGCCATCGCGGAGATGGACCGCTACCTGGCCTTCGACCTCTCGCCCCAGTACCGTTCCCAGGCGCTCTTCCGGCAGGGGGGGAACTGGTACCGCAAGAAGGACTTCAAGAAGGCCTACGCGCTCTACGAGCAGGCGTGGAAGGTCGACAAGAGCAAGAGCGCGAAGCGGCGCATGGAGTCCATGGAGAAGATGCGCAAGGAGGGGAAGATCGCCTTCTGATCCCCGGATCGCGTACGGCCTGGCCGGGGACCGGCTCGGCCATCGACGCTCCGGAGGGCCCGCCAGGGCCGCCCCCGACGTCGGCCCGGAGGGCCGGGGGCACGTCGCGGCCGGCGGGGAGGGCTCTGGGCGACGCGATCCATGAGCGGACCGGTCCGCTCGCGAGCGTGTCCCGGACCTCGATTCCGCTCATCATCGCGGCGACCGGAGGCCCGACCGACAGCAGGCCGCGGGCCCGCCAGGGCCGCCCCCGACGTCGGCCACATCTCCGTGAGTGGATGCCAACCTGTCGAGATGTGACCGTATAACGGCCTTATCTCGGAGAGATGACGTCATCTCCCCGTCTTGTGGCCCCCACGCGGACAGTACCCCGGGAGTTGATCGCATCCCTTCGAGTTCTGGCCGCGTGCCGATGCACGGCCAGGATGGATCAGGGGATCAGGAGTTCATCCCCCACCGTGAG
>JBFYZZ010000089.1:0-18826 GCA_041309225.1 Deltaproteobacteria bacterium | reverse complement strand
CGGCCCGGATGCCGCCAGCGCGGCCGCGATCCCGGCGAGCGGCACGAGCACGGGCACCAGGAGGCGGTGGCGGATCATCCAGTCGCCCCCGCCGGCCACCACGGCGGCGAGGAGGGCGAGCGGCACCACGAGCGCCACCGCTGGATCCCGCAACCGCCGGCCCCCGAGGCGCCAGGCCACGGTGGTGAGCCCGGCGGCGACGAGCGCCCAGCGCGCGTAGGCCAGGCCGTCGAGCAGGCGGGCCCCGGTCGGGCCCGTGGCCTTGGCGTAGTAGGCGTTGGGCAGGGGGACGCCGTAGTACCCGAGGCGGAAGGCGAGCCACGCCACGGCCGGCAGGCAGGCGAGGGCCGCGAGGGCGAGCACGCGGCCCCGCGGCCGGTGGACACATGCCGCGATCCCGGCCGCGAGGGCGAGCAGCGGCCCCTCGGGCCGGGCCACACCGAGGAGCGCGGCGGGGAGAGCCCAGCCGGCGGCCGGCCCCCCCGCGAGGCCTGCCGCGGTCCAGGTGACGAGCGCCGCCACGAGGCCCGTCTCCAGGCCCGAGGGGGCCCACAGCCCGAGGCCGTGGAGGCCGGCGGCGAGCAGGGCGGCCACGCCGGCGGCCAGGGGACCGGCCCCCAGGCGACGGGCCAGCACCACCACGCCCGGCACGGCCAGGCAGGCGCCGAGGACGCCCAGGACCCGGGCCGCGGGCACGATCGGGCACCCGAGGTGCCGGGCGTCCGCCAGCAGGACGACCCAGAGCGGCGAGGAGAACCCCTCCACGGGCGGCTCCCCGGGGTTCCAGACCGGGCCGGCGCCGGTCGCCAGGTGCTCGGCGTAGCGGAACGCGACGAAGGCGTCGTCCGCCAGGTGGGGGGCGTGGTACCGGAGGAGGAGCGCGACGAGCAGGGCGGCGGGGAGCGCGGCCAGGGCCGTGCCGCGCCCCCTCACGAGGCGGCTCCACGGAGGTGATCCGCCTCGGCCAGGAAGGGCCCGACCACGGCCAGCAGGGCTGCCGGGTCCTCCACCTGGGGGTAGTGCCCCACGCCTGCGAGGAGGGCGAGCCGGGCGCCCGGAATGCGGGCCGCGTACCGGTGCGCGTTCCCGGGAGGCGCGAGGGTGTCGGCCTCGCCGTGGACGACGAGCGCCGGCACCCGCAGGACGGGCAGGTCCTCCCACCGGTCCCAACCGTCCCAGGCCTCCCACTGGCGGGCGATGCCCTCCGGGTCGCGCGGGGCGGCCGCCCACAGGCGGGCGATCCGGTCGAGCCGGGTGGCGTGGCGCTCCCGCCAGGCGGGGCCGAACAGGTGGGGAATCACGCGGTAGCGCCACTCGTCCGCGGTGAGCGCGGCCGCCCGGTGGAGGGCCTCGTGCGCGCCGGGATCGCCGGGCAACGGCGGCCGGCCCGCGCGGGCGGTGGAGACCAGCACCAGGGCGGTCACCCGGTCGGGCGCGCCGAGGGCGGCCTCGAGGGCCACGCCGCCGCCGAAGGAGTGGCCCACCAGGGCGATCCGGCCGACGCCCTCCCGGTCCAGGAGGGCCCAGAGGTCGGCGGCGAAGTCGGCGAGGACGGCGCCCCTGCCGGGTGGCGGCGAGGCCCCGGAGCCGCGGTGGTCGGGCGCCAGCACCCGCCGGGTGGCGGCAAGCGCCCGCTGGACCGGGAACCAGGCCTCCTTCTGGCCGCCCAGGCCGTGCAGGAGGGCCACCGCGGGCGCCCGGCGCGGGCCCCGGACGGTGCAGGCGAGGATCGGTCGTGGGGACACGCCCACCCGTAACCCGGTGATCCGGCGGCCCTACCAGGCGAGGTCGAGGGTCTCCCAGGCCCGATCGCCCGAGGAGACCGTGACGGTGGCACCGCCCGGCCAGGGTGCCAGCGCCTCGACGCAGGGGAAGCCGGTGTCCGTGCACTCGGGGGCGCCAGCGGCCGCGATCGAGCGGCACACCTCCACGTCGCCGTCCGTGCGGAGGCGGGCCCACAGGAGGTCGCCCTCGGGCGTGAACACCGCGGGGACCGTCCCCAGGACGAGGCCGCTCTCGTCGAGGGTCCGCTCGCTCCAGGCGCCCTTCGCGTCGCGGGTGGCGGCGAGGATCCGGCCCCCGTCCGCGGCGAACCCCGTGCAGGCCACCGTGAGGGTGCCGTGCACCACGGCCAGGGCGGGGTCCTCCACCCGCTCGAGGGTGGTACCCCGGGCGTCCGTCGTCGGCGATCGCCAGTCCACCGCCCCCCACCGCTGGGCGCCGCTGGTCTCCCAGGTGACCGGGCGGACCTCCACGTGGCGGGTGTACCGGCCGGTGGCGACGCCATCCCCGGTGGCGAAGGCCACCCAGACGGCGTCGGACGGGTCGACGGCCACCGAGGGATGTGTCGGGAACCAGGCGTTCGGCGAGCCGTCGCCGGTGCCCTCCCAGCCGCGGGCGGCGGTCCACCTGAGGAGCGAGACCGTGCTGGGACCCTCCGCGTTCCCGTTCACGTTCCCGCTCGCGGCGAGGTAGAGGCGGCCCCGCGAGTCGGTCGCGAGGTCGGGGCTCCAGAAGGGCCACACCACATCGGCGGGGGCCGCCATCTCGCTCCAGCCCGCTCCGCCGGACCGGATCCAGCAGTGGGGCTGCCACCGCCACTCGCGGTCGTCGGTCCGGATCCGGAGCGAGCGGTAGCAGAGGTGGTCGGCCTCGGCCGTGCGCAGCACGCGCGGCTCCTCCACCAGGAGGGCGTCGGGATCCGCGAAGGCCTCGCCGTCCACGAGGACCCGGCTCCGGTTCGCGGGGTCGGGCAGGGCCTCCTGCCACGCCCGGAGATCCCCCGACGCGTGGACGCGGGTGAGCCCGGTCGGATCCCCGCCGTCGGGCGCGCCCTCGAGCGCCTCGGTCATGACCCGGCCCGTGGCCAGCGGCATGTCGAGGCCCAGCAGCCAGCCCACCGTGACGCCCAGGTCCTCGAAGAGCACGGGGGACGTGAGGACCACGCCCCGTCGCACGCCCGGACCCAGCAGGAGGAGCGGGATCTCGCGACAGCCAGAACATTGATCCCCATGGTTCATCCATGGGAACTCGGTCGTGGTGTCCCAGCGGTGGCGGCCATGGTCCGCCGCGATCGCGAGCACGGTGCGGCCCTCGAGCCCGCTCTCCCCCCCCTCGATCCAGTCCCACAGGTCCGCCAGCGGGGCGTCCACGGCGGTGACGTCGGGCACGTACTGCGGCGGGTTGTAGTGGGCGGCCCGGTCGATCTGGTGGAGGTTGGCCACCACCAGGACGGCTCCGGCGTCGAGCTGGCTCCGGACGGCGTCGATCACGACCGTGTCGAAGCCGTTGGGTCGCCTCGGGTCCTCCGCGTCGGAGACGAACGCGTACGTGCCGCCCACCGCCTCGCCGAAGCCGGGGTGGAGGCTCCAGTCCAGGGCTTGGAGGTGCACCGTGTTGGCCGTGAGGACGGCCTGGTCCTCCGCCACGGCGAGCTGGGTGCGGGCCAGCTCGAACAGGGTGGGCAGCAGGGGGCGGTAGCGACCCGCACCCTCCTCGCTGGGGAAGTGGCCGAAGGGGAGACGCGCACCGGTGAGGAGGTCCGCGTGGGCCGGGGCCGTGATGGTGATGGCCACGTTGTAGGCCGGCTGCGCCAGGGCCCCTCGCCCGAACAGGCGCGCTCGGACCTCGGGCATGATCCGGTCGGTGGGACCGCCGGCCGCGTCGGAGTACCCGGCGCCCCAGGTGTCCGCGTCACCGAAGGTCTCCTCGATTCGGGCGCCGTCGGGCACGAGGATCGCCGCGCGCTCGGCGATGCCCCGGTACGCCACCGCGGCGGGGTTGCGGGTGTCGAGGCCGCCCGTGGTGTCGCCGGCGCTGTCGTCGGCCGGGGCGAAGCGGCAGCCCGCGGCGGTGATCCCCAGCGCGGCGAGGAGGGCGGAGTGGAGGGTGCGCATGGCGGATCGCAGGGTAGCGCCGGGCACCCCACGCCGCTACCCGCAGCCGGGGCGGCTGGCTATGGGGCAGAGCCCTCCTTCCCTCGAGGCCCGCCATGCTCGCGTCCGTGCGCCGCACCCACACCTGCGGGGAGCTCCGTGCCGGCCACGCGGGCGCCCCCGTCGTCCTCCAGGGCTGGGTGGACGCGGCCCGCGACATGGGCGGGCTCGTCTTCCTCGACGTGCGCGACCGCCACGGCATCACCCAGGTCACGATCGACGCCCGCTCGCCGCAGGAGGCCCGGGCGGTGGCGACCCGCTGCCGGCTCGAGTTCGTGGTGGAGGTCGAGGGCGAGGTCGTGCCCCGGGCCCGGCCCAACGACCGGATCCCGACCGGATCGGTGGAGGTGGTCGCGCGCTCGCTCCGGATCCTGTCGCGCACGCCCCCGCTCCCCTTCGCCATCCGCGACGATGCGCAGGTCAACGAGGACACCCGGTTGCGGTACCGCTACCTCGACCTCCGCCGCCCGTCGCTCGTGCGCAACCTCGTGATCCGGCACCGGGCCGCCCAGATCACGCGCCGCACGCTCGACGCCCTCGGCTTCCTCGAGGTGGAGACGCCCGTCCTCGGCCGGGCCACCCCCGAGGGGGCCCGCGACTACCTCGTCCCGAGCCGGGTCCATCCGGGCTCCTGGTACGCGCTGCCCCAGTCCCCCCAACTCTTCAAGCAGATCCTCATGGTCGCCGGGATCGACCGGTACTTCCAGATCGTGAAGTGCTTCCGCGACGAGGACCTGCGCGCCGACCGCCAGCCCGAGTTCACCCAGATCGACCTCGAGATCTCCTTCGCCACCCGCGAGGTGGTGATGGAGGTGGCCGAGTGCGTGGCCGGCGCCCTGTGGCGGGAGATCACCGGGTCCGGGATCGGCGAGGTGACGCGCCTGACCTACGCCGAGGCCCTGGCCCGCTTCGGCCGGGACGCTCCGGACCTGCGCTTCGGCCTGGAGCACGTGGACGTGTCCGGCCTCCTCGGGGCCACCGGCTTCGGCATCGTCCGCACGGCCCTCGACGCGGGCGGGATCTGCAAGGTCATCCGGGTGCCCGGGGCGGGGGCGGACACGAGCCGCAAGACCCTCGACGCCTGGGCCGAGGCCGTGAAGCCCTTCGGCCTGCTCGGCCTCCTCACCGCGAAGATCGGGGAGGACGGCGCCTGGAGCGGCGCCCTCGCGAAGCTCTCCGACGAGGAGCGGGCCGGGATCGGGGTGGCCACCGGCGCGGGGCCGGGCGACCTGCTGGTGGGGGCCGCCGGCCCCGCCGCGGCGGTCCACGCCGGCCTCGCCGCGCTCCGGGTCCAGGTGGCGCGTGAGCGCGGGCTCGTCCCCCCCGGCGTCTTCCGGTTCTGCTGGATCACCGACTTCCCTGGCTTCGAGTGGGATTCTCAGGCGAACCGCTGGGCGGCCGTCCACCACCCGTTCACCTCGCCACTCCCCGAGCACCTCGATCTGCTGGGCACCGGGCGCGAGGGCGAGATCCGCGCCGCCGCCTACGACCTCGTGTGCAACGGCTACGAGGTGGCGGGCGGATCCATCCGGATCCACGACCCCGAGGTGCAGGCGAAGGTGTTCGCGGCGCTCGGGATCGGTCTCGAGGAGGCGAAGGAGAAGTTCGGCTTCCTCCTGGAAGCCCTCGCCTTCGGTGCCCCTCCGCACGGCGGGATCGCGTTCGGGTTCGACCGGTGCGTGATGCTCCTCGCCGGCACCGACAACATCCGCGACGTCATCGCCTTCCCCAAGACCACGCGGGCCCAGGACCTCATGAACGGCGCCCCCGCGCCGGTGGATCCGCGGGCCCTCGACGAGCTCAAGGTCCGCAGCACGGTGTAGGGCGGGCCCGGGGTCCGCCCCGACCGGGGGGTGGCTCGGCGGCCGTGGCGGGCGGAGGGGCGAGATAGGGGGGCCGTACCCGGAGCATGAAGACGTTCGTCGCCATCGCGGGCAACATGGGCGCGGGCAAGACCTCCATGGTGGAGTTCCTGGCCCGAGAGTACGGGTTCGAGCCCGCCTACGAGCCCCACACGGCCAACCCGTACCTCGACGACTTCTACCGGGACATGCGGCGTTGGGCGTTCCACTCCCAGCTGTACTTCCTCACGCACAGGTTCCGGCTCCACCGCGGCCTCTGCGACCGGCCGGGCACGGTGGTCCAGGACCGCACCATCTACGAGGACGCCGAGATCTTCGCGGAGAACCTGTACCGCCGGCGCGCGATGACGAAGCGGGACTACACCACCTACCGGGAGCTCTACGAATCCATGCGCGAGGCGCTCCGGCCCCCGGACCTCCTGGTGTACCTGCGCTGCTCGGTCCGCGCGATCCGGCGCCGGATCCGCCTGCGCGGCCGCCCGAGCGAGATGTCCGTTCCCGTCGGGTACCTCCGCGGGCTCAACGCGCTCTACGAGACGTGGGTGGCGCGCTACGACCTGTCGCCCAAGCTCGTCTGGGACTCGGAGCGCATGGACTTCGTCACCGACCTCGTGGATCTCATCGAGTTCCGCCGCGCGATCGCGAGGCTCCTCTAGGAGGGATCATGCCCGCCACCCCCGTGGCCACCCTCGTCCCGCTCGACCGGATCCGCCGGAATCCCGAGCAGCCCCGGGAGCCCTTCGACGAGGCCGATCTCGCGGGGCTCGCCGCCTCCATCCGGGAGCACGGGGTTCTCCAGCCCATCCTCGTGCGGCCGGAGGGCGACGGGTACGTGGTCGTGGCCGGGGAGCGCCGCTGGCGCGCGGCGGGGATGGCCGGCCTCGGCGAGATCCCCGCCGTCGTCACGGACCGGGCGCGGCAGGCGCGCGACGGGCTGCTCCTCGCGCTCGTGGAGAACCTCCAGCGCAGGGACCTCGACTGCGTGGAGGAGGCCCGCGGCTACGAGCGCCTCGTGCGTTCCTTCGGCCTCACGCAGGAGGTCGTCGCCACCCGCGTCGGGAAGGACCGCGCCACGGTGGCCAACCGGATGCGCCTCCTGCACCTGCCCGAGCGCACGATCGAGGCCCTGCGGGCCGGCCGGATCACCGCCGGGCACGGCAAGGCGCTCCTCGCGCTGGGGGATCCGACCCGGATCCCGGAGGCCCAGGCCCTGGTGGAGGCCCGGGGCCTGTCCGTGCGGGCCACCGAGCGGCTCGTGGACGCCTGGAACCGCGCCTCCAGCGCGAGGCCGCCGCCCGTCCCCCGGTACGGCCACGCCGAGCACCTGCTCACCCACCACCTCGGTGCGCCCGTCACCATCCGATCCGGGGCCGGCGGGGCGGGCCGGATCGTGATCCGGTACGGCAGCGAGGAGGAACTGGGCGCCCTGGTCGAGCGGATCCGGGGCCCGTAGTCGCCGGGCCGGATACCTCCCGTGCCAGGAGGCACACGGTCATGCGCACGCCCGTTCTGGGGCTCGTCGTTCTCGTCGCCTGTGGGGGCGACGACACCGCATCCCCCCTGGTCTGCGAGGACGGCACCGCCTGGACGCCCGGCGCGATCGCGTTCCGCGACGCCACGGCCGAGTGGGGCCTCGACGTGCTCGGCGCCACGGGGACCCGCCTCTCCACCGTGGACTACGACGGCGACGGCTGGCCCGACCTCGCGGTCCGCAGCCCCTCGCAGGGGTCCGACGACTTCGGCGAGAAGGGACTCCGGTACAACTGGCTCCTGCGGAACACCGGGGCGGGCGCCTTCGAGGACGTCACCCTCGCCTCCGGCGTCGTGGCCTCGCGCGCGGGCCTCGCGACGGGGCGGCCGGGCCAGGTCTGGGCCTTCGCCGACGTGGACGACGACGGCGACCTCGACCTGCTGACCGGCCTCTCCGACACCAGCGGCGCGTGGGACGACACGACCGAGCTCGTCCTCAACGACGGCGACGGCACGTTCACCCTCGGCCCCGAGGGCTCCGACTTCCAGTACGGCGGCGTCGATGCGCCCGCGGGGATCTCCTTCGTGGACGTGGACCGCGACGGCCTCGTGGACGTCTGGATCACCGAGAACGTCGACGGGACGGGGATGCCCGGCCAGGACCGCCTCTACCGCAACCTGGGCGGGGCGCTCTTCGAGGACGTCACCACCGATGCCGGCCTGCGCACCGAGCGGTGGAACGACGTCGAGGATCTCAACGCGGGCCTGGCCCACAGCTGGGCCTGGTCCTCGCTCGCCTGCGACCTGAACGGCGACGGCGACGCCGAGCTGCTCGCCTCCAGCTACGGCCGCGCCCCCAACCACCTGTGGCTCGCCGACGGCGACGGCACGTTCACCAACCGCAGCGTGGCCTCGGGCTACGCCTACGACGCCCGGATGGACTGGTCCGACAACGAGTCCGCCCGGTGCTGGTGCCACCTCCACCCGGACGCCGAGGACTGCGAGGGCGTGCCCGAGCCGAACATCCGGTGCAACCAGGACTCGGACGCCTTCCGGTGGGACCACGACCTCGACCGCGAGCCCTTCCGGCTCGGCGGCAACTCGGGCACCACGGTCTGTGCCGACGTGGACGGCGACGGACGCATGGACCTCCTCACCACCGAGATCGTCCACTGGGACGTCGGGTCGTCCTCGGATCCGAGCGAGCTCCTCTTCAACACGGGCGATCCGGAGGTGGTCCTCGAGCGGCCGGCCAACGAGGCCACCGGGCTCACCCGGCAGCACGAGCTGGACGACTGGAACGACGGCGACATGACCGGCGCCGTGTTCGACTTCGACAACGACGGCCTCCCGGACGTGTTCGTCGGCTCGTCCGACTACGAGGGCGCCCATGCCCTGCTCTGGCACCACGAGGGGTCGCGCGTCTTCACCGCCGTGCCGATCACCGAGGGGATCGACCACCACCGCAGCCACGGGGTGGCGGTGGCGGACTTCGACCGGGACGGCGACCTCGACGTGGTGCTCGGGCACTCGGGCGCCCGCTGCGAGGACGACTGCTACGAGACCTTCAACGTCCGGTTCTTCGAGAACGTCACCGGGGAGGACCAGGGCGTGCGGCCCAACTTCCTCCAGGTGCGCCTCGAGGGCACGAGCGCCAACCGGGCGGCCATCGGGGCCCGCGTGACCGTCGCCGCCGGCGGCGTCGCGCAGACCCAGGAGGTGGGCGGCGGGCACGGTCACTACGGCGTCCAGCACGATCTCGCGCTCCACTTCGGGCTGGGCACCGCCTGCGAGGCCGAGGTCACGGTGCGCTGGCCCGACGCGGCCCTCACCACCGAGACCTTCACCCTGGAGGGCGGCCACCGGTGGCACGTGCCCCAGGGCGGGACGCCGGCCACGGAGGACCTCCCGTAGGATCCGACCCGCCGTGGTAGGATGCGGCCGTGGCACCCCCCCAGCACCCCCTGATGGGCCTCCTCGGGGCCGGCGCGGTCTGGTCGGGAGATCTCTCGTTCGAGGGCAGGGTCCGGGTGGACGGCACCTTCAAGGGGCGGATCTACTCGGAGGGGATCCTGGAGGTCGGGCTCTCCGGCCGGGTGGAGGGCATCGTGGACGTGGCGGAGGCCGTCGTGTCCGGGGTGATGGACGGCCGGCTGCGGGTGCGGGAGCACCTCCTCGTCACCGACACCGGGACCGTCACCGGGGATCTCCACGTCGCCCACGTGAAGGTGGAGCCGGGCGGACGGCTCGAGGCCCGGGTCACCCGGATCCTGGAGCACCGGCCCGTGCGGGGCCCGGCGCCCGGGGAGTGAGGCGTCAGAGCACGCCGGGGAGGAGAGCCCGCCGCTCGGGAGGGTACTCCGGGAAGGTCCGGCGGTACCAGCGATGGTGCGCGATCGCGCGCGGCACGAGGTTGGCGGCCGTCCAGACGGCGAACGCGAGGGCGGGCGGGGACCAGGCCGCCAGCGCGAACCCGCACCACTCCAGGAGCTCGCCCAGGTAGTTGGGGCACGACACCCAGCGGAACAGGCCTCCCTGCGGCACGGCATAGCCGGACGTGCCCGGCGGCCTCAGGCCGAGCAGGATGCGATCGGCGTGCTGGTTCACCGTGAAGCCCCCGAGGAAGAGGGCCACGCCGGCGAGGAACCGGGGATCGCGGATCCAGTCGTCCGGGTACCCGGGCCCGAGCCCGCCGAACCAGGCGCCGTTCAGCCAGGCGTTCACGGCGTTGAACGCGATCGCCATGGCGACCACGAGGATCGGCATCGGCCGGCGCTGGCCCCGGAGCCGCCAGGGCCACACGAAGGCACGGTGCAGGTAGTGCGCCTCCCACAGGAGGACCAGGACGGCCGTGGCCGCGTCGCGGGGCAGGCCACCGGACAGCGCGAGCGCGGCGAAGAGGAGGGGGGAGGGCGCCTCCATGAGGAGCCACCCCAGGCGGGCGGGGAGCGTGGGACCCCACCCGCGCCGGGCGTGCCGGCCGTAGGGGGCCGCCACGAACAGGAGGACGGGCGCCGTCACGAGCGCGGCGAGGAGGAAGCCGTAGAGCACGGAGCGGTGGAGGGGGCTCACGACGGGCCCCCCGGCAGGCGCCCGATCTCCCGGGACCAGCGGTACGTGTCCTCGAGGGTCGTCCTCAGGGGACGGGGCTCGAAGCCGAGGTCCCGGCGGGCCTTTCCGGAGTCGATGCGCGGATTGGCGGTGGCCAGGACCTGGATCGACTCGGGGGTGAGGATGGGCTCGGCACCGGCCACGCGGGCCCAGGCGAGGCCGGCCGGGGCGGCGAGGCGCGCGAGCCACGCGGGGCAGGTGAACCGTGGCGGGCGGTTCCCGGCCACCTCGGCCGCGAGGTCCGCGAGCGCCCGGACGGACGTCCAGGTGCCGCCCAGGAGGTACGCCTGGCCGGCCCGGCCCCGCTCCGCCGCCACCAGCGTGCCCTCGGCCACGTCCCGGGCGTCCACCCAGTCGAACCCGCCCGGCACCGCCGCCGGGAGGCGGCCACGGAAGCAGGCCGTCAGGACGTGGCCCATGCGGGAGGGCCGCCAGTCGCCCGGGCCGATCACGGCCGTGGGGGCCACCACCACGGCGTCGCGCCCCGCGTCGAGCACGAGGCGCATGGCCTCGGCCTTGCTGCGGTCGTACGCGTGGTCCCGCGGCCGGTCGGCGAGCGGCCGCGTCTCGTCGAGCACCTCGTCGGCCGGCTCCTGGCGGAAGGCGTGGATGGAGGCGGTGTGGACGAGGCGGCGCCCACCGGCCGCGGCCAGCACGTTGCGGGTGCCCTCCACGTTCACGCGCCGGACGAGCCCCCCCATCTCGCCCACGACCGAGATGACGCCGGCCAGGTGGAAGACCGCGTCCACACCGTCCATGGCCCTGGCCAGGCTCGCCGGGTCGAGGACGTCGCCCCGCACGCACCGGACGCCCGGGAGGTGGGGCGCGTCCCCCCGCACCAGGGCCGTCACCGCGTGCCCGCGCGACACGAGCAGGTGCACGAGGTTCGTGCCCAGGTGGCCCGTGGCTCCCGTGACCAGCGCGTGCATCGGGGGGGCCTAGCGCAGGGGCGTGGTGGTGGCAATCGCGGCGGGGTCCGTCCCGGCGTGCAGATCCGGGCGCGAGCCGCGGGGCCGGTGCCCTCCGCATGGCTCCCGGTCCGAGGCACGTTACACCCCCCGTCCGACCCCGGCGGACGAGGCCAGCATGTCTCTCCTCCCCCTGCTTCTCTGCCTCTCGGGCTGCCTCGGTGGCGGCACCGCGGACGAGCTCTGCGCCGACGCCTTCGACAACGACGGCGACGGCCTCGTGGACTGTGGCGATCCCGATTGCGACGACGAGCCGGACTGCACGGGCGTCGACGGCGAGGCCGAGAACTCCGAGGATACCTGCGCCGACGAGATCGACAACGACGGCGACGGCTGGATCGACTGCGACGACTACGACTGCGACGACACCGAGGTGTGCGGCGGCGGTGGCGAGGCCGAGAACACCGACGCGGCCTGCTCCGACGAGGTCGACAACGACGGCAACGGCTACACGGACTGCGAAGACCGGGCCTGCAGCTACAACCACGACCTCACGGTCTGCCCCCACGAGTGGACCGAGGCCGAGTGCACCGACGAGGTCGACAACGACGGCAACGGCTACACGGACTGCGAAGACTGGGCCTGCTCCGGCACCAAGGCCTGCGGCGGCGCCCCCGAGTACACCGACGCGGCCTGCTCCGACGAGGTCGACAACGACGACGACGGCCACACGGACTGCGACGACTTCGACTGCCGCTACACCACCTCCGTGACGGTGTGCGACTGACCCCCCACCGGCCCTGGCCCGGGTGTGCCGTCGACGAGGACGACCTCCCCGTCGATGAGGACGACGAGTCCGCGGAGCAGGGGCTCCCCGACGAGGAGGCCGACGACGTCCTCGACGAGGACGACGCCGGCGTCGCCGACGAGTTCCCCGAGGACGCCGAGGGCCCCGAGGCCGACTGACGCGCGCGTCTACCGGGCGCGAACCAGGCGGAACCCGATGCCCTCGTCCCGGAGGCCGGGCGCGACCGCGAGGCGCGAGCCCGCACCCGCCGTGCCGGGCGGGCATTGGAACGAGCAGCCGCGCACCGCCCGCCGTCCATCGGGATCGGCGTCCCAGACCCACTCCCAGACGTTCCCCACCGCGTCGCAGACCCCCTGGCGGCCGTCGTTGCCGTCGCAGGGAGGCCGCGATCGCCCCTCGACCCGGCGGGAGGCCGCCTCGGAGGGGGACGGGCCGCCCTCCAGGGCGGCCAGGGCCGCCCACTCGGCCTCGGTCGGCAGGCGCCACCCGCCGGCGCGGGCGTTCACGGTCACCTCCCCGGCGAGCCCGTCGCACGAGGCCGCGTCCATGCCGGGCCGGAACCCGTCCGGGAGTCCGTAGACGGGCTGGAGCCAATCCCGGGCCGAGAGGCGGTTGGCGAAGGCCACCGCGTCGCACCAGGTCACGCGCTCCACGGGACAGGACGCGCCGCACGCGGCGTGGGCGCTGGGCGCCTGCCCCGTGACGGCCTGGTAGAGCGCCTGCGACACCTCGATCTTCATGCCGAGCAGGGTTCGGCCGTCGGAGCCCTCGAACGCCAGCGCGGGCGAGCCCCGATCCGGGAGCGGCCCCACGCGGCCCGTGGAGGTGGGGGACGGCGGGCAGCACCCGAACACGTCCTGGAGGAGCGGCTCGCAGCTCCGATCGCACACGGGGGCGGCACCGGCCGATCCGAGCGCCAGGAGGGCAGCGAGCGACCAGGGGAGGGCGGGCATGGGGGGGGGTACGTCAGCCCAGCGTGCGCTGGACCTGCTCCTCGATGGCGAGGGCCTCGGCATGGACCCGGTCGCGGACCGCCTCGAGGGCCAGGGCCGGGATGGAGAGGAAGGCCTCGGCCACCCGGGGGTCGAGCTGTACGCCCGCCACCCGCCGGATCTCCGCCCTCGCCTCGGCGATGCCGCAGGCGGGCCGGTAGGGGCGGTCGGACGTCATGGAGTCGAACGTGTCCGCCACGGCGAAGATCCGGGCACCCAGGGGGATCTGGTCGCCCTCGAGGCCCCGGGGGTAGCCCGAGCCGTCCCACCGCTCCTCGTGGGCGTGCACGATCCCGAGCGCCACCTCGGGAAATCCCACCGAGGCCAGCAGCCGGTAGCCCATGTCCGGGTGGCGCCGCATGACCTCCCACTCGGCCGTGTCGAGGGTGCCCGGCTTCCGCAGGATGGAGTCCGGGACTCCGATCTTTCCGATGTCGTGGAAGATGGCGCCCAGCCGCATCTCCGGGATGGTCGCCTCGTCCACGTCGAGGGCCCGTGCCAGCAGGACGGCGTACTCCACCACCCGCCAGGAGTGGCCGCGGGTCTCGTTGTCGCGCAGGTCGAGGGCGAGCAGCAGCGCGTGCAGGGTGCTCTCCCAGGTGCGCTGGAGATCGCCGTACAGGCGCTCCACCTCGGCCTTCTTCTCGGACAGCTCCCGGGTCCGCTCCAGAACGAGGCGCTCGAGCTCGGCCTGCCAGGTTCGGTTCTCGATGACGAGCCGGCGCTTCTCGAGCGACCGCTCGACCACGAAGTGGACCTCGTCGAGCCGGAACGGTTTGGTGATGTAGTCGGTGGCCCCGACCCTCAGGGCCTGCAGGGCGAGGTCCATGTCGCGGATCCCCGTGACCAGCACCACCTCGAGGTCGGGATCGAGGGTCTTCAGGCGGTTCAGGAGGGCCATGCCGTCCTCGTCGGGCATCCGGATGTCGCTCAGGACGAGGTGGAACGTCTCCCGCATCGCGAGGGTGTAGGCCTCGCTGGCGCACTCGGCCGTCTGGACGTCGTACCCGATGAGGCGCAGCCCGTCGGCCAGCGTCTCCCGCACGTCGGGATCGTCGTCCACGACGAGCAGGCTGCGCCGGATCGGCACCTGCGGGGGCTGCCCCTCGGTCATCCGTGGTCCTCCGGTGGGTTCTCAGGAGCGGGGGCCTATCCGGGGCGGCGGTGAGCGGCAGGTCGGGCGGGCGAGGCTCCCCGAGCGCCCCGGGTGCGGGCGCCGGGTCAGGGTCCGGGCAGGGCCGGGATGACGAGCCCCGGGCGTTCGATCACGGAGTAGAGCGAGAGCCAGCCCCGGCCGGCGGGCTCCTCGAGCACGGGCGGCCCGAACAGGGCGCGCATCACGGCGTGCGGCAGATACCGTGCGTCGCACGGCTCGGACGGCTGGCCGGGCGGGGTGTCGGGCCAGCATCCGGCCGAGGTGTGCGAGCGCCGGAGATCCTGGACGACGACCCACCCGAAGCCCAGGTCCGCGAGCCGGGACGCGGCGTCCGGCCCGATCCCGGTGCGGGCGAGCAACGCGGGGGCCCGGTCGGTGGAGACGTGGCGGACCAGCTCGAAGACCGGGTTCCCGGCGTCGAGCTGTGCGAGGCCGGGCGGCTCCAGCTCGGGCGGCAGGTCCAGGCAGCAGATGGGGTGCCGGTGGTAGAGCTGGGCTCCCTCGGCGTTGGACACCCGTCGCGCCGGGACCTCCAGGACCGCCTCGTCCGCCGGGGAGCGCGCGATGACGCGGTAGACCATCGGCGGATCCGGGAGCGGAAGCGACGGCATGGGCACGAACGCGTGGACCTGGACGATCGCCCCGGCCAGGCCGACCACGGACAGCCCCGCCGCGAGGGCCGTCCCGACCCGGCCGCGAGCACCCAGCCGGGCGAGCGCGACGGCCGCCAGCACGGCGAGCAGCAGGTCGCCGAGGAGGAGGAAGCGGTAGGGCCAGTGGAAGCGCAGGAGGAAGGGGAAGACGTGCGGCAGCCAGGCGTAGGGGGAGACGAGGCGGAACGCGGGCTCGATCCGGATCACGCTGCCCATGGCCAGGAGGTGGACGAGCGCCGCGCCGAGCAGCCACGGCAGGACCCGGCCCGGGCCCCGGCGCAGGACGAGGGCGGGCAGCGCCACCAGCGGGAGGGCCCAGCCGGTCACCGAGGCCCGGCCGAGCGGGAACGGCAGGAACATCCAGGGGAGGAGCACGCCCCACTCCATGCTCTGGCGCGACCACGCCTCCAAGGTGTCGGGATCCGGGCCCGCGAGGAACCAGCTGCGCATGTGGGCCGCGCCCACCCCCAGGAGCACCGGCATCGCGAGGAGGGCCAGCATGCCGGCGGTCCACGCGAGGCGGCGGAGCACCGCCCGCCGGTCGGGGAGGGCGCCCGACCGGTCGGGTCGCCGGAGGAGGGCGGGCACGAACCCGAGTCCCACGGCGGGCAGCGCGAACACGAGCATGATCCCGGTGCCGAGGTAGCCGAGCACCGCGACGCCGAAGCCCAGGGCCGCAAGCCCCAGGTCGCGGACCCGCCCGCGGGTGAGCCAGCGTCCCAGGAAGAGGAGGCCGAAGGCCGTGATGCCCACGGAAACCTGCTCGGCGCGCCCGTTGGCCGCGTCCTGCAGGAGCGGCGGGGAGACCAGGTAGAGCGCGGCGGCCACGGCCGCGGCCCAGGCCTGGCCCGTGACCTCGCGGGCCAGCAGGAACGCGCCCAGGCCGCTCGCCAGGAGCAGCACGGCGACGACGGTGTTGGAGACGCCGAGGAGCGTGAGGGGGCCCACCAGCGGCACCCCGAGCAGCAGGTCCAGGTGGCCTCCCCACACGGTCTGGAGGTCCAGCACCGCGGGGAACGTCAGGTTCCGGGTCTCGAAGAGGGGCAGCCCGGCCGCGAGGGCCCGGGCCACGTGATCGTACTGCCACAGGTGCAGCACGAGGTCGAGGGCCACCTCGCGGGGCACGGGGGGCATCGGATCGGGCCGGAAGGCCATGGGGCCCGCGAGGGTGGCCGCCCGGGTGTCCCAGTGGAGGAGCGCGGAGGCGAACACCGCCGCCCAGGTGGCCAGGACGAGGAGGACCGGCGCCGCCAGGCCGGCGATCCGGCGGAGGAGGGAGGGGTTCGGCGCCGGCATGGGGCCCGATCAGCCGCCGCCGGCGGCGGCGACCGGCCTCAGGAGGTTGGTCACGCGGGCCACGGCGAGGAGGCGCCCGGTCTCGAGGTGGACGATCTCCACCTCGTGGACGACCGTGTGGCGCGTGCGCCGCAGGACCCGTCCGCGCGCCTGCACGCGGCCCTCGCTCGCGCTCTGGAGGTGGGAGATGTTGAGCTCGATCCCCACGGGCGCCACCCGGGTCAGATCCTGGCCCCAGCCGGCGTGGAACGACGCCACGGTCTCCGCGAGCAGCGCGCTGGCCCCCCCGTGCAGGAGGCCGTAGGGTTGACGGACGGCGTCGGAGATCGGCATCTCCATCACCATCCCGTCGGGCCCGACCTCGACGAGCGTGATCCCCAGCGCCCCGGTGGCCGTGGTGGGACCGACCGCCTCGAAGACCGTCGCCCACACCGTGGGATCCTCGGACCGGCCGCGTAGGAGGGCGGGAACCCGCATGGACGCCTCCGCGCCCCCGGCTAGCCCGGGTGCGTGTCGAGCCAGCGGGCCTGCCAGGCCGCGATCTGGCGGTAGGCCTTCTCGAGCGTACGCTCGTCGGGCAGGAAGACGACCCGGAAGTGCTGCGTACCGGGCACCTGGCCGAAGCCCGAGCCGGGCACGACGACCACGCCGGTCTCCCGGATGAGCCCGTGGACCCACTCGGTGTCGGTCCCGGCGATGTGCAGGCGGGGGAAGGCGTAGAACGCGCCCTCAGGCCGCACGCAGGTGATGCCGGGGATCTCGTTGAGCATCCGGACCGTGAGGTCGCGGCGGCGGGTGAGCCTGGCCATCACCTCGGGCAGGTGGGGACACCCGCCGTCGAGCGCCACGGGGATCGCGGCCTGCAGCGGGTGGTTGGCGCACAGACGCGCGCGCAGCAGTTGGTTGAGGGCCGCGAGGAACGGGGCCATCGCCTCGCCGGGACCGCTCGCGATGCCCCAGCCCAGCCGCCAGCCGGGCCCGACGTGCACCTTGGACAGCCCGCCGAACGTCACGCACGGCACGTCGGGCGCGAGGGCCGCGATGGAGCGGGGCGTCCGGCCGTCGAAGAGCAGGCGGTCGTAGATCTCGTCGGCGAGCACCACCAGGTCGTGCCTGCGGGCGAGGTCGAGGATCCCCAGGAGCGTCTCGTCGGACGCGAAGGAGCCCGTCGGGTTGTTGGGGTGGATGATCGCGATGGCGCGCGTCCGGGGGGTGATCTTGGAGGCGATGTCCGAGACGGAGGGCTGCCAGCCGTTGGCCTCGTCGAGGTAGTAGGAGTTCTCCCGCACCTCGAGCCGGGCCAGCACCGCGGTGTAGAGGGGGTATCCGGGGCTCGGCACGAGGACGTCGTCGCCGGGATCGGCCAGCGCCGAGAGGCAGAGGTCGATGCCCTCGGAGGCCCCGCTGGTCACGAAGATGTCCTGGACGTTCGTGATCCCCTTCCGGGCCGCCTCCCGCGCCACCGCGTCCACGGCCTGCTTCGTGCCGGACGACGGCGAGTAGCCGTTCGCGTTGGCCAGCATCGCGCGGTAGGCCGCCTCGATGAGCGGGCGCGGCGTCTCGAAGTCGAACTTGTTGGGATCGCCGATGTTGAGGTAGAGGAGCTCCTTGCCGGCTTTCGCCGCCTGCTCCGCGAGGACGACGATGTCGCGCACGGCGTATCGGACGTTGCGCGTGCGCTCGGCGGGATGGATCACGGTGACCATGGAGGACTCCTGGACGGGGGACGGGCCCGGCCTGGGGCGGTAACCCGGGTGCCTGGCCCGGGCAGGGCCCTGGAGCGAGAGGGGGATCCTGGCTGGCGGGGAGCCCCGGCGGTGGAGGGTGGGCCGGCCGGATCGGACGGCGGGGGCTCCAGGCCCCGGGCGCCCTCCCTCCGATCCCGTGGTATACCGTTCCCAGTGTCCGTTCCCCGCCGTGGAGTCCCCCGTGCACATCCTCCTCCTCCTCCTCGCTCTCTCCCCCGCCCACGCCTGGCCCGATGACACCGCCTGGATCCCCCTCACACAGGGGGGCAGCCCCCTCACCGATCCCCAGAACGACACCGTCGGCCTCGCGGCCGAGAGCGCCTGGGACCTCGTGGGCGACGCCAGCAACCCCGTAGCCAGCTGGGCCTTCGACGATGACAACCTGTACTTCCGGATGAGGGTGAATGCAGACCCGAGTGATACGAATCCCCTGCCATACTCGGGGTCATGGGGGATTGTATTCAACACCGATAGTGATATGACTTGTTTTGAATTTTCGTATGTTTTAGGTTCTCTCGCTAATGCTGCATATTTTATTAGTAATACATCATCAATAGGCGGTCTTAACGATGAAGCTGAGACAGTAAGCTTTAGTGAACCGTCTTCAACTTCTATAGTACAATATCAGTCAGTTGGGGTAACTTCGGTAGGAGTATTAAGTGATTGGTATATCGAACTTGCTCTTTCAATTAGTGACCTTGTTGGAGTCACTACTTGGACAGAGATTACAGCTTGGACAGTTGCGGTAGCTACAACGAGAGGTTCGGACTACACCACCCTAGACTCCGACGGTGCCGGGCACGACGATGCGGGGGGGTTCGGGGTGCTGTCGGACTACCTGTCGGACCCGATCGCCATCGATGGGGACGCGGATGGGCTCGACTGGT
>JBFYZZ010000088.1:0-37154 GCA_041309225.1 Deltaproteobacteria bacterium | reverse complement strand
CGCCCCGAGGAGACGGGGCCGATGGAGCCAGACCGGGGAGGTGAGGGCGGTCCGCTCCTCGGTGATCTCGATGGGGAGGGGGGCCCGGCGGGGTGGGGGGCCGCGGACGTCCCGGGGAGCGGCCGTGTCGCCGTCGAGGGAGTCGAGGGTGAGGTGGACGCCGGCCAGGGGCCCCGTCCCCTCGTCGTCGAAGGCCATCCCCACCGGCACGATCCGCTCGTCGTCGAGCACCAGCGGGTGCAGTGGAACGTTGGTGGGCGCCCCCTCCCATCGCGGGGGAGCGAGCGGGTCGTGGGGCGGTGGCGTCACCACGTCGCTCATCTCCTCGAGCACGGTCCCGACCAGGGCGTCGGGGTTCGTCGCGAGCGCGGTGCGGTGGGCTTCGAGGGCGGAAGGTACGCACCGCTCGGCCCAGGCGCGGAGCGTGTCCCCGGGCAGGGCGCGCGCGAGGGCCTCGGCCGCTCGGCGGACCTCGTCCGCAGGCGGGCGATCCGAGGGCGCGAAGGCGATCATCCGCTCGAGGAGCCCGGCGACGCGGACGTCCACCCGGCCGTCCAGCCGCTCGGCCAGGGCCTCCCGCATCCGGAACGCGTGGGCCTCGGGATCGAGGGCAGCCCGCGGCGGGGGCGCGCCACCGAGCAGCTCGAGGAGGACCGCCCCGAGGCTGTAGACGTCGGCTTCGGGGCCCACGGGGCCCAGCTCGCCGTCCGGATCGAGGCGCTCGGGCGCCATGTGGCTCCGGGTGCCGAGGATGGTGGCGCTCGTGGTGGATTCGCGGCTGTCGAAGTCCGCACGGGCGATCCCGAAGTCGAGCACCTTCACCGCGCCGTCGGTGGTGAGCATCACGTTGGAGGGCTTGATGTCCCGGTGGAGGAGGCGGAGCTCCCGGCCGCCGGGGGTGGTGGAGCGCCAGGCGAACGCCAGCGCGTCGGCCACCTGCGCCACCGCATCCAGGGCCGGTCGCGCGGGCATCGGGCACCGGCCGAGGGGACCGCCGAGGTCGAGCCCCTCCACGTACTCCATGACGATGGTCCAGCTGCCCCCGAGCACGACGAGGTCGTGAACCTGGACGATGGCACGGTGCCTGAGGAGGCCCAGGAGGCGGGCTTCGTCCCGCAGCCGCCGCGCCGCCTCGGCGGCGTGGCCCGAGCTGCCCGTGCTCACGAGGCCGGGGTGCAGCATCTTCAGGGCCACGACCGTGGAGAAGCCCTCGCCGCCCGACTTCTCGGCCCGGTACACGGAGCCGTAGCCGCCGCGTCCGAGAAGACCCAGGATCCGGTAGGTTCGCGTCTGCATCGTGGCCGTCCTGTATCGCGCGACGCCCTACCCGACCCCCGAGGGCGCCGCCTCCTGCCCGACGGAGTGGATAGATCCGCCGCGACCCCGACCCCCGGGTGGCCGATGGAACGAGCGGCAGGCACCGACGGCGTCGCCCTCCGGTGCGCCGGCCTCTGGAAGCGGTACGGCCCGCTGGTCGCGGTGGCGGACCTCGACCTCGAGGTCCGGCGCGGCGAGTGCTTCGGTCTGCTCGGCCCCAACGGCGCCGGGAAGACGACCACCGTCGAGATCTTCGAAGGCCTGAACCAGCCCGACGAGGGCGTGGTGGAGATCCTCGGCCAGCGCTGGCGCGGTGACGGGGACCACCGCCTCCGCTCGCGCATCGGGGTGGCCCTGCAGGAGACCCAACTGGCCGACAACCTCACCGTCGAGGAGGTGGTCCGCCTCTTTCGCTCCTTCTACCGGAGCGGACGGGCGGTGGAGGAGGTCCTCGGGCTGCTCGGGCTCGAGGGTCCCCGCCGCACCCGCGTCCAGCACCTCTCGGGCGGGCAACGCCAGCGCCTCGCCCTGGCCACCGCACTCGTGGGCGATCCGGAACTCCTCTTCCTCGACGAACCCACGACGGGGCTCGATCCCCAGGCGCGCCACCGGATCTGGGACGTGATCTCGGCCTTCCGGGACCGAGGGGGCACGGTGCTGCTCACCACCCACCACATGGAGGAGGCCGAACGCCTGTGCGACCGGGTGGCCGTCGTGGACCACGGCCGTCGCATCGCGCTGGGCGCCCCGGCCGATCTCATCCGCGACCTCGGGGCCGAGCAGGTGGTCGAACTCGCGCTCGACGGGGACGTCCCCGACGAGGTCCTGGCCATGCTGCCCGGTGTCGCGCGAGTGGCGCGGAGGAGCGGCCGGCCGGTGCTGGCCGTGTCCCGCATCGGCGACCTCCTGCCCGCCCTCACGGCGCTCCTCGGATCCCGCGCGGTCCCCGTGCAGGGGCTCGTGACTCGCCAGCCCAGCCTCGAGGACGTCTTCATCCACCTCACCGGACGAGGGCTGCGCGATGCCTGATCGCCCCGCGCGCGAACCGCGCCACCCCCTCGTCGAGCTCACCTGGGCCCGCCTCCTCGAGTTCGCCCGCGAGCCCGGTGCCCTCTTCTGGACCTTCGGGTTCCCCGTCGTCCTCGCGGTGGGCCTGGGCATCGCCTTCCGGGCGCGCCCGCCCGAGCCGGTCCGCTTCTTCGTCGCCGGCGACTCGCCGGCCGCCGTGGAGGTGAGCGCGGCGCTCGAGGGCGTCGAGGGGCTCGAGGCCGTGGACCTGCCCGCCGCCCAGGTGGACCGTGCGCTCCAGGCCGGGCGCGTCGACGTGGTCGTGGAGGCCGATCCCGGAATCGACGGCACGTTCGACGTGACCTACCGCTTCGATCCCGACCGGGAGGCGGGCCGCCTGGGCCGGTACGTCGTGGACGCCCACCTCCAGGAGGCCCGAGGCCGACCCGCCGCCGCTCGTGTCCGGGAGGACCCCGTCCACGCCCCCGGCACCCGCTACATCGATTTCCTCATCCCGGGCCTCATCGGCCTCAACGTCATGGGCAGCAGCATGTGGGGCACCGGGTACAACATCGTGCTGGCCCGGCGCCGGCGCCTGCTCAAGCGCCTCGCCGCCACCCCCATGCGTCGATCCCACTTCCTCCTGGCCTTCATGGGCGCGAGGCTGGTGTTCCTCGCGCTCGAGGTCCTGGCGCTGGTGGTGGCCGGTCGCCTCCTGTTCGACGTCGTCATCCAGGGATCGCCGGCCACGCTCGCGTTCGTCTCGCTCCTGGGATCGCTCGCCTTCATGGGCATCGCCCTGCTCGTGGCGGCCCGGCCACGCGACACCGAGGTGGCCGCGGGTTGGATGAACGTGGTCATGCTGCCCCAGTACCTGCTGTCGGGGGCGTTCTTCTCATGGGAGCGGTTCCCCGAGGCGATCCATCCCTTCCTCCGCCTGCTCCCACTCACGGCCCTCAACGACGCCACCCGCGCGGTCGTGAACGGAGGCGCCTCCCTCCTCTCTCTGGGCCCCGAACTCGCCGTACTCGCGGCCTGGACGGGGGTGGGCTTCACCCTCGCCATGCGCTGGTTCCGCTGGTCCTAGCCTCGTCTTCCCGGATCTCGACCTCCAGCGGTGCGTGGTCCGAGGGTTGCACGCGGGCCCGGACCTCCCGGTGTACGTGCACCTCCCCGACCCGGCCGGACAGGCTTCGCGCCACGAGCACGTGGTCGAGCCGCATCCCCATCCTCCGCCGGAAGGCCGCCGCCCGGTAGTCCCACCAGGTGTAGACGCCGGCGTCGGCGTTGCGGAGCCGGAGCGCATCCGCGTACCCCGCCTCGAGGAGCGCCCGGAACCGCGCGCGCTCCGGATCGGACACCAGCACCGTGTCCGCGAGCAGCACGGGGTCCCACACGTCGCGATCCTCGGGCGCCACGTTGAGGTCGCCGGCCAGGACGTCGGGACGGTCGGAACCCGCGGTGATCCAGGCCAGGAGCGCATCGTACCAGCGGAGCTTGTAGGCGTACTTCTCGGACCCCACGGCTTCACCCATGGGGGCGTACAGGCAGGCCACGGACAGCGGGCCCGCCCTCGCCGAGATCACGCGTGCCTGGGCATCCTCGAAGCCCGGGATGCCCCGGGAGACCCGCTCCAGGCCGGACCGGGAGAGGATGGCCACTCCGTTCCAGGTCCGCTGCCCGTGGATCGCCAGCGACCAGCCGCGCCCCTCCAACTCGGCCCGCGGGAAGGAATCGTCCTCCACCTTGGTCTCCTGGAGGCAGACCAGGTCGGGGGCGGCGCCGTCGAGCCAGTCGAGGAGGAGGGGCAGGCGGGCGCGGATCGAGTTCACGTTCCAGGTGGCGAGGCGCATGGTCGCTCCGGGTCTGCCGACCCCTATCGTGGGGCAGGGGAGCCGGGCCGACCCACCGGGCCCGGGCTACACTGGCGGGTCATGAGACTCCTCATGGTGGCGCGCCGGTTTCCACCCGATGTCCGCTCGGGCACGGAGACGGTGTTCGAGGCCCTGTGGCAGCGAGCGCGCGTGCGGCACGAGGTCCGCCTCGTGGCGGGGTTCCAGCGCAGCCGCGATCTCCTGCCCAGGGAGGCCGTGGCCGTGGACCTCACGGCCGGGTCCCGCGTCCGGGCGTGGATCGAGACCTGGCGCGCGGCGAAGACCCAGCTCCGGTCCTTCCGTCCCGATGCCGTGCTCTCCAACGCCATCGAGGTGCCCCCCGCGGATCGCCCCACCGCCTGCATCGTCCACGATCTCGACTTCGGTGGCCGCACCTTCGGCTCCGGAGGCTGGCGCCTCTTCTACCGCTGGCAGGCCCGGCGCCTCGCGCGCGTGGTCACCGTGAGCGAAGCCATGCGCCGTCACCTGATCTCGCGCGGTCTGCCCGCCGGGCGCACCGTGGCCATCCGCAACGGCGTGGACCTCGAGCGGTTCCGCCCCGCGTCCCGCGTCCCGCGTCCCGACGGGCGCACGGTGGTCTGCCTGCCCTCCCGCATCCTGCCGGGCAAGGGCCAGCACGTGGCGGTGGGCGCCGTGGCCGGGCTCCCGGTAGCCCTCCGCGACCGCGTGGTCCTCCAGATCGTGGGCCCCGTGGTGGATCCGGCCTACCTCGGACGGATCCGCGGCCTGGCCCGGGGCCTGCCCGTGGAGTTCCACCTCGAGGTGTCCGACATCGTGCCCTGGTACCAGCAGGCCGACGTCGTGCTCTTCCCCACGCTCGTGCGCGAGGGGTTCGGGTTCACGGCGGCCGAGGCCCTGGCCTGTGGACGGCCCGTGATCTTCAGCGATCAGGACGCCGTCCGCGAGGCCACCGGCGGGTTCGGGGTCCCCGTCCCGGGCGGCGACGTGGCCGCGTGGTCCGAGGCCCTCGCGGTCCTCCTGCGGGATCCCGGACAGGGCGAATGCATCGGGCGCGAGGGACGCGCCTGGCTGTCCGGCCGTACTTCCTGGGACGTCGCGTGGGGTGCCTACGAGGCGCTCCTCGAGCGCATGGCGGCGGAGGCCGCGTGACCGGCGTCCCGTCCCCCCTCACGGTGCTGGGCGGCCGCGCGGTGGTGCGGGCCGCCTGGACCCGCGCCGAGATCCTCGAGACCGTGGAGATCCTGCTCGCCCACCACGAGGCCCGCCTGCCCGCGGCTCGCGACACCCGGATCGTGATCAAGCCCAACTGCAACAACGACCTCGTGGCGCTCACGGGCAACTCGGTGGACCTGCGGGTCCTGTGGGCGCTCCTGGCCGCCCTCCGCCGGCGGGGCTACCGCGACGTCGTCGTGGCGGACGGGCCCAATGTCGGCGTCGAGCGCAGGGGCATCGACGTCCTCCGCCGCCTCGGCGTGGACCGCGTCGCGGGTGCACACGGCGCCAGGGTGGTCGACCTCAACGGCGACCGGGGCCGCGAGGTGACGCTCTCGACCGGGATTCGGGTCCGCGTGGCGGCCACGGTGCTCGAGGCCGGGTTCCTCGTGTCCGTGCCCAAGGTCAAGACCCACGCCGAGGCCGTCCTGACCTCGGCCCTCAAGAACCAGGTCGGCACGGTGGTGGGCCAGGACAAGCGGCGGATCCACCGCGATCTCGCGGCCAACCTGGTGGCCCTCCACGAGGTGGTCCGGCCGGACCTGGTCCTGCTCGACGGCGTCGTGGGCATGGAAGGCGACGGCCCCGGCGACGGGGACCCGTTCCGACTCGGGCTGCTCGCGGCCTCCGACCACGCCCTGCTCAACGACCTCGTCGTCTGCCGCCTCGTCGGGCTGCCCTGGGCCGAGGTCCCCTGCCTGCCCCTGGCCCTCGGAAGGGGCTGGCTCGGGCTCGCCGACCTGGCGGCCGTGGAGCGGGAGGTGCCCGTGGTGCATCCCGTGCGCCGGGCCCGCCCGCGCTCCACACTCGCCGTCCTGGCCGGCCTTCCGCTCCTCAGGCCCCTCCAGCGGGCGCTCGCGCCCGTGACCGCGCGGCCGGCCGTCTCAGCCGCCGCCCGTCGCCTCCGGATCGTCCAGGACGTCTACGATCCCCGGGACGCCACCCTCTCCCTCGGACGCCGCGATGCCACCCGGTGCGGGCCGTGCCGCCGGTGCGAGGACTTCTGCCCCGAGGGACGGACGCGGGAGGAGATCGGGGCCGGCGACCGCTGCCTCGACTGCCTGGCCTGCTGGCTCGTGTGCCCCGGGGACGCCCTGTCGGTGACCGGCGAGGCGAGGGGCATGGCCCGACAGATCGCCCGTTACCGCTCCACTCTGGCGGCACTCGCATGATCCCCACACTCCTCCTCCTCTCCCTCCTCCGATCCGCGGAGGCCGCTCCCCTCCACCTGCGCGCGGTGGAGGCTGCGCCCCGGACCTGGTCCGATCTCTTCGCCCCCTCGCGGCCGGTGCGGCTCTTCTGGAACGGAGACGTCCGTTTCGGCGTGGAGGTGGAGGAGGAGGACGGCTGGCGCCGCCTGGCGGACGACGTGGCCTCGGGCTGGACCAGCCCTCCGATCCCGCGCGGATCCCGCCTGCGCCCGGTGACCTCCACCGGGGCCATCGGGACCGCGGTGCAGGCCTGGACGGTCGCCACCCCGGCCGACCTGGCCCGCCTCTCGGCCCGGCGACCGGCGCTGCCCGGAGCCGAGGTCGTGGACGTCGCGGTCGATGGCACGGGCGCCGCGTGGGCGGCCTCCCTCGGCGGCGGGCTGGCCCGGGTGGATCCGGTCACGCTCGCGCCGGTCTCCCTCACGACCCGCGATGGCCTGCCGTCCGACTGGGTCGCGGCCGTCTCCCCCGCGCCCGACGGCCTCTGGGCGGGCACGGCCGCGGGCCTGGTCCGGGTCGTGCCGGGCGCCGGACCCGACACCTGGCGCGTGGCTGAGCTGGCCGACGACGCGGACGGCCTCCCGGACCGCTACGTCCAGGCCCTGCTGGCCGAGGGCTCCGCCCTCTGGGTCGGCACCTGGCACGGCCTGGCCCGGCGGGACCGGGGCGCGTACTCGACCCTCCTCGGCCCCTGGTCGGTCTTCTCGCTCCTGCGGGGGACGGACGGTCGGATCTGGGTGGGGTACGAGGGCCTGCTCCGCCTCCCCGAGGCCACGCCCGTGGAGGGGGTCCCCGACACGCTCGACGTCTACGACGTGGAGCCCCTGCCGCGCTCCGGCGCGCTCCTCGCCACGCTCCAGGAGGGGCTCGTCCTGCTCGAGGAGGGTCGCCGCCGCACCCTCTGGGCCGGGGGCACCGAGGACGGGGCCTACGCGGTGGCGCGGGTCGGCGACGCCTGGCTCGCCGCCGGTGCGCGGGCCGGCCTGGTGACGGTGAACCCGGCCACGGGCGTCGTCCGCACCTGGACGACCGCGGACGGCCTTCCGTCGGAGGTCGTCAACGAGGTCGTACCGGACACCCCGTGGGATCCGGCCTCGGATTTCCTTGAAACGGACGCCGGCCGGGCCTGGCTCGGCACGGGCCGGGGCGTGGCCCGGCTCGATCCGCGGACGGGGGTCGTGGAACCGTCGCCGCTGGCACCGCTCCACGCGGGGTCCGCCTGGCGCGCACTGGCGCCCGCCGGGCGCCGCCTCGCGGCGATGGGCGACGACGGCCTCGTGTTCGTGGGGCCCCGCCGTCCCCTCGACGGCCTCCGCACCCGCGGCGTGGCCCCGGGGATCCTGGGGCGGACACGCGCGGGCGGGGCCACGTGGGAGCTGCGCGACGCCGGGGCCCTGCAGCGGCGGCACCTGCGCCGGGACCGCCTCCACCGCCTGCCCGGACGCCCCTCCGGGATCGTGGCGGCCGCGGGGACGCCCTTCGTGGGTACCGATCGCGGGCTGTTCCGCTACGAGGCGGATCGGGGCCAGTTCGCCCCGGTGGGGGGTGTGGGAGGGGTGAGCCGCATGGTGGCGGAGGCCGACGGCACGCTCTGGGTCATCCACGAGGGGAGGGTGGCCTCGGTGTCCCCGGATCTCGAGGTCCGGAGCTACGTAAGGACACGCCCGCCGTTGGACCTCGACCCGGACCTGGGCGTGGTCTGGGTGGGGACCGACGACGGCCTCGACGTGGTGTCCCGGGCCTCCGGCGAGGTGGTGGCGCTCCTGCGCACCTTCCAGGGCCCGATCCGGGTGGAGGCCGTGGACGCCGACGGGGAGGGGGGTTGCTGGGTGGCCACCGGCGCCGGGCAGGTGATCCACCTCGACGTCGGACCGTCCGGGGGCGCGACCATCGTGGACCTGGTGGAGGCGGAGCCCCCGGCCATCCGGGACCTCGTGGCGCGGGGCCGGGAGGGCGCCTGGGTGCTCACCGACCAGGGGCTCTTCGCCGTGGCCCTGCCCGCGCACCGGTAGCCAGGCGGGCGGCCACGGCGCGGGCCAGCACCCTGGGCGCGCCCACGAGGTACCGCCGCCAGAGGCGGACCGGATCCGCGACCAGCCGGGCGGCCCACTCGTGGTGCCGGTGGAGCAGGGCGGGGCCGCGATCCACCCGTCCGGACACGACGTCGGCCGTGGCGCCGGTGCACCAGGCCACCGGTGCCTCGATGGCCTCCCGGTGGTCGTGCACCCAGCGCTCCTGGGTGGGCGTGCCCATCCCGACCAGCACCACGTGGGGCCGGAAGGCGCGCAGCGCGTCCAGGACGCGGGTCGTCTCGGTGCCCGAGAGATGTCCCGGGAAGGCCTCGATCTCGAGATCGGGGTAGCGCTCGCGGAGGCGGGCCGCCGCTCGTGCCGAAACCCCCGGTCTCCCGCCGATCCAGGCGAGGCGCCAGCGGCCCTCGGCGCGGGCGGCGAGGTCCCAGATCCAGTCGGCTCCGGTCATCCGCTCCGGCAATTCCACCCCGAGGATTCGGGCCACGAGGCGGACGCCCTCGCCGTCGCAGTAGCAGAGGTCCACGTGCCTGAGGACGTCGGCCAGGTCGGGGTGGCGGTGGGCCTGGTCGAGCACGTGCAGGTTGACGTACGCGACGGTGCGACGGCCGCCCCCGTCGACGAGCGCCTCGATCCGGTCCAGGAGGTCCCGCCGCGCGAGCACGTCGACGGAGATCCCGAGCACTTCGACGCGGGAGGCCGTCATGCCGCCCCGGAGCCCCTCAACACCGCCGGTACGGTCTTGAGGAGGATCTGGAGGTCGAGCCAGAGGGACCAGTTCTGGACGTACTGGATGTCCAGGGCGACCATGTCCGCGAAGGTGAGGTCGCTGCGCCCGGACACCTGCCAGAGCCCCGTGATCCCCGGCTTGACCTTGCTGCGGAGCTCGAACCAGTAGGCGGCTTCCGGATCGCGCTCGATGCCGACCAGGTCCTCGACCGGGAGCGGTCGGGGTCCCACCAGGTTCATGTCGCCGCGGATCACGTTCCACAGCTGGGCCAGTTCGTCGATTGACCAGCGCCGGATGTACCTGCCCACCGGCGTGATCCGAGGATCCCGGCGCATCTTGAAGAGCCGGCCGTCAGCCTCGTTGCGGGGTTCGAGGCCGTTCCTCAGGGTCTCGGCGTGGTGGACCATGGACCGGAACTTGTAGAAGGGGAAGTGCCGCCCGCCCCGGCCCACCCGCGGGCTCACGTAGAGCACGGGACCCGGGGAGGTCAGGCGGATGGCCGCCGCCGCCGCGAGCAGGAGGGGCATCAGGGTGAGGCCCCCGAACAGGACGGCGACGAGGTCGAACGTTCGCTTCAGGTTCTCCGCGGCGGTGGGGTAGGAGAGCGTCTGGAGGTCGATGAGCTGAAGCCCGCCGATCGACGCGAAGGACAGCCGCGGGCTGGCGAATCCCCAGGTGAAGGGCATCTCCAGGATCCGCAGGCCCATCTGGTCGCAGAGACGGACCAACTGGAACGCCTCGGCGCGGCTCGTCTCTCGCGTGGCGAGGATGACGATGTGGAGGTCGTGCCGATTGACGATGGCCTTGAAGTCCCTGACCGTCCCCAGCACCTCCGCGTCCGGGACGCGGCGGGTCTCGTCGTCCGAGGGTACGACGTAGCCCACCACCTCGTAGGCGTGCCGGGCGTACCGGTCGAGGCGCTCCCGCATCGAGCGGGCCTCGGGCCCGGACCCGTAGATCGCCACGTTCTGGACCGCCATGGGGCGGGGGAGGCGGAGCTGGATGCGGAAGAACGCGAGCCGCACGGTGGTCACGGAGAGGAATCCCAGCGCGAGGAACGCCAGGGTGAGCAGGCGGCTGAAGGCGCGGTCGGCCAGCAGGAACTGGAGCACCACGACCAGCGCCAGCACATAGAGCGTGGACCGGAAGGCGGACGAAGCGATCCGGATGGACGACTCGAGCCGGGCCGGATCCAGGAGCCCCTGGAGGCGGTTCGCGAACAGCCAGGCGGGCAGCAGCACCAGGACCGGAGGGATCCACGGGTTGGGGAGGAAGAGCTCCCACAGCCGCACCTGCACGACGTACTCGAGTTGGGGGTCGTGCCAGACCCAGAACCCGAACGCGGCCCAGAGCGCGAGCAGCAGCGCTCCGGCGTCGAGCAGGAGCAGGATCAGCGAGTGGAGCCAGGGGCGGTGCACGGAAGGGTCAGTCACCCAGTGCGGAGGAGGTGCCCTGGGCTCCGCCCGAGATCGCGTTCCGGTAGACGGCGGATCCGCCCACGAAGGGGGCGACCACCCCCTGGATCCGCCGGAAGAAGCGTTCCACGTTGGTGATGGTGCGCGGAGGCACCACCACGATGTCGCCACGCTGGAGGAAGACGAGCTGGGAGAGGTCGCCGCGGCCGTAGATCGCGTCCACGTCCACCGTGTAGAGCTGAGGGGTTTCGAGGCCGCCCCGGATGAGCAGCACGTTGTCGGTGCGGGCGTCCGGGTTGATGCCTCCGGTCCGCGTCAGCGCCTCGAGGATGGAGAGGTCGTTGCTGATCTGCAGGACCGCGGGCGAGTGGACCTCTCCGAGCACGAACACCTTCTGGTTGCTGACCTCCACCACGTTCACCGCCACGGACACGTCGTTGTAGTAGCCCTTGAGGCCCTCCTCCAGCACATGGATGAGCTGGGGGTAGGACAGGCCCGAGACCTGGACTCGCCCCACGAGCGGGAAGGTGAGCCCTCCGTCGGGGGCGATGGTGATGTCCATGTCGAGTTCCTCGTGGCGCCACACCTTGACGGACAGGTGGTCGCCCGGCCCGAAGACGAACTCGGTGGCCTCGGGAGGGCGGATGAAGGCGGCGTCCTCGGCGGTGGAGATGTTGGGCGCCCGCAGGCCTGTCGTGGCGCAGGCGACGAGCACCAGCGGGAGGAACGCCAGCGGGAGGGGTTTGGGCACGGGAATTCCAGGGGGGGCCGCGGTCATCGGGCCCGGATGGCCCGGTAGCAGGGGTCCAGGTCCGCCGTCAAGCGCCCTCACGGGCAACCGGCCCGGTGGCGAGCCGGCTCGCCTCGGTATATGTTCGCCTTCCCCCGGCAGGATTCGCGTACCTCATGCCGAGGGTACCACCCGATCCCGAGGCCCACGGACGAGGATGGAAGTCCTTCGATTGTTCCACGCGTTGATCCGCCGGAAGTGGCTCCTCGTGGAGGCCGTGGCGTTCTTCCTCGCGGCGGCGCTCCTCCTCACCGCGCTCCTCCCCAGGCAGTACCAGGCCACCGCCAAGGTGATCGTGGAGTCGTCCGATTCCACGAGCAGCATCCTCTCCGAGCTGGGCCTCGAGGAGATGGCGCTCTCGCTCACCTCGTCCAGCGACGAGATGCAGGACAAGCTGGCGCTCGCGGTCCTCCGGCCCGTGCTCACCGAGGTCGTCTGGAAGCTGCAGCTGCGGGACGACGACGGCCGGATCCTCCTCGGTGACAAGCTCGTCGCCACGAACGCGTTGGAGGACCTCCTCGGCGCCCCCCGGCTCCAGGTGACCCAGGCTCCGGGGACCCGCATCATCCTCGTCCAGGCCACCACCACCGATCCCGAGCTCTCCCGCCTCATGGCGGACACCGCGGTGAAGGTCTACGTGCAGCAGGCCGAGGAGCGGGCCCGGGCGGACCTGAGCCAGGCCAGCACCTTCGTGAGGGGCCAGCTGGAGAACGTCCAGCGCTCCCTCGATCAGGCCCTGGCTTCCATCGCCGAGGCGCAGCGCACCGACGAGGTCGTGGACATCGAAACCGAGGTCCGGGAGGCCGTCGGGCGGGTGAGCGATCTGCTCCTCGCCGAGGAGCAGGGCGTCATCACGCAGCGGGGCCTGCGGGCCCAGATCGCCGAGCAGCAGGCGCTGGAGTCACGGGAGAGCATCGATCTGGTCAGCCCGGCCTCCACCTCGAGCAACGCGACGGTCCGCGACCTGCGCGAGGCCCTCGCGTCCCTCCGGCGGGAGCGCGACGCCGAGCTGCTCGAAAAGACCGAGAAGCACCCCGACGTGCTCCTCCTCGATCGTCGGATCGCGGCGGCGGAGGCCGAGATGGACAAGGCCCTGCACGAGCAGCACGAGCTCTCCCCGCCCCTGGCCCTGCTCCGGAGCCAGCTCGCGGCCGAGCAGCAGAAGGTGCTGGAAACCCGGCAGGCCATCACCCGCACCACCGCGGCGCTGGGCGCCTTTCCCGAGAAGATGCGGCGCCTCTCCCAACTGGAGCTGGCCGCCGACGCCACCGAGAAGCTCTTCGTGGGGCTCCAGCAGGAGCAGTACCAGATCGGCATCGCGTCGGCGCTGACCATGAGCGACCTCCAGTTCGTGGAGCCCGCGCTCGAGCCCGATCGCCCGGTGCAACCCAGGCTCATGGTCAACCTCGCGGCCGGCCTGCTCCTGGGGGTCCTGTGCGGCATCGGCCTCGTGTTCGCGTTCGAGTACCTGGACGACTCGATCCGGACCCCCGACGACCTCCGCCTCGTGTGGGACCTGCCACAGCTCGGCACACTCCCGCGCCACGGCCGGCGCGACGAGCCACGCCTCATCGTGGACATGCCCGCCCACGCCCCCGTGGCCGAGGCCTACCGCACGGTGCGCAACAGCATCGCCTACGCGACCGTCGACCATCCCCCGCACAGCCTGGCCGTGACCTCGGGCATCCCCGAGGAAGGGAAGAGCACGGTCGCCATGAACCTGGCGATCTCCATGGCCCGGGACGGCCGGCGGGTCGTCATCATCGACGCCGACTTCCGGCGACCCGCTCAGCACCGCTTCTTTCCGGACACCGGCAACCACGTGGGGGTCACCAACGTGCTGCTGGGCGAGGTCCGCCTGGAGGAGGCCCTCCAGGCCCTTCCGATCCCCGGGCTCCAGTTGCTCGCGTCCGGTACGCTGCCCGGTGACCCCGGCGCCCTCGTCGAGTCGCTCAAGATGCGGCAGCTCCTCCTCGATGTCGGCCGCCAGTGCGACGTCGTCGTGGTGGACACCCCGCCGGTCATGGTCGTCCACGACGCCGTGGTCGTGGGTCGCCAGGTGGATGGGCTCGTCGTCGTGGTCGAGGCGGGCCGCGCCACGCGCAGGATCCTCCTCGACGTCCGGCGGCGCCTCGAGTCCTCGGGCATCACCCCGATCGGGCTCGTGCTCAACAAGCTCGATCGCGCTCCTTCTCTCGGTGGATACGACCGCTACTACCGTGAATACTACCGGGCCGACGCCGGCAACGGGCGGGAACCCGGCCGCCGCCGGGGGCGCGGGGATGCCGAACCGGCCGCCGGCGGAGGCACGGCATGACCGTCCTCCTCCTGGGCCTGATCGCGGCCTGCGGGCCCGACACCGGACAGGTGGTCGAGGGGATCCGCTCCGACAACCCCGCCGTCCGCGAGGACATGGTGGTGTTCGCCCGGAAGGTCGAGGAGCCGAAGGTCGTGGGTGCGCTCCTCAAGTCCCTCGAGGATCCCTCCGAGGCCATCCGGATCAAGACCGTCCAGAGCCTCGCGGCCCTGGAACACCGGGGCGCCACCCTCCCCCTCGTGGACCGCCTCCCGGTCGAGACCTCGCCGGAGGTGCGGCGGGAGATCGTCGATGCGCTCGGGCGCATCGACGACGATCGCGCGGTGCCCGCGCTCCTGCTCGTCGCCGAGGCCACGCCCGCCGACGAGGTGCCCCTCAACGTGATCTGGGCCCTCGGGGCCATCGGCGACCGCCGGGCGCTTTCGGCGCTGACCCGCCTCAGGGAGGAGGCGACCGATCCCTACGTGGTCTACAACGCGAACGTCGCGCTCCGGAAGGTGAAGTAGGCCGCGTGGACACGCTCCGCGCGTCCGTCGTCCTCGCCGCCGGTGCAGCCGCCGTGCCGGCCCTGGCGGCCCCGGCCGACGATCCGCTCGTGGACCTGATCCAGGGCGTCTCGCGGGCCGAGGCGCTGGACGTCTTCCTCGGGGACGGCGAGTGGAGCCCGCCGGCGCTGGCCTGGAAGACCCTGGCGCTCACCGACGCAGGGACGCCCGTCCGGAGCCCCGCGTGGCACGGGATCGACGAGCGTCTCGCCCGGGCGCTGGCGCCCGAGCGTGCGGGGCGCGCGGGCGGCGCGCGGGCGATCCAGTGGGCGATGCGGCCGACGGCCCGGGCCGGGGTCGGCGGGTGGACGCCGCCGAACCAGGGCGGAAACGTCGAGGACGGACTCGCGTCGGTCCGGGGCGGCTTCGACGCCCGTCTCCTCCATCGGGGGCTGGAGCTCGCCGTCCGCCCCGAGTTCGGCCTGGACGCGGGGCCGTGGTCCGGCGGGATCCGGATGGACGAGGCCTGGGCCGGGTGGCGCGGCCCTCACCTCGTCGCGGGCTTCGGCCGCAGGGACCGCTGGATCGGCCCGGGCCGGCGAGGTGCGCTCCTGCTCTCCGACAACGCCGCTTCCCCGCCCATGGGCACGATCGCCGGGCAGGGGCGCCTCCCGGGACGGCTCCGGCAGGTGGGCCAGCTGCGCCTCGAGACGTCCCTGGGCTGGTTCGACCGGCCCCGCGAGGACGTGGACCACCCGCTCCTCCTGCTGGTGGACGCCCGGTGGCTGCCCGTGCCCGGCCTGGAGATCGGGGTCACCCGGCTGTCCATGTTCGGCGGCGAGGGGCGTCCGCTCCCCTCGGCGGGGCAGATCCTCCTCCCGACCCACCCCCACGTCCATGGGGATCCCGAGAAGGAGGAGCCCGACCAGAACGAGCAGGCATCCATCGACGTCCGCGGATGTCTGCCCCTGGCGCGCCTGGCCGGAGGACCCGTGGACTGGATCGAGGGATGGTGGCAGTACGGAGCCGAAGATCTGATCGTCCGGGACTTCGCGGGCGTCTCCTACCCGTCGCTCGCGGGGGTCGCCCACCTGTACGGTTTCGAGGCGGGGTTCGGGCCCTTCGCGGTCACGGTGGAGGGGGCGCGGATTCTCGACGACACGTTCCGCTGGTACACGGGCCACCGCGTCTACCACGACGGGTTCACGCAGGACGGCCGGGTGCTGGGGCACGAGGCCGGCGGCGATGCGACGGACCTCTGGGCTCGCGTGGCCTGGCACCCGAAACCCCACCGCTGGCATGCCGAGGCCTGGGGCGAGCGCATCCTCTCGGTCGGCGTGGTGGAGTCTCAGGGGGGGCACCTGTTCGCCCTCGCCGCCGACGAGCTGCGCTGGCGGGCGGGCGTCCGGGTCGCGTTCCTCGGTCCCGGAGGGGGGAGGGTCGGAGTCGGGTACACCCGGGAGCGGATCGAGGGCGCCGGCTTCGTCCCCGGTGCCGACGAGGTGGAGCACCACGTTGCCGTGGCCTGGACAGCCGGCCCCCTCGGACCGACCGGCGCCGCCGGCCGGTGATCCACGTCGAGGGGTGGATCCGGAATCACTCGAGGGGGACCGCGTCCAGGGAGAGGGAGAGAAACCCCAACCTCCCCGCGGCCGAGGGTGTGTCGAGGAGACCGACGTTGGCCTCCAGGCAGGTGGTGAGCTCGGGGCTCCGCCAGGGAGGGGAGAGCACCACCCCGCCCGCGACGCGGCCCGCTCCGTCCCAGGCGACCAGCAGTCGGGCCTCCGCGGAACCGGTGGAGGGGCGACGCCACGGCAGGAGCGACGATCGGAGCAGCCCGGCCGCCCGGGCGCAGGCCCCGGCTGCCGGGGCCAGGCGGGCGGCGACATCGCGTGCCGCCTCGCCGTCCAGGAGGGGGGCGGCGTCCACCGTGGCGTGGCCGGCCTGGAAGGCCGCGTCGACCAGCACCCGGTCGCCCGCCTCGGCCCGCACCGCCCGCACCCCGAGGGGCATGCCCACGCGCAGCGCGAGCCCACCGGGCACCACGGCGGGCCAGGCCAGCGCCGCGCCGCCCGGAGGGAAGGGAAGGGGAGGCGGGATGGGGGGGCCGTCGGCCGGGGGGAGGAGGGGCACCGCGACGAGGCGCACCGAGACGGGTCCCTCGGCGCCGGGGACCGCGTTGGGCGCGTCGATGCGGACCCAGGTCGTGCCGCCTGGTGCGTCCTCGGGGGGGCCCAGGAACGGGATCACGGGCTCCCCCGTGCCCCAGGGACGGCGCCGGAGGAGCAGAGTCGCCCCACGCCCCGCGAGGGGCGGGAGCAGGCGGGCCTCCAGCGGGGGGAAGTCGAGGAGCGGGAGCCGATCCGGCGCCGGCTCCCGGGTGGCGCCGCAGTCCTCCGGGTCGTCCGCGGCGACGCATGCGAGATCGCCCGCGAGGCCGCCCAGCGTGCCCGTGCCGGCCGGGAGCACGGGCGTCCCGTCGGCCCTCGCCGCGTCGAGTACGTCCTGGAACGAACCCCCGTGGGCGGCGGCGAGGAGCAGGAGGAGGTGCGGCATGCCGGCATGCCCATAACCGGCGGTCCTTGCCCGGGACCTCCGAGCCGCACTACCTTCCCCCCTTGCCCCGACCGGAGGAGGCGCGATGACCGACACCCCCCTCGCCGTGGCGCCCGGGGTGGAGATCCCCGCGGACGACCTCGAGTACACGTTCTCCCGCTCGGGCGGGCCCGGCGGCCAGAACGTCAACCGGACCGACACGCGGGTCCAGGTGTCGTTCGACCTCGACCGGACCCGTGCCCTGCCCGACGACGTCCGAGCCCGCGTGCGCGCGCTCGCGGGGCGACGCCTCACCCGCGACGGCCGCGTGGTCCTGGCCTGCGACCGCCACCGCGAACAGGGCCGCAACCTGGCCGAGGTCCGCGAGCGTCTCGCCGCGCTCGTCCGCTCGGCCCTGGCCCCGCCCCGGATCCGCCGCCGGACCCGCCCGACGCGGGCCTCGCAGGAGCGGCGCCTGGAGCGGAAGCGCCAGCGGGCGGCGCTCAAGCGAGGACGCGGTCGGGCGCCCGGCGACGAGTAGCCCCCCGGATGCTATGGAAGCGCCCGCGATGCCCGAGCCCGGCGCCACCCCGAGACGCACCTGGATCCTCGCGGCCCTGTGGCTGGGCCTCGCCGTTGCGCTCGTGGTGCTCCACGCCGAGAGCATCGACCTCGGTCCCCGGCAGATCCGGATCCTCGAGCGGCACGACGCGATCCTCGCCGGCGATGGGGACGCCCCGTGGACGTACCGTCTCGCCGTGCCGTTCGTCGTGGAGACGGTGCGCCCCCTCCTCGAGCGCGTCCTCGGACTCCGCCCCGCCGACGCCGTGACCGGTGCCTATCTCGCCGCCCGCGGCCTCACGCTCTTCGCGACGTTCCTCCTCTTCCATCGCTGGCTCTCCCGGCGTCTCGACTGGCCTTGGCCCCTCGCGGGCACGCTCCTGCTCGCCGCCCTCTCGGGCCCGGCCACCGTCTTCTACTGGTTCGCGCCCGATTCGCCGGTGGACCTGGCCATCTGGGCCGCGGCCCTCGTCCTCACCGAGGAGCGCCGGTTCGGCTGGCTGGTCCCCCTCGTCCTCCTCGGAGCCCTCAATCGCGAGACCGCCGTGTTCGCCGTGGGTCTCCACGTCGCCCTGCGCTGGGGACGCGAGCCCGCGGGACGTCTCGTGCTGAGGTCGGCGGGCCTGCTCGCGGCCTGGGCGGGGGTCCTCGCCCTCGTACGCGTGGCCGTCGGCACCCGGCCCTGGGCCCACGGCGGGACTCCCCTCGGCTTCCTCACGACCAACCTCACGGAGCCCGCCTGGCTGGCCTGGGCAGCCGTCTTCCTCGGCGTGCTGTGGATCGCGCCGGCCCTCGCCGGACCCCGGCTTCCGCCGGACCTCCGTCGGGCGGCCGCCGTCCTGGTCCCCTATGTCCTCCTGATCCTCCTGTTCGGCCGCGTCCGGGAGGTTCGGCTCCTCCTGCCCGCGGTTCTCGTGCTGATCCCGATTCTCCTGGTCGCCCTCGGGGCCCGCCCCCTGGAAGCCCGCCGGAGCCCCGAGCCGTGACGCCCCCCGCGCTCCGCCGCGCGATCCCGGTCCTCGCGGCACTCGCCGTGGGCGCCCTGGTGGGCGTGGCCGCCGTCCGCACGTGGCGGTTCCTGGCCCCTCCGCCCAGGGTCGCGGGGCCCAACCTGGTGATCGTCGTGCTCGACACCGTCCGGCGCGACCACCTCGAGGTGTACGGCTACCCCCGGCCCACCAGCCCACGCCTCGTCGAGCTCGCCAGCCAGGGCACCGTCTTCGAGGAGGCGCGCTCGACCTCCTGCTGGACCCTGCCCGCCCACGCCTCGATGTTCACGGGGCTCCTGCCCGTGCGCCACGGTGCCGACCAGCACCACGTCGCGCTCTGGGGCGACCCCCCCACCCTCGCCCGGCGCCTGCGTGACGCGGGCTGGAACACGGTCGGGATCACCGCCAACCCGTGGGTGTCCTACCGCTCCGGCCTGTCCCGGGGGTTCGACACCTACCGGGATCTCTGGCGTGTGCGCGAGCGGGAGCGCTCCACGTGGCCGCTCCACCCCGCGGTCGCCGCCGTGGAGGGCTGGCTCCAGCACACGTGGGATCGCACCCGCCCCTTCTTCCTGTTCGTGAACCTCATGGAGGCACACGGCCCGTACCGCCCCCCCGTCACCTCGGCCTGGACGCTGTTCGACGGAATGCGCGACATGCGCCGTGCGCTGCACCTCTACCGCCACGTCGGCCGCGGGGGCCTCGTCCGGGCCTGGTTCGCCGGCCCGGCGCCCGTGAAGCCCGAGGCCCTCGACGCGGCCCGCCGCCTCTACGACGCCGAGATCCGGGCGGCCGACGCCGCGATGGGTCGGATCATCGACGCCGTGGACGAGGTCGCGGATCCGGCATCCACCACGGTGCTGGTCGTCTCCGACCACGGGGAGCACTTCGGCGAGCACGGGCTTGTCGGGCATGCCTTCTCCCTCCACGACACGCTCGTACGGGTGGGTCTGGTGGCGCGCGGGCCCGGGTTCGCCCCCGGTACGCGGTCCGCCCGTCCCGTCTCCCTGGTCGATGTGTACCCCACCCTGCTCGAGGCAGCGGGCCTGGAGATCCCGGCGGGCGACGGCCTGCCCATCACCCAGGATCCGCCGGGTGTGCGCCCCGTCCAGGCGACGTACGCGTGGCCGGAGCAGGTCCTCTCGACCTTCCTCCCCGCCGAGCAGGAGGATCCCCGGCTCGCGACGCACCGGCGGGCCCTGGCGGCCGCGGTGATCGGGACCTGGAAGATCGTGCGCGGGAGCGACGGGAGCGAGCGGGTGTACGACCTCGCGTCGGACCCGGAGGAGGCGAATCCGCGTACGGACGTGCCGACCGACGTCCTGGAAGCGCTCCGGGAGGCCGCCGGGGAGCCCCGGGACGATCACCGCGAGCCCCGTTCCCGCCGACACGCGCCACCGGCGGCGGACGCCGAGACCCTCGAGGCCCTGCGCGGTCTGGGCTACGTGCAGTAGCGATCCCGGCGCATCCACCACCCGGCGGACGTCCACCCATGGCTCGCTAACGCGAGGGGCCCGTGGGGCCCACGGCCCTTCCGGACGGGGGTTGACCGGAGGTCCCGACCGGCGTTGCCCGGGACGAGGGGTCCGGGTACTCCCTCCGCTGGCGGAGGTCCGGTGGCGAACCTGCTCGACGGCGTTCTCGCCCCAGGCCTCCGGCTCACCCCGGCGGCCCCGGGGAACTCCCCGTTCTCCGGGGATTCGCCGGTCCATCTCGCGCCGCCCGGCGGCCCGCCCTGCAGGAGGTGACCCCGTGGCCCGTTCCGTTCGACTCGAACCCTCCCGCACGCTGGGCGAGTTCCGCCTGCTGTGCGGGCTCACCACCCGCACCTGCACGGTGGACCGCATCGACCTCCGATCCCATCTCTTCGCGGATCGGCAGGGCTGCCGTCCCCTGGTGCTCAACACGCCCGTCCTCGCCGCGGCCATGCAGGCCGTGTCGGGGTCCACGATGGGCATCGAGATGGCCCGCCTGGGCGGAGCCGCGGTGCTGTTCTGCTCCCAGACCGCCGCCGACGAGGCCGACATGGTGCGCCGTGTGAAAAACCACCGTGCCGGCTTCGTCGAGCCGCGCACGGTCCCGCCGTCCCTCACGATCGCCGAGCTCCACGCGATCCACCGGGAGACGGGCTTCTCCAACTTCCCGGTGGTGGATCCGGCCGGGCACCTGCTCGGGCTGATCGGCCGCCGCGACTACGATCTGCTCGCCCATGCGCCCCAGCCCGTCTCCGAGCGCATGATCCCGCGGTCGGGCCTCGACGTGGGCGTGGAGGTCACCGACCTCCCCACCGCCCATCACCTGCTCGTGGCCGGCCACCAGGCCGTCCTGCCCATCGTGGACCGTGAGGATCGCCTGCTCTTCCTCGTGTTCCGCAAGGACATCCAGGACCACCTCGACAATCCCGCGCAGGTCGTGGACGAGGCCGGCCGCCTGCTCTGCCTCGCGGCAATCAACACGCTCGACTACGCCGACCGGGTCCCAGCCCTGGTCGAGGCCGGCGCGGACGCCCTGGTGATCGACTCCTCCGACGGCTACTCGGTCTTCCAGGCCGAGACCCTCGAGTGGATCGCCGCGCGCTGGCCCGACCTCCCCGTGATGGGCGGCAACGTCATCAACGCCGAGGGCTTCCACTTCCTCGTGAAGCACGGAGCGCGGGCGGTGAAGGTGGGCATGGGCAGCGGCTCCATCTGCATCACGCAGGAGCAGAAGGGCACCGGCCGGGGGCTGGCCACCGCGATCATGGAGGTGACGGCGGCGCGGGACGCGCACCGCGTCCGGACCGGAGTCCACGTACCCGTCGTGGCCGACGGCGGCCTGGGCACCAGCCGCGACGTCGTGACCGCCCTCGCGCTCGGCGCCGACGCCGTCATGATGGGGCGCTACCTGGCCCGGATGGAGGAGTCCCCCACCGAGAAGGTGCAGGTGGGGAACCGGATCATGAAGCCGTACTGGGGGGAGGGTTCGTCGAGGGCCCGCGACTGGAAGGCCGCCCGGTACGCCCAGAACGCCTTCGTCGAGGGCGTCGAGGGCTTCGTCGAGTACGCCGGGCGCCTGCGAGACGAGTTGCCACGCATGCTCGCCAAGATCCGGGCGGCCATGTCCTCGGCGGGCTGCGCCACCCTGCAGGAGCTCCACGAGCGGGCGGAGCTGGAACTGGTCTCCGCGCTCTCCATCCGCGAGGGGAAGGTCCACGACATCTACACCGCGCACGGCGACGGGGACCTCCCCGATCGGGAGGAGTAGGATGCCGGCCACCATCGTCCTGGGCGCCCAGTGGGGCGACGAGGGCAAGGGCAAGATCGTCGACGCCCTCGCCCACGAGTCCGACGTCGTCGTCCGGTTCCAAGGGGGGGCCAACGCGGGCCACACCGTGCACCACGCCGGCGTCACCCGCGTCCTCCACCTGTTGCCGAGCGGGGTGCTCCACGCCCACACCCGGAACGTGATCGCCACCGGCTGCGTGGTGGATCCGCTCGCGCTCGCCGCCGAGATCGGGGATCTCGGGGCGGCCGGATTCCCACTCGCTCCCGAGCGCCTCCTCGTCTCCGAGCGCTGTCACCTCGTCACGCCCGTGCACCGGGCGGTGGATCGGGCCACCGGCGCAGCGATCGGCACCACCGGCCGGGGCATCGGGCCCTGCCACGGCGATCGCGTCCTGCGCCGGGGCATCCGGCTCGGCGACGCGCTGGAGGGTCGGCTCCCGGACCTCCTCTCCGCCCAGGCGGCCGCCTGGCCGGGCGTGCCCTACCCCTCGACGGAGGCCATGCTCGAGGAGCTTGCCCCCGCCCTCGACGTCCTGCGCCCACACGCCGCCGACACCGAGGCGGTGCTGGCCACGGCGATCGCCGAGCGCGCCCGCATCCTCTACGAGGGCGCCCAGGGCGCGCTCCTCGACATCGACCACGGTACCTACCCCTTCGTCACCTCCTCGAGCACGGCCATCGGAGGCGCCTTCACGGGCGGGGGCGTCTGGGTGGAGTTCCCGCGCCGGATCGGCGTGTCCAAGGCCTACACCACACGCGTGGGGAACGGCCCCTTCCCCACGGAAATCATCGGCCCGGGGGCCAACGCCCTGCGCGAACGCGGCCGCGAGTACGGCGCCACCACCGGCCGGCCCCGGCGCTGCGGCTGGCTCGACCTGCCCCTCCTGGCCCGCGCCGCACGCACGAGCGGCTACACCGAGATCGCCCTCACCAAGCTCGACTGCCTGACGGGCCTCCAGCCGGTGCCGGTCGCCGTCGGGCGGAATGCGGAAGGACTTCCGGTGTTCCGCGACCTCGACGGCTGGGCCGACGAGATCGACGAGGTCCGCGCCTGGGGTGATCTCCCGCCCGCCTGCCGCCGGTACGTGGAGTTCGTCGAGACCACCCTCGGCATCCCGGTGGTCCTCGTCTCCACCGGCCCGCGCCGCGACCAGCTCCTCGCGAGGCACCCGTCATGAGCCGCCCGTCCTCAGGCCTCGATCTCCCTCTCGGCGACCGCTGCTCCGCCACCGCCTTCGCGTGGGCGCGCCGCACCTTCGGGAACCGCGACGGCCGGGAAGGCGAGCCGATCCTGCGCGGGGAGGGCACCTTCGCCAGCCTCGTCCGGGTGGGCGGGGCCACCCTGGCCCTCACCTCCGACGGCATCGGTACCAAGGTCGAGGTGGCCGAGCGCACCGGCATCTACGACACCCTGGGGTGGGACCTCGTGGCCATGGTGGTGGACGACCTCGCCGCGCTCGGCGTCGAGCCCACCGACCTGACCAACATCCTCGACGTGGACGTCCTCGACCACGACGTGGTCGACGCGCTCATGCGCGGCCTGCACGCTGCCGCCGCGGGCGCCCGAGTGGCCGTCGTGGGCGGGGAGATCGCCGAGCTGGGCTCCCGGATCGGTGGGTTCGGGACCGGCATGCACTTCAACTGGTGCGCCACCGCGATCGGGGTGCTGCCCCCCGGGCAGGCGCCGCTCGACGGTCGCGCGGTTCGAACCGGCGATGCCCTCGTCGCCCTCGAGAGCCCGGGGCTCCGCTCCAACGGCTTCTCGCTCGCCCGCCGGGTCCTGGCGGCCGCGCACGGCGAGGCTTGGCACCAGACCCCCTTCGACGAGCATATCACCTGGGGCGAGGCGCTCCGGGTGCCCTCCCGGATCTACGCCCCCCTCGTCACGGACCTGCTCGCCGAGGGGATTCCGCTGCACGCCGCCGCCCACATCACGGGCGGGGGCATCCCGGACAAGCTCGGCCGGGTGCTCAAGCCGACGGGGCTCGGCGCCGTCCTCGACGCCCTGCCCCCACCGGCGCCGGTGTTCGCCCGGCTGGCCGCCCTGGGCCCGGTTCCGGCCGAGCAGGCCTGGCACCTCTGGAACATGGGCACGGGCATGATCCTCGTGCTCCCGCCCGAGGTCGCGCCCGACGTCTGCGCGCGCGCCGCGGCCGCGGGCTGTCCCGGGTGCGTGGCCGGCCGGATCCGGGCGCTCCGGGGCATCGAGATCCACGGGCAGGGAGAGGTTCTCACCTATGGCACCTGACGCACCCCCCACCTGCATCCACGTCGCCCTGCGCGACACCGTCCCTGACGTGCGCGGGGAGCAGATCACCCGGGATGCCGCCCGCTTCCTGGGGCTCGACACCGGTCGGGTCCGCACGAGCCGCCTCTACGCCGTCCTGCGCGACCTCGAGCGTGGGGCGCTCGAGCGCCTCGGTCACGAGGGCCTGGCCGATCCCATCCTCCACGAGGTCACCGTGGGCGGACGTCCCGATCCCCGGGGAGCTCGCGCCTACGTCCTGGTGGGCCGGCTCCCGGGAGTCACCGACGACGAGGGCACAAGCGCCCAGGCCACCATGGCCGATCTGCTGGGCCTCCCCCCCGGCCGCGGCGAGCAGGAGGTGTTCTCCAGCGAGGTCTTCCTCCTCGAGCGCGACCTCCCCCCCGAGGCCCTGGCCCGCCTCGCCGAGGAGATCCTCGGCAACCCCCTCATCCACCACTTCGAGTACGGCCCCGTCCCCGAGGTCATCGCCTACGCGCCCCGCGTGAAGCTGCCGCCTCCACCCGCGCCCCTCTTCGTGGACCTCGAGGTGCCGGACGCACAGCTCGAGCGCCTCTCCCGCGAGCGCGTGCTCTCCCTCGATCTCGGCGAGATGCGCGCCATCCAGGACCATTTCCGGCAGCCAGCCGTGCGCGCGCGCCTCGCCGCGCTCGATCGCCCCCCGCAGCCCACCGACGCCGAGCTGGAGATCCTGGCCCAGACCTGGTCCGAGCACTGCAAGCACAAGGAGTTCAACGCGCTCATCGAGTACCGCGACGAGGACACGGGGGAGACCTCCGTCATCGACTCCCTCTTTCGCACGTTCATCCGCGGGACCACCGACCCCATCGCCGCCCGCCTCACCGCGTCCGGCCAGGACTGGCTGGTCAAGGTCTTCACCGACAACGCGGGCGTGGTCCGGGTGGACCGTCACCTCCTCTTCGTCCTCAAGGTCGAGACCCACAACACGCCCTCCGCCCTCGACCCCTACGGAGGCGCCATCACGGGCATCCTGGGCAACAACCGCGATCCTCTCGGCACCGGCCGGGGCGGGGCGCGGTGCCTCTTCAACACGAACGTCCTCTGCTTCGGACCCCCGGACTACGCCCACCCCCTCCTGCCCGGGCAGCTCCACCCCCGCCGCGTGCTCGAGGGCGTCCGGCGCGGCATCGAGGACGGCGGCAACAAGTCCGGCATCCCCACCGTCCACGGCGCGATCGTCTTCGACGACCGCTACGCCGGCAAGCCGCTCGTGTACTGCGGTACCGGCGCCCTCCTCCCCGCCCGGGTGGGAGGCCGTGCCTCGTGGGAGAAGGAGGCCCGACCGGGCGACATCGTCGTGATGGCCGGCGGTCGGGTCGGCAAGGACGGCATCCACGGCGCCACGTTCTCCTCGCTCGAGATCGACCGCCACTCGCCGCGCAGTGCGGTGCAGGTCGGGAGCCCCATCACGCAGAAGCGGCTGGCCGACTTCCTCGAGGAGGCCTGCCTTTCGGGCCTCGTGCGCTGCACCACCGACAACGGCGCCGGGGGCCTCTCCTCCTCGGTGGGGGAGTTGGCCCCGCTCGCGGGCGGAGCGGAGGTCCACCTCGACCGCGTGCCCCTCAAGTACGAGGGGCTCGCGCCGTGGGAGATCTTCGTCTCCGAGTCCCAGGAGCGGATGACGCTCGTCGTCGAACCGCGGCACCTCGCCGCCCTGCTCGAGGTCGCCCGGTTGCACGAGGTCGAGGTGAGCGACATCGGCCGGTTCACCGATTCGGGCCTCCTGGAGGTGTTCCATCACGGGGCGCGGGTCGCCTCGCTCGATCTCGACTTCCTGCACCACGGCGTGCCCCGCAAGCGCATGCGGGCGAGCTGGCGCGCCCCGACGCTCGCCGAGCCCGTCCTCCCCGCCGGGCTCGATCCGGGGGAGCTCCTCTGCCGTGCGCTGGCCCACCCCGACGTGTCCTCCCGCGAGTGGGTCATCCGCCAGTACGATCACGAGGTCAAGGGCCGCACGGTGGTCAAGCCGCTCATGGGCCCCGAGGGCACGGCTCCCCAGGACGCCGCCGTGATGCGGCTCGGGTTCGACGACTGGCGCGGCCTGGCCGTCTCCAGCGGGATCGTCCCCCGGTACGGCGACATCGATCCCTACGCCATGTCGGCGGCTGCCTTCGACGAGGCCGTCCGCCAGATCGTCGCCGTGGGCGGCCGGCTCCCCGAGCCCGACGCGCCCGGGGGCCCCTGGTGGAGCGCCTGCGACAACTTCTGCGTGCCCGACTCCGCCTGGCACCCCACGGAGAACCCCGACGGCGATCGGAAGCTCGCCGCGCTGGTACGCATGTGCCGCGCACTGCGTGACGTGGCCACGGCCTACGGTGTCCCCCTCACCTCCGGCAAGGACAGCATGAAGAACGACTTCAAGGAGGGCGGCGTCCGGATCTCCGTCCCGCCCACCGTGCTGTACACGGTGGTGTCCGGCCTCGACGACGTCCGCCGAGCCGTCACCGCCGAGGCCAAGGCCTCGGGCGACCTCGTCTACCTGCTGGGCGACACCCGCAACGAGCTCGGCGCGAGCATCCTGTACCGGCTCCTCGGCACCCTCGGGGCGAACGTGCCCCGGGTCCGGATCGACGACGCTCTCGCGCTCTACCGCGCGCTGGGCACGGCCACAGCCCAGGGGCTCGTGGCCTCCTGCCACGACCTCTCGGACGGCGGCCTGGGGGTGGCCCTGGCCGAGATCACCCTGGGCACGGGCATCGGCCTCGAGATCGCGCTCGACGACCTCCTCCCCGGCCTCGAGGACGCCCCGCACCCGATCCTGGCCGTGCTCTTCTCCGAGAGCCCCTCGCGCTTCGTGGTCACGGTCCCACCCGAGCACCGCGACCGGTTCGAGGCACTCCTGGAGGGCCGGGCCCATCGGATCGGATGGGTCACGGCGCATCCACGGCTCACGGTGGGCGCGCGTGGCGCCCCGGTGCTGAGCCTCGCCACGGCCGACCTTCTCGCGGCGTGGCGGACGGATCCGCGAGGCGGAGAGGCCGTATGATCCGCGCCCTCGTCCTCACCGGATTCGGCATCAACTGCGAGGAGGAGCTCGCCTCCGCCTGGCGCCTCGCCGGCGCCGATCCGCACCTCGTCCACCTCAACCACCTCCTCACCGGGCGCGTGCGGATCCGCGACCACCACGTGGTCTCGCTGCCCGGCGGCTTCTCCTTCGGGGACGACCTCGGCGCGGGCCGGGTGCTGGCCAACCGCATCCGCTTCCGGGCCCTCCCCGGGGGGGGCACGCTGCTCGACGACCTGCGCCGCTTCGTCCGGGACGGTGGCTACGTCCTCGGCATCTGCAACGGCTTCCAGGTCCTGGTCCAGACCGGCCTCCTGCCCGACGTGGGCGGCCGCCAGGAGCAGGAGGTCACGCTCGCGCCCAACCGGTCGGGCCGGTTCGAGGATCGCTGGGTCCACTGCGTGGTGGCCCACCCTCGGGCCACGCCCTTCCTCACGGGCCTGTCCACCATCGACCTCCCCGTCCGGCACGGCGAGGGTCGGCTGGTGATCCGCGACCCTGAGGTCCGCCGTGCGATCGAGGAGCGGGGCCTCGCCTGCTTCCGGTACTGCGACGCCCGCGGGGAGGTGACCTCCACGTACCCCCTCAATCCCAACGGCAGCGAGCTCGACTGCGCGGGGCTCACGGATCCGACCGGACACGTGTTCGGCCTCATGCCGCACCCCGAGGCCTGCCTCTCGGCCTGGAACCACCCCGACTGGGGCCGCCGGGTCCGCCGGGGGGAGATCGCCCTGGAGGACGGGGAGGGAATGGCCCTCTTCCGCAACCTCGTCCGTCACCTCCACGAGGAGCACGCTCCATGACCTCCGACGCCGCTCGGGTCCCCGTCCGCCGCGCCCTCCTCTCGGTGAGCGACCGCACCGGCCTCGTGGACCTCGCCCGCGCCCTCGTCCGCCACGGATGCCGGATCCTGGCCAGCGGAGGCACTCGCCGCACCCTGCTCGAGGCCGGTATCGAGTCGGTGCCCGTGGAGTCGGTGAGCGGATCCCCCGAGGCGTTCGGTGGCCGCATGAAGACCCTCTCCTTCGGGATCGCCTCCGCCCTCCTCTTCCACCGGGAGCGAGACGCCGCCGAGGCCGCCGCCCTCGGCATCGTCCCCATCGACCTCGTGGCCTGCAACCTGTACCCCTTCGCCCGCGCATGGAAGGAGGGCGCGGACGACGACGCACTGGTCGAGCAGATCGACGTGGGCGGTCCCACGCTGCTCCGCGCGGCCGCCAAGAATGCCTCCCACGTGGCGGTGCTGTGTGACCCGGCCTCGTACCCGGCCGTGATTGCCGAGCTCGACACGAACGGGGGTGCACTGTGCCTCGCCACCCGGCGGGCGCTGGCGCGGGCCGCCTTCCGCTACACCGCCGACTACGACTCGACGATCGCCCGGGCCCTCGACGAGCGCGCGGGGGAGCCCTCGCTCGGCTTCACCCTCGAGCACGGCCGGGCCCTCCGGTACGGCGAGAACGCGCACCAGCGCGGCTGGGTCTACCGCCTGCGCGGCGCCGCGGCGTCGCTGGCCGACGTGGCCCAGCTCCACGGCGAGGCCCTCTCGTTCAACAACCTGGGCGACGTGCAGGCCGCCCTCGAGGCGGTGGCCGGCCTGCCGGGCCAGGCCGCGGCGGTGGTGAAGCACGGCAACCCCTGCGGGCTCGCCGCCGCATCCTCCCAGCGGCGGGCGCTCGAGGCGGCCTGGGCGGGCGATCCGGTCTCCGCCTTCGGCTCGGTGGTGGCCTTCAACCGTCCCTTGGAGCCCGACACCGCCGCCTTCTTCGAGCTGGGGCACCCCGACCGGAGCCGGCGCAGATTCGTGGAGGTCGTGGTGGCCCCCGAGGTCGACCCGGCCGCCCTGTCGCTGCTCGCGGTGCACGAACGGCTCCGCGTGCTCTGCTTCGATCCCGCACGACTCCGCGACTGCGGCGTCCCGGGCCTCCCGGCGGGCTGGCAGCTCCGCTTCCTCGCCGGGGCGTGCCTCGTGCAGGAGCCCGACGTCGCGCTCCACGATCGGCTCGAGGTGGTCGCCGGCCCCGTCCCCGAGCGCGACACCGAGCTCTGGGCGTTCGGCCTGGCGGCCGTCCGACAGGTCCGCAGCAATGCCATCGTGGTGGTGCGGCGGTGCGGGGACGGCACGCTCCAGCTCCTGGGGATGGGTGCGGGTCAGCCCAACCGCGTAGAGTCGGTCCGCATCGCCGTCGCCCGGAGCCGCGAGACCCTGCGCGCGGAGCACGGCGACGACGAGGCTGCCGTGGGCGAGGCGCTCGGCCGCGCCTGCCTGGTCTCCGACGCGTTCCTCCCGTTCCCCGACAACGTCGAGGCAGCCGCCTCTGCCGGCCTCCGCACGGTGCTCCAGCCCGGGGGATCCGTGCGCGACCGGCTCGTGTTCCGTCGCGCCGAGGAGCTCGGCGTGACCATGGTGCTCACCGGGCTCCGCCACTTTCACCACTGAAGGACGACCCATGATCCCCCTGCGCCGGTTCTCCACCCCCCAGCTCGAGCTCCTCCACCGCGGCAAGGTACGCGATTCGTTCCGCGCCACCCCCGACACGCGCCTGATGGTGGCGACCGACCGCCTGTCGGCCTTCGACCAGGTGCTGGACACCGCCATCCCCGCCAAGGGGGCGGTGCTGTCCGGCCTCTCCGCCTGGTGGTTCGAGCACACCCGCGATGTCGTGCCGAACCACTTCGTCCGTCTCGTGGACCCGTCCATCTCGCTCATCCGGGAGTGCCGTCCGCTGGCCGTGGAGGTGGTGGTCCGGGCGCACCTCGCGGGCTCCATGTGGCGGGCCTATCAGTCCGGGCGGCGCACCTTCTGCGGGGTCACCGTCCCCGATGGCCTCGACCGCCACCAGGCGTTCTCCGAGCCGATCGTCACCCCCACCACCAAGTCGGAGCACGACGAGGAGGCCACCCCCGAGGAGCTCGTGGCCATGGGCGCGGTCACCCCCGAGCAGTGGGAGATCGTGGACCGCGCCGCTCGTCGCCTGTTCGCCGCGGGGGCGGCCGAGCTCTCCAGGCGGGGCCTGATCCTGTGCGACACCAAGTACGAGTTCGGGCTCCTCGACGGACAGGTGATCCTCATCGACGAGCTCCACACCCCCGACTCGTCCCGCATCTGGCCGGCCGACGCCTTCGAGCGGGATCCCCACCACGTGGAGTCCCTCGACAAGGAGTATGTCCGGGCCTGGTTGATGGAGGCCGCCCGGGGCGGGCAGCGCCCACGCGCGCTCCCTCCCGAGGTCGCCGCCGAGACCACCCGCCGCTACCTCGAACTCCACGAACGGGTCACCGGAACCCGGCCGGTACTCTCGGACGAGGATCCAGGGGACCGCATGATCCGGCACCTCGTCGCCGAGGGCTTCGTGAAGGACGCCTGGGTGGCCGTCGTGATGGGCTCCGCGGGCGACCTCCCCCATGCCCGCCGCATCCGCGACGCCCTCGAGCCCTACGGGGTGGCCGTGGACATGCGCGTGGTCTCCGCCCACAAGAACGGAGAGGTCATCCGTGCGCTCGCCGAGGAGTACGGCCGCACCGCGGACCGGGGCGTGGTCGTGGCCGTGGCGGGGATGTCCAACGGACTGGGCGGCGCCCTCGCCGCCAACCTCCCCGTCCCGGTCCTGTCCTGCCCGCCGTTCGCCGACACCACCGACCTCCAGGTGAACCTGGCCTCGTCCCTGATGATGCCCTCCGAGGTCCCGGCCGGGACCGTGCTCCACCCCAACAACGCCGCCCAACTCGCCCTGCGCTGCCTCCAGCTCCCCCGGCTGCGCGAGCGCTTCACCTCCGAGATCGGCGCACTCAAGGAACGCATGGCCGCCCGTGACCACGAGGTGCGCGCCGCGGAGCGCAGGCCGTGAACCCCATCTCCCCTCTCGACGGGCGGTACGCGGGCCAGGTCTCCCACCTCGGCCGCTACTTCTCCGAGGCCGCGCTCGCCCGCGCCCGCTGCCGGGTGGAACTGCGGTACCTGCTGGCCCTCGAGACGGCCGACCTGGTCCCGGCGTTCGGCGAGGCGGAGCGTGCGCGGATCGCCGACGCCCTCGCCCTGTGCGACCCCGACACGGACCTGGCCACCTTCGAGCCCTGGTTCCAGGCCATCCGCGACATCGAGGCCCGCACCCGACACGACGTGAAGGCCGTGGAGGTCCACCTCGGCCGCGTGCTGGGGCTGGCCCAGCCCGGGCTGATCCACCTCGGCCTCACCTCCGAGGACACCAACAACCTGGCCTGGTCCCTCCTCCTCGACACCTTCGTGCGGAAGGAGCAGCTCCCCCAGGTGCGCCGCCTCATGACCACGCTGGCCGATCTCGTGGTCCGATGGCGGGACCAGCCCTTCCCCACACGCACTCACGGGCAGCCGGCTTCCCCCTCCACGGCCGGCAAGGAGATGGCGGTCTTCCTCGACCGCCTGCTCCGCCAGCACCACCTGCTCACGGCCCTCCGCTTGAGGGGCAAGCTGGCCGGTGCCACGGGCACCTACGCTGCATGGGCGGCCGCCTTTCCGGGCGCCGATCCACTCGCCTTCGCCGAGCGGTTCGTCGAGGCATTCGGCCTTCGGCCGTCGCTGGTCTGCACGCAGATCGAGGACCACGACACCTGGGCCGAGTACTTCCAGCTCTCCGTCCGCATCCACTCGGTGGTCCTCGACCTCGATCGCGACGTGTGGGAGTACGTCTCCCGGGGCTGGATCCGCCAGCGCGCCGTGGCGGGCGAGGTGGGCTCCTCGACCATGCCCCACAAGGTCAATCCCATCCGGTTCGAGAACAGCGAGGGCAACCTCGCGCTGGCCAACGAGCACCTCGGATTCCTGGCCCAGCGCCTCTGCACTTCCCGCATGCAGCGCGACCTGTCCGATTCCACCGTGGAGCGGACCATCGGGGTGGCCCTGGCGCACGGCTGGCTCGCCCTCGAGCAGACCATCGCGGGCCTCGGTGGCATCGACCTCGATCCCGAGGCCTGCCTGGCGGACCTCGAGGCCACCCCCGAGGTCCTGGCCGAGGCCTACCAGGCAGTGCTGAGGACGGCTGGCGTGGCCGACGCCTACGACCGCCTCAAGGCCGCCACCCGCGGTCGGGCCGTCACGCGCGAGGCGCTCGACGCCACGCTCGACGACCTCACCGTACCCGAGCCGATCCGCGCGCGCCTCGCGGCCCTCCGACCCCACACCTACGTCGGCGAGGCCGGCCGGATCTGCGATCGCGTCCTGGCCCGCTGGCGGGAGGAGGTGCAGCCATGAGGATCGCCGTCCTCGGATCGGGCGGCCGGGAGCACGCCCTGGCCTGGCGCCTGGCGCGGGAGTCGGGCGGGCCCGTGCTCGTGATGCCGGGCAACGCCGGCACCCCCCACACCGCACCCGTGGACGCCTCGGACCTCCCTTCCCTCGTGGAGGCCTGCGGGGGGTTCGATCTCCTCGTGATCGGGCCCGAGGCGCCGCTGGCCGCGGGTGCCGCCGACGCCCTGGGCGCTCGCGGTGTCCGGGTGTTCGGACCGATCCGGGCAGCCGCCCGCCTCGAATCGTCCAAGGCCTGGGCCAAGGACTTCATGCGGCGGCACGGGGTGGCCACCGCCCGGTTCCACGTGGCTGAGGGCGTCCGCCAGGCCGCATCGCTCGCCGGCGACGGCCGGGTGGTGCTCAAGTACGACGGCCTCGCCGCAGGGAAGGGCGTGGTGGTCTGTGGATCGCGGGTAGACGTGGACGCCGGGCTGGCCCGCCTGGCCGAGGCCCACGGCGACGACGCCTCCATCGTGGTGGAGGAGCGCCTCGAGGGCGACGAGGTCTCGCTCGTGGGGATCACCGACGGCCGTGACCTCGTCCTTCTGCCACCCTGCCAGGACCACAAGCAGCTCCTCGAGGGCGACCGGGGCCCCAACACCGGTGGGATGGGGGCGTTCACCCCGGTCCCGGGCTGCACACCGGCCGTCGTGGAGGAGGCGGTGCGTCTGGTGGTGGCGCCCACGCTCGCGGGGCTGGCCGCCGACGGTCTCCCCTTCCGGGGTGCGCTCTACTTCGGGCTCATGGTGACCGAGCACGGGCCCCGCCTCCTCGAGTACAACGTCCGGTTCGGCGATCCTGAGACCGAAGTGGCCGTACCCGCGCTCTCCGGGAGCCTCCTCGACCTCCTCCTCGCCGCGGCCGACGGCGAGCTGCGGCGGGTGGCGCCGGCGGGCGTGAGCCTCGCTGCCGTCCGCGAGGGCACCGTGATCGACGTGGTGCTGGCCGCCCAGGGCTACCCGGACCGCCCCCTCACGGGCGTCCCCGTGCTGGGCCTCGAGATCCCCGACACCGACGACTGTCTGCTCTTCCACGGCGGCACCCGCCGGGACGGCCCCGTGGTGCGGGTCGCCGGTGGGCGCGTGCTGCACGTGGTGGCGGCCGGTCCGGATCTCCCCGCCGCCCGGGCGCGTGCGCACGCCCGCATCGCCGGACTCCGCTTCGAGGGCATGCGGTACCGGTCCGACATCGGCCTGCGGACATGGTCCAGCGGTGGGGTCGCCCCATGACGCGTCTGCCCCGCATCGTCATCCTGATCTCGGGCCGCGGCAGCAACATGGAGGCCATCGTCCGGCAGGTCCAGGGTGGGGTCCTCCGGGGCGTCTGCGACGTAGCGGCCGTGGTCTCCAACGACCCCGCGGCGGGGGGTCTGGACATCGCGGTTTCCCTGGGGATCCCCACGCGGGTGATCCCCTCCCGCGGCCGGCCGCGCGCCGCCTTCGGCGAAGCCCTCCTCGATGAGCTGGCGGCGCTCGCGCCCGACCTGGTGGTGCTGGCCGGGTTCATGCTGGTCCTTCCGCCCGAGGTGGTCCGGGCCTGGGCGCACCGGATCGTGAACATCCACCCCGCCGACACGGCTCGCCACCGCGGCCTGCACGGCTACGCGTGGGCCTGGTCGCAGCGGCTCGACGAGACCCGGATCACGGTGCACTGGGTGGACGAGGGTCTCGATACGGGGGCGGTGATCGCCCAGGCCCCGGTGGACCTGCGGGGCGCCGGCGACCTCGACGAGGTCGAGCGGCGGGGCCTGGCGGTCGAGCACCGTTTCTACAGCGAGGTCCTCCGCGATCTCCTGGCGGGCTCCGGCCCGGAAGGTGGATGACATGTGCGGCATCGTGGGCATCTTCGGCAACGACAACGTCACCGGGTCCATCCTCGACGGCCTCGTGGCCATCCAGCACCGGGGCCATGACTCGGCCGGTATCGTGACCTTCGACGGTACGTTCCACCTCAAGCGCGGTCTCGGGTACGTCATGGACGTGTTCCGCGGCGTCGACCCGGCGACCCTGCCCGGCCACGCGGGCCTCGGGCACGTGCGGTACGCCACCATCGGATCCAACGGCGAGCTGGACGCACAGCCCCTCGTGGTGAACTACCCGTTCGGCCTCGCCATGGTGCACAACGGGAACGTGACCAACTTCACGGCCCTGAGGCGCTGGCTGCACGACGAGCGCCACCGCCTGGTCGACACCGACAACGACGTCGCCCTGATCCTCTACACGCTCGCCTCCGAACTCGAACAGCGGGACCTCAAGCACCTCACGGTACCCGACATCTTCGATGCCGTCCGCGCCACCCAGGACCGCCTGGAGGGCGCGTGGTCGGCCATCTGCATCATCGCGGGCCAGGGCATGCTGGCGTTCGCCGATCCCTACGGCATCCGGCCCATCGTGCTCGGCAAGAGGTTCAGCGAGCACGGCATCGTGTACGTCCTCGCCTCCGAGAGCGTGGTCTTCGATCAGCTCGGGTGTGAGCGCATCCGCGACCTGGAGCCCGGCGAGGCGGTGTTCGTGGACCGGCACCACCGGCTCCACTCCAGCATCTGCCGCCGGGCCCGGCAGGCCTTCTGCGTGTTCGAGTACATCTACTTCGCCCGCGAGGACTCCATCATCCACGACCGGGTCGTGGCCACCGAGCGGGTGCGGATGGGTCGCCGCCTCGCCAGGAACTTCCGCCAGCAGGGCCTGGAGCCGGACATCGTCATCGATGTCCCCGCCTCGTCCTACTTCTTCGCCTCGGGCCTGGCCGAGGAGCTCGGGGTGCCCTACCGCCGGGGCCTGGCCAAGAACAACCACGTGGGCCGCTCGTTCATCACCCAGAACCAGACCGTGCGCGAGACCATGGTCCGGCAGAAGCACAACCCCATCCCGGACGTGATCCGGGGCAAGAAGGTGGCCGTGGTGGACGACTCCATCGTCCGTGGCACCACCTCCCGCCACCTCGTACGGCTGCTCCGCAAGGCGGGGGCCCGGGAGCTCTACTTCGCCTCCGCCGCACCCCCGATCACGCACCCGTGCATCTACGGGATCGACATGTCGGTGAAGCGCGAGATCATCGCGGCCCACTACGAGCTCGATCAGATCCGCCACTACCTCGAGGCCGACGCCGTCGTGTACCAGTCCCTCGAGGACCTGCAGGACCTGTACCACGATCTACCCTGCTGCTATGCCTGCTTCAGCGGAGAGTACCCCACCGGGGCCAGCGAGGAGGCCCTCCGGAGGGTGGAGGAGGAGAAGATCCGATCCAGGCGGTGACCGGGGGGTGTGCTCCCGTCATCGTGGGCGGAGCACCTCTCGCTTCGGAGGAGGCGAGGGGTGGAGGCTGGGAGTGGAGAGCTCGGCGAGGGCCGGGTCGACCTCGGCCAGCAGGGGGGAGCGGGGCAGCCGCCAGAGGACCACGGTGCCGTCCCCCGCGGGCTCGCGGGCGGCGGGTGGGCCGTAGGTGTCGGACAGGAGCGCCAGGACCTCGTCGCAGGTGCGGTCCTCCACGGGCTGGGTGGCTCGGCCCTGGGTCCGCTTCTCCGACAGCCGCTCCCCGGACGGGTCCTCAATCACGGGCAGCCACCTCGGTGTCCAGCCCACGCTCTCGAGGGAGCGGATGTCCTCGCTGCAGCCGTGGCCGTGGATCACGAGGTGCGTGTAGCCCCAGGCCTCCGGGGTGACACCACCGCCGATGCCGAGATCGGGCATGCGGTACCCGTAGAGCATCCACGCCATCAGGGGCGTGCGCGCCACCATGCGATCGAGCGAGAGGGGAGCGAGGCGCCGGGGGAGCTCGAGGCAGCACATCGGCGCCCGGTGGACGAGGGCCGCCAGGAAACGGTCGTACTGGAACTGCTGCCAGGACGCCCGCTCGGCCTCCCTCCCGCCCACCTGCACCTCGAGGACGCCCTCGGGCCGATCCCGGGCGACGAGGGAGACGATCGAGGGTAGCGCCGGGGGTGGAGCCACGGGGTAGGGCCACGAGGCACCCCCCTGGAGGAGGCCGGCGCCCACCGCCACGAACGGGAGGGCGACGGGCAGTGCGCGGACGGGGAGGGAACCGGCACGGCGCCAGCGTGCGACGCGGTCCCCAGCGGCGGCGAGGCCGATCGCGGCCAGCACCGCCAGGCACACGTCGGCGAGCAGGAGGAAGCGCTGGGGCCACTGGAATCGGAGGAGGAAGGGCAGGACGACGGGGAGGTAGGCGTAGGGGGATCCGACCCGGCTTTCCTCGCCGGCGAGCGAGAGGACGGTGCCCATGGCGAGGACGTGGAGGAGCAGAGCGCCGAGCCACCAGGGCAGGCTGCGGGCCGCCCGACCGGGGGCGGCGAGCGCGAGGAGGGCGACCAGGGGGAGGACGATCCCCGATCCCGCCTGGCGGGCGAGCGGCAGGGGCAGGAGGAGGTCGCGGAGCGGCAGCCCACCCCCCCGGCTCTGGTCGAACCATCCGTGGTAGGCCGGGTCCTTCATGAGGGACGCCGAGAAGGACGGCAGGCCCTCCGCGCTCACGTGCAGTCGGGCGAAGGCCAGGGCTCCCGCCGCGAGCGCGCCGAGGGCGGCCAGCCACAGGAGGCCACGGAACGCGAAGGTGCGGGGTCGGGTCCAGGGCGCGGGGCTCCCGTCGGGCGCCCGGCGCCCGGCCACGAGGTAGCCGAGGGCGAGGCAGGGGAGGAGCAGGACCAGCATCGGCCCGCTGTGGAGGTACCCGACCAGCGCCAGGGCCAGGGCCAGGACGAAGCCCGCCAGGTGCACGGGTCGCCCCCCGGTCCACCAGCGGCCGGCCCACAGCAGGGCGAGGGCCACGAAGCCGAGGCAGCCGGCCTCGACCCGCCCCTCGCCGAACTCGTGGCCGACGGCGGGGGAGAGGACGGCCAGGGCCGCGGCGGCCGCGGCGGCGGCGGCG